>JACIYW010000021.1 GCA_014359745.1 Paracoccaceae bacterium | reverse complement strand
CGCCCGATACGGTCCGCAGCTTGACCGCAAAAAACCGCTCTTTCGCCTCATCTTGGAATAAATACTTGTCCCGCCCTTGCCGTGCGATCGCCGGTCAAGGGAATTCTCCCGGCTGACTGCAACCCGCTCAAAAGGGCGCGTTCGGACAGACGCGCCCTTTTCAATGCGTGCGAACCTTGGGCGGCGGCGGGACAAGTATTTTTTCGAGAGGATGGGAAAGAGGGTTTTCTGGGCGCTCAAGCTGTGGACCGGGCTGTGCCGCGATACGCGCGAAAAAGGGCGCGCCGGAAGACGGCGCGCCCTTTGTTGCCCACCCCCGGTGGGTTCAGTCGATCTTTGGTAACAGGCTGTCGATCGATGCCTTGGCGTCGCCATAGAACATCCGGGTGTTTTCCTTGAAGAACAGCGGGTTCTCGATCCCGGAATAGCCGGTGCCCTGCCCGCGCTTGGATACGAACACCTGTTTGGCCTTCCACACTTCCAGCACCGGCATGCCGGCGATGGGGCTGCCCGGATCATCCTGCGCAGCCGGGTTCACGATGTCGTTCGAGCCGATGACGATGGCGACATCGGTATTGGGGAAATCGTCGTTGATCTCGTCCATCTCCATCACGATGTCATAGGGCACCTTGGCCTCGGCCAGAAGCACGTTCATGTGCCCCGGCAGACGGCCCGCCACGGGATGGATGGCAAAGCGCACCGTCTTGCCCTTGGCGCGCAGCTTGCGCGTCAGTTCCGCGACCGATTGCTGCGCCTGCGCCACCGCCATGCCATAGCCCGGAACGATGATCACGCTGTCGGCGTCATTCAGCGCGGCGGCCACCCCGTCGACATCGATGGCGACCTGTTCGCCCTCTATCGCGGCGGCGGGGCCGGTGGTGTTGCCGAAACCGCCCAGGATCACGCTGATGAACGACCGGTTCATCGCCTTGCACATGATGTAGGACAGGATCGCCCCCGATGACCCCACCAGCGCGCCCACCACGATCAGAAGGTCATTGGACAGCGAAAAGCCGATCGCCGCCGCCGCCCAGCCCGAATAGCTGTTGAGCATCGACACCACGACCGGCATGTCGGCCCCGCCGATGCCCATGATCAGGTGATAGCCGATGAAGAAGGCCGCCAGCGTCATCAGCATCAGCGCCCACGATTGGGCCCCATCGAGATAGACCAGCAGCAGCAGCAGCGACAGGGCCGCCGCACCGGCATTCAGGAGATGCCCGCCCGGCAGCTTTTTCGCCTTGGTATCCACCTTGCCCGCAAGCTTGCCAAAGGCGACGACCGAGCCGGTGAAGGTCACCGCCCCGATGAACACGCCCAGAAACAGTTCGACCCGCAGGATCGACAGTTCCACCGGCGCCTTGTGCGCGAGCAGGGCCGCGAAACCGGTCAGCGCCGCGCGCGCGCCCACGTCCATCGCCGCGACGCGCGCGGCTTCCAGATGGGCGTTGAAGCCGATGAACACCGCGGCAAGGCCAACAAGGCTGTGCATCGCCGCGACAAGCTGCGGCATTTCGGTCATCTGCACGCGCTGCGCCACGATCCAGCCGATGACGCCCCCCGCCAGCACCAGAAGCAGCGACGCCCCCCAAAGCCCCGATCCGGGCCCGATCAGCGTTGCCAGCACCGCCAGCGCCATACCCGCGATCCCGTACCAGACCGCGCGCTTGGCGCTTTCCTGGCCCGAAAGCCCGCCCAGCGACAGGATGAAAAGAACCGCCGCGATGACATAGGCGGCAGTGGTAAGTCCGGATTCCATCATGCGTCTCCCGTCTCAGGACTTCTGGAACATGGCAAGCATGCGCCGGGTGACCATGAAGCCACCGAAAATATTGATCCCCGCCATGAACACCGAAGCCGCGCCCAGCGCGACCACCAGCATCGAGCCGGAGCCGATCTGCAACAAGGCGCCCAGGATGATGATCGAGGAGATCGCGTTGGTCACCGACATCAGCGGCGTGTGCAGCGAATGGCTGACGTTCCAGATGACCTGGAAGCCGATGAAAACCGACAGCACGAACACGATGAAATGCTGCATGAAACTTGCGGGGGCCACCAGCCCGACCGCCAGCAGCAGCACCGCGCCCACGCCCAGAAGCGTGACCTGATTGCGGGTCTGCGCCCGGAAGGCGGCCACCTCACGCGCGCGCTTTTCCTCGGGCGTCGGTTCCTTGACCTTTTCCTTGGGCTTGGCGGCGATGGCGGCCACCTTTGGCGGCGGCGGTGGGAAGGTGATCTCTCCCGCATGGGTCACGGTGGCGCCGCGGATCACGTCATCTTCCATGTTGTGAATGATCTTGCCATCCTTGTTGGGGGTAAGATCGGTCAGCATGTGGCGGATGTTGGTGGCGTAAAGTGTGCTGGCCTGCGCGGCCATCCGGCTGGGAAAATCGGTATAGCCGATGATGATCACGCCATTGTCGGTGACGATGCGTTCATCCATCACCGTCAGCTTGCAGTTGCCACCGCGTTCGGCCGCCAGATCGACGATCACCGATCCGGGTTTCATGGATTTCACCATGTCCTCGGTCCACAGTTCCGGCGCGTCGCGGCCGGGGATCAGCGCGGTGGTGATGACGATATCCATGTCGGGCGCGATTTCGCGAAATTTCGCAAGCTGTGCCTCGCGGAATTCGGGGGAAGAGGGCGCGGCATAGCCGCCTGTGGCGGCGCCGTCCTGCACATCGCCCTTGAAATCGAGATAGACGAATTCGGCCCCCATCGATTCGACCTGTTCGGCCACTTCGGGGCGCACGTCAAAGGCATAGGTGATCGCGCCAAGGCTGGTCGCTGTGCCGATCGCGGCAAGGCCCGCCACGCCCGCCCCCACAACCAGCACCTTGGCCGGCGGCACCTTGCCCGCCGCCGTCACCTGGCCGGTGAAGAAACGGCCGAAATTGGCGCCCGCCTCGATCACCGCGCGGTAGCCCGCGATATTGGCCATGGAAGACAGCGCGTCCATCTTTTGCGCGCGGGAGATGCGCGGCACCATGTCCATCGCGATGACGGTTGCACCGCGCGATTGCGCCAGTTCCAGCAATTCCTTGTTCTGGGCGGGGTAGAACATGGAAATCAGCGTCTGCCCCTTGGCCAGGCGCCTGACCTCGGCCTCTTGCGGGGGGCGCACCTTGACGACCACATCGGCGGCCTTGAAAAGCGCTGCGGCGGTTTTCACCACCTCGACGCCGGCCTCCTTGTAAAGCGCATCCGAAAACCCGGCCAAAACGCCCGCGCCGCTTTCCACGACGCAGTCATGCCCCAGCTTGGCCAGCGCGCGTGCCGAATCTGGCGTCAGCGCAACCCGCGCCTCGCCTTCGAAAATTTCCTTGGGTGCTCCGATCTTCACCTTGTCTCCCCCGGTTTGCCCGTAAATCCGCCCGTGTCATAGCATCGCACGATGAGGGTCCACAAGATTAGCACCGACCGGCGGATGTCAACCTGTGATCGGGCGGTGATCGGGCGATGATCCGGTTTTTTAACACTTTCCAGGCCGGAACGGGCCTGACCGGGATCGTTTCCGCGCAGTTTGTAACCAGCTTGTATCCAGCGCCGGGTTTTCGCGGCATGGGCATCAAACCCAGCGCCGAAGGCGGCGCGCAGGCGCGTTTGGGAAGGTGATGGAGGACGCCCTGCGGGACCGGCCCGGATACCACCGGCGGGCGCGGATAATCGGCTTCAAACGCGGCACTGGTGGCAGCTCTGGCGTCAGTTACCCGCGCCGGATCAGTCGCGAGAGACCGGCGCCGTTGCCTGCGCGGTCAGGGGCGGGGTGTCACCACTTTTCCGGGCCCTTGTCGGCAAAGCGTTCCACCAGAAAGTCGATGAAGGCCCGCACCTTGGGCTGGGTGAAACGCCCCGGCGGATAGACGGCATAGATGCCCAGATGTTCGACGGGCAGATCCGGGATCGCCTCTTGGATCAGCCCGGCGCGCATCGCCTCGAAATACAGGAAACTGGGCAGGAACGCGATTCCAAGGCCGGAGATGGCGGCGTTGAGCAGCGATTGCCCGTCGTTCACCGTCAGCCAGCCCGCCGTGCGCACCTGGCGCTTTTCGCCCGAGGGCGCGGTCAGTTTCCACATGTTGCCGCTGGCCTGATTCGAATAATGCAAAAGCTTGTGATCGTTCAGGTCGTCGATCTTTTGCGGGCGGCCATATTGCTGGAAATAGGCGGGTGCGGCCACCATGCGTTTGGTTGTGTCGGTCAGTTTGCGGGCGCGCAAGGTGCTGTCTTCCAGATCGCCGATCCGCACGGCCATGTCGAAGCCTTCCGATATCAGTTCGACATAGCGGTTGTTGAGCACCATGTTCACGGTAATATCGGGGTATTCGCGCAGGAAATCGCCCAGAACCGGCGACAGAAGGTTGACGCCGAAATCGGTGGCGACCGAAATGCGCAACAGCCCCGATGGCGCCGATTGCATCGAGGTGACCAGTGAATCCGCCTCGCCCGCGTCGTTGAGCACCCGGCGCGCCCGGTCGTAATAGGCCAGGCCGATTTCGGTCGGGCTGACGCGGCGGGTGGTGCGGTTGAGCAGGCGCGCGCCAAGGCGCGCCTCAAGCGCCGAGACATGTTTGGAGACGGCGGATTTGGAGATGCCCATCTTGCGTGCCGCATCGGTAAAACCGCCCTGATCCACCACGGTGGCAAACGCTTCCATCTCGGTCAGTCGGTCCATTCCACACCTTCCACGTCGTCGCCATATCCGAAACAGTCGGATCGGTTTTCACCTTATCGAGGGCAATTCAGGCAAGATTGCGGAAACGGGCGGACAATACTGCGGTTTTGCGTGGATCATCGGGCGGGGGGAACGGCGGGGAACGGGGCTGCCATCGGGCGGCAGGCGCTGTTTTTTTTCCGATTACGGCCGGGGCTTTGCGCCGATCAGGCGGTCATATTCCTGGATCGCGAAACGGTCGGTCATGCCGGCGACATAATCGGCCACAATGCGCGCCATATTCGGGTGCGCTTCGGCACCGGACGCACCGGCGCGGGCGACATCTTCGGCCCATTCGCCGGGCAGCAGATCGGGCCGGTCCATGTACAGGGGGAACAGCGCCTCTATCATCGCGGTGACGCGCGCGCGTTCCTTCATCACCGTCGGCGCGCGGTAGAGGCGTTCGAACAGGAACTGCTTGATGACCTTGAGTTCCTGGAACAGCGGTTTGGAAAAGCGGATGATCGGGCCTTCCATCGCCCGGATTTCGGCCGCCGAGGTTGGTTGCGCGGCGGCAAGGCGGTTGCGGGCAACCGCGATCACATCCTCGACCATCACACCGAACACCCGGCGCAGCGCCTCGTGCCTGCGGCGCATGGGTTCGAGGCCGGGATAAAGCCGGTCCACCTCGGCAAAGGCCGGGCCGGTCAGCGGCATGTCCAGCAGATCATCCTCGGTGAACAGGCCCGATCGCAGGCCGTCGTGCAGGTCGTGGTGGTTATAGGCCACGTCATCGGCGACGGCGGCCACCTGCGCCTCGGCGCTGGCGTGGGTGTGCAGTTCCAGATCGTGGCGCGCGGCGTATTCGGCAAGCGCATAGGGAAGCGCCGCCCGGTCCGAACCCCGCGATTCGAGGACCGGGCCATTATGTTTGGCCATGCCTTCCAGCGTTTCCCATGTCAGGTTCAGCCCGTCGAAATCGGCGTAATGGCGTTCCAGCGTGGTGACGATGCGGATCGCCTGCGCGTTGTGATCGAAGCCGCCGTAAGGCGCCATCAGCGCGGCCAGCGCATCCTCGCCCGTATGGCCAAAGGGGGTGTGGCCCAGATCGTGGGCGAGCGCGATCGCCTCGGCCAGATCGGTGTTGAGGCCCAGCACGCCCGCGATGGTGCGCGCGACCTGCGCCACTTCGATCGTGTGGGTCAGGCGGGTGCGGTAGTAATCGCCTTCATGTTCCACAAAGACCTGGGTCTTGTGTT
Organism: Paracoccaceae bacterium; assembly: GCA_014359745.1. Classification (GTDB taxonomy): domain Bacteria; phylum Pseudomonadota; class Alphaproteobacteria; order Rhodobacterales; family Rhodobacteraceae; genus JACIYW01. The sequence goes on along the minus strand of JACIYW010000021.1, from coordinate 20,445 downwards.
TCAGGCGCCGGAAGGCGGATGAATGGATGATCCGGTCACGATCGCGCTGCCAGACGCTGCGAAAGGTGGAATAGCTTTCGGAATAAAGCCTGCCGCGCGTGTCGTCGGGGTGGCAGGCATAGGGGGCAAGCGTCATGACAGGCCGTTCTTGTGATGGATCATGCACGGACTTATATTGAAGATCAGTGAAGATTGACAGAAGGCAGACAGCATGAGCCTGACACTTCCCCCCAAGGTGACCGACCGGGCCTTTGCCCGGCTGGCCGAGATTGCCGAAACCGCCGGTTCCGCGCAGGCGCTGCGCGTTGCGGTCGAGGGCGGCGGCTGTTCCGGGTTTCAATATGATATCCGCCTGGATGAGGCCGCCGAGGGCGATCTGGTGCTGGAAAAGGACGGGGCAAAGGTGCTGGTCGATCCGGTGTCGCTGCCGTTCCTGTCGAACGCGGTGATCGATTTTTCCGATGAGCTGATCGGGGCGCGGTTCGTGGTTGAAAACCCCAACGCGACCAGTTCGTGCGGCTGCGGCACCTCTTTTTCAATCTGAAGTGAAGCGATCCTGCTTTTCTTGCCTCGTTCAAGGCTTCGACACAAAGTTTGAAGCGCCAAGCGATTGATCCGGGGGATCGCCGGGGGATTGATTGTTGCGAACAACGCCCTCCAGCGTGTCTGACAACCTCCGGGCCAGCACATTATGCATCGCCCAAGCGCGGCAAGCCGCCGAGCGAACAGGCGAAGGGGGCAACCAGACCGGATCGCGCGGGTCCGTGTGCGCGTCAAGCATGTCCCCGGCGCGCAGGTCAACGCCATGGGGCAGGTCAACGCCATGGGCGGGCACGCGGGTGCGCATGCTTTTTCGGTGCGGGCTCTTTGGTGCGGGCCAAGGCGAAAATCTGGATGCAGAACCTTGCCGACAACGCGGAGGATCAGGCCGCGAGGCCGGAAGCGCAACACGCCAAAGGCGATACGCCCCGACCCATGGGAAGCGCCAGGGCGGAACCGGCGGACATCACCCGTGCATCAACCGCCGGTCAGCACCCTGCGCGAGCAGAAATGGTTCAAATCGAGGTGCCCTTCTGTGATCCCGCCCCTTGCACGCGGCACTCGGCTTTCCCAAATACCTATCAAGGCCCAAAGGGAACCGTGCCGGGAGCGGGCGGGGTAACGGGCGCTTAACAAAAGGAGAGTAGCCGATGAACATGGAAAAGTTCACGGAACGCGCGCGTGGGTTCATCCAGGCCGCGCAAACCATCGCCACACGCGAAGATCATCAACGCCTTGCGCCCGAGCACCTGCTCAAGGCGCTCTTGGATGATGATCAGGGGCTGGCGTCGAACCTGATCAAACGCGCGGGCGGCGAACCGGCGCGCGTGGTCGAGGCAGTGGAACTGGCGCTGTCGAAACAGGCCAAGGTGACGGGCGACGCCGGGCAGGTCTATATCGATCCACAAACCGTCAAGGTGCTGGACGAGGCCGAGAAACTGGCGAAAAAGGCGGGCGACACATTCGTGCCGGTCGAACGTATCCTGACCGCGCTGGCGATCGTGAAATCCAAGGCGCAAGAGGCTCTGGCGGCGGGCGCGGTTAGCGCGCAGAACCTCAACGCCGCGATCAATGACATCCGCAAGGGCCGCACCGCCGACACGGCATCGGCCGAGGAAGGCTATGACGCGCTGAAAAAATACGCCCGCGACCTGACCGAGGCCGCGCGCGAGGGCAAGATAGACCCGATCATCGGCCGGGATGAAGAGATCCGCCGCACCATGCAGGTTCTGTCGCGCCGGACCAAGAACAACCCGGTTCTGATCGGCGAACCCGGCACCGGGAAAACCGCGATTGCCGAGGGGCTGGCGCTGCGCATCGTCAATGGCGACGTGCCCGAAAGCCTGCACAACAAGCGCCTGATGGCGCTGGACATGGGCGCGCTGATCGCGGGCGCCAAATATCGCGGCGAATTCGAGGAACGGCTGAAGGCCGTGCTTAACGAGATCACGGCGGCGGCAGGCGAGATCATCCTTTTTATCGACGAGATGCATGTGCTTGTGGGCGCCGGTAAATCCGAAGGCGCGATGGATGCCGCCAACCTGATCAAACCGGCGCTGGCGCGGGGCGAATTGCACTGCGTGGGCGCGACCACGCTGGATGAATACCGAAAATACGTCGAAAAGGACGCAGCCCTTGCCCGCCGGTTCCAGCCGGTTCTGGTCGAGGAACCGACGGTCGAGGATACGATTTCCATCCTGCGCGGCATCAAGGAAAAGTATGAGCTGCACCACGGCGTGCGGATCAGCGATTCCGCGCTGGTGGCGGCGGCGACGCTGAGCCACCGCTATATCACCGACCGCTTCCTGCCCGACAAGGCCATCGACCTGATGGACGAGGCCGCCAGCCGTCTGCGCATGGAAGTGGATAGCAAACCCGAAGAACTGGACGCGCTGGACCGCCAGATCCTGCAATTGCAGATCGAGGGCGAGGCGCTGAAAAAGGAAGACGACGCGGCATCGAAAGACCGGCTGGAAAAGCTGGAAAAAGAGCTGTCGGGCCTACAGGAACGGTCGTCCGAGATGACCGCGCAATGGCAGGCCGAACGCGACCGGCTGAACGCCGCGCGCGACCTGAAGGAACAGCTTGACCGCGCCCGCGCCGAACTGGACGCGGCCAAACGCGAGGGCAATCTGGCCCGCGCGGGCGAACTGTCTTACGGCGTGATCCCGCAGCTTGAAAAGCAACTGGCCGAGGCCGAGGCGCGCGAGGATGAGGTGATGGTCGCCGAGGCCGTGCGCCCCGAACAGATCGCGCAGGTTGTCGAACGCTGGACGGGTATTCCCACATCCAAGATGCTGGAGGGCGAGCGCGACAAGCTTTTGCGCATGGAAGAAGAGCTGGGCAAGCGCGTCATCGGGCAACAGGCCGCGCTGCGGGCGGTGGCCAATGCCGTGCGCCGCGCCCGTGCCGGGCTGAACGAGGAAAGCCGCCCGCTGGGGTCGTTCCTGTTCCTTGGGCCGACCGGCGTCGGCAAGACCGAACTGACCAAGGCGGTGGCCGAATACCTGTTTGACGACGATCAGGCGATGGTGCGCATCGACATGTCGGAATTCATGGAGAAACATTCGGTCGCCCGGCTGATCGGCGCGCCTCCGGGATACGTCGGCTATGACGAGGGCGGCGTGCTGACCGAGGCGGTGCGGCGCAGGCCCTATCAGGTGCTGCTGTTCGACGAGGTAGAAAAGGCGCATCCGGATGTCTTCAACGTGCTGTTGCAGGTGCTTGATGACGGGGTGCTGACCGACGGGCACGGACGGCATGTCGATTTCAAGCAGACGCTGATCGTGCTGACCTCGAACCTTGGGTCGCAGGCGCTGAGCCGTCTGCCCGAAGGCGCCGACGCCGCGCAGGCCAAGGCCGAGGTGATGGAAGCGGTGCGCGCCCATTTCCGGCCCGAGTTCCTGAACCGGCTGGATGAAATGGTGATCTTCGACCGGCTCAGCCGTGAGGATATGGTGGGCATCGTCGAGATCCAGCTTGGCCTTCTGGCGCGGCGGCTGGCGGCGCGCAAGATCACGCTGGACCTGGATGCGGACGCCCGCAAATGGCTGGCCGATGAAGGCTATGATCCGGTGTTCGGCGCGCGGCCCCTGAAACGGGTGATCCAGCGGTCATTGCAGGATCCGCTGGCCGAGATGATCCTGGGCGGCGAGGTTCTGGAAGGGGCGGTGGTGCCGGTCACGGCCGGGGCCGACGGGCTGATCATCGGCACACGGGTCGCCGCATCGCACCGGGAGCCGCCCGAAAACGCGGTGCTGCACTGAGATCAGGCAAAGGCGGGGTTTGCCCCGCCTTTGCTGCCCCTGATGTGACGGGGGCGGATGATCGCCGGGAAGGTGCGCAATGAATGCGCACCCTACGCGGCGTTGCCTGATACGGCAGGTGGATTTAATCGTGAGGGTCGATTGGCAGCGCGCGCGTCTAAAGCCGAAGGATCGGTGCATCGACGGCGTCGGACGCCGTGACCGAGGTCAGGACGGTTCTGGCAGCGGGCGACGGCTGCGAGGCGTCGGTGGGGCCCGCCGGGAAGATCGCGGCTGTTGGCGCATAGGCAAGGTGAAGGCGCGATCGCCGAAGCCATCCGGCCCGCGGCAGGTCGGCGATATCGGCATGGAGGTAATGTTGGGTGCCGAGAGGCGCCTGATGCCCCTCTATCGGGTGGGTATAGGCATGGCGCATCGCGGTGACTGAAACGCCAAAGCGATTGAAATCCTGATAGAGGGTGGCGGTTTCCAGGCCCGATACGGTGTCGGAAATCAGCAACAGCAGCCGGTCGCGCGCTGGATCGGCCTCTTTCTGGAACCAGGTGATCGCGCGCAGGGCGTCATCACGACCGTGAATGACGATGGCGGCGGTAATCGCCGGTTCGGCGGCTTGAAAGGGCATGCCGATGCGGGTCAGCATTTCTTCCCAGCGGTGCCTGTAGGTGTGGTTGGCAAGTACGCGATGCAGGTTCCTGTCGCGCATCGCGTCGATCTCGTCCGAGGACATATCGCGCAAGCGGTGCGGCGTGCGATCGCAGAATATCACGTCATCGCCAAAGAAATCTTCCATTCCGGCAGAGTAATTCGACAACACCAGCGTGTTGGACGACATCAGTTCGAACACCCGCCGCGCAAACATCGTGCGCGACTGCGTGACGGTATTGAAGTTCAGCCCGAAGCGGCTTCTTTTGTAGACGGCGGCGACCTGATCATGCGCCACCGCAGGCCGCAGAAAGGGTTGATAGACCTCGGGCCACTGATGCAATGGGTCGCTATCGCCGTGATAGCGATCAAAAATTTCCAGCTCATGGCCATCGGCGCGCAGGTTGTCGAGGATCTGGCGCATCTGGATACTGCGCTCTTTATGATTGGCGTACCAACTGCCCGCAAAGATCACCGCATCCGATCGCGGCGCCACCTCGATCGGGTTGAAAAGGCGCGGATTGGTGGCGAAGGGCAAGGCATCGACGTTCTGAACGCCATAGTCATCGCGATAGCGCTGAACGCATTCCGCCGCGGATGTGAAGACATGATCGAACATCGCGGCGGTCTTGACGAAATCATGCACCCGGTCTTCGTAATGGGTCGGATCCTCCTTGTTCCAGAAGATCGTAGGAATGCCGTGTTTCTGGCAGTGCGCCAGGATATCGATCAGAATCCCGCGGTTTTCCGACTTGAAATTGCGGCTGGCATAGATTTTGCCCTGCCACGGTCGCCGCGCACTGTCGGCCCCCGACCACGCGGATTCGCAAAAGAACACCTGCGGCTGATGCTTTTCGAACTGCGCCCGCCAGCTATCGGGCAACAGCGCCAGCCCGTCAAAGCTGTCGGCAAAGCTGTTGGTGGAAAATTCATCAAGGATATACGCCACCCGGATCCCGGATGACCGGGGCGGGCCGGGGCGCGTATCGGGCACCGGGCCGTGTGGTTGAGCGGCCAGCAGAAGGTTTTCCCACCCCAGGGACTTTCGCAGGGCCACGGCAGACTCTGGCCGACCAAGCGCCTCTAGCTGAGCAGCCGCGCGCAGGATGTTGCGGTTGTAAGACGCTTGTTGCACTTGCGCACCCCGTTAGCCTGAGCAGTCTGGCCCGTAACTCGCCAAAGCAGGGCGGTCTGTCAACCCGCCCGCCGCCCGGGTTGCGGGAAAGGCGCACAGGAATTAGGAAGGCCTGTGATGGGGTCAGGTGCGTTTACGGGCAATCATCGCGGTGAACTTGTGTCGGGAACGGAAATTGTCGAAACAGCCAAAGCGGATTTTGATCGTCGGCAGTTGTGCCAGCCGCGATGCGTTCGGCCCGGCAGAGACCGGTGATTACCGGATCGTGAACTATCATGCCCGGTCCAGCATGGCGACCTTCAATTCCCCGGCAAAGGTGGATGAAGAGGTGCTTGATCGCGTGGCAAGCCCGTTTCAACGCCGGATGGTGCGCAGCGATATGGATAAATCCATCATTGACAGTGTGCTCGCCGAAGACTTCGACGTGCTGTTGATTGATCTGATCGATGAACGTTTCGATCTTGAGTGGTTCGACGGGGGGCATCTGCGCACGCTGTCATCCGAATATCGCGCGGTCGGCGCCCCGCCCGTACCAGGGCACACGATTGTCGCCGAAAGTGACCAGCATCTTGCGCTGTGGCGCGTCGGCTGGCAGACGCTTTGTGAAAGGCTGCGTGCGCACGGGATTTTGCACAAGGTCGTGATCAATGATGTTTTCTGGGCCGAGACAGACAGCAACGGCACGCCCCTGAACGGCGGTTCCCTTGGCTATATCCACCGGGCAAATGCCGGGTTGGCCGTGCGGTATGATGTCATCCGCGCAATTTCCCCCGAAGTCGGCTGGATCGGCCACAACCGGGCAGATCTTCTGGCCGACCCGGACCACCGCTGGGGAAAGGCCCCGTTCCACTTTCAGCCGAAGGTATATCAGCACATGTTGAACGTCCTTGATACCGACTCGCCGAAACAGTCGTTGGGGGCGCTGAAAGTGTCGGTGATCATCCCTTGCTATAACGCGATCGACAAGATCGGGCGCTGTCTTGCATCTTTGCGCCGGATCACCATGGCGCGGGCCGATCACGAGGTGATCTTTGTCGACGATTGTTCCACCGACGGAACCCATGCGCTCTTGGTGCAGGAATGCTCGGCGGAAGCAAACTGGCGCGTCTTGCGGCTTGATCGCAACAGCGGGTCGCCATCGGCACCGCGAAACCGCGGCGTGGCCGAGGCGCGGGGCGAGTATGTGTTGTTCCTTGATTGTGATGACGAAATTCTGCCCGACACGCTGGAGAAACATCACGCGCATGCGCGCCAAACCACTGCCGACATCGTGCGCGGCCACCTGATTGTAGAGTCGGGTGCGCGCAGGGTCGTGATGAACCGGTTGGCACCCTGGCCCGTGGATATGCCAAAGGCGGACCGGATCAGCGCCATGATTGCCGGGCAAAGCACCACCGTTTACAGCATGATCCGCACCGACCTGTTGCGCCGGAACCGCATCGAATGGCGAGACGATCTGCGCATGGGCGAGGATACGCTTTACCTGATCGAGGTGCTGATCGCGGCCGAACGGATCGAATATATCGACCACCCGACCGGGATCTACGTCAAGAACCCCAGCCTTACGCCCTCCAGCACCCAAAGCTATGGCGACAGGGAATTGCGCGATCACCTGACGGTATGGAATTCTGCGGTTTCCAGCCTGTCGGCAATCGGCATCGACTATGTCGCGCTGCGGCTGCAAGTGGGCTTGCAGACCGCATTGAAATCGATGGTTTTCGTTAATCGCGGCGATATATCGCCGACCACCTTTCAGCTTTTTTCAACGTTTGTGAACGCGCATTGGGGCGCGATCGCGGCCTATCGCCTGTCGCGCCGCTTTAGGGACATCCTCGACGCGGTGCAATCGGGGAATTGGGCGTTGTTTTGCGCGTTGTGCCGCCCGCGGCTGCTGATTGCTGGACACGATCTGAAATTCATCGCCCCCATCCTGCCCCTGCTGGAAAAAACTTTCGATATCCGGCGTGATGAATGGTCAGGCCACGACGTGCATGATGAACCGGCCAGCAAGGCGCATCTGGAATGGGCCGAATTCATTTGGTGCGAATGGATGCTGGGCAATGCGGTCTGGTATTCGCAAAACAAACGGGCCGATCAGAAGCTGGTGATCCGCGTGCATCGCGCCGAATTGGGGGTCGATTTTGGCGACCGGATCGCGGTGGACAAGGTCGATGCGATGGTGGCGGTTTCGGCGTTGTTTGTCGAGCGGTTGCTGGAACGTTTTCCCGGCATTCCCCGGCACAAGGCGCGGCTGATCCATAATTTCGTCGATACGGCCCGTTACCGGCAATGCACCGCCCCCGAGCGTCGGTTCAATCTGGCGATGATCGGATATCTGCCAGAGCGCAAGCGCCTTGACCGGGCCCTGACGATCTTGGCGGAACTGCGCAAACACGATCCGCGCTATCGGCTGGATATCTTTGGAAAACGGCCCGAAGATTTGCCGTGGCTTGCCAGAAACGCGGCCTCGATGGCCTATTATCGCGATTGCGACGCGCAAATCCTGCGCGACGGCCTGGCCGGGGCCGTGCAGTTTCGCGGCCATGTAGACATCGCTACCTCGCTGGCGGAACATGCGGTGGGGATCGTCCTGTCAGTCAGCCAATCCCAGCGGCAGTTTCCCGGATTTGAAAGTTTTCATCTGGCCGTGGCCGATGGCTTTGCCGCGAACGCCGTCAGCCTTGTGCAATATTGGGAAGGGGCCGAATATCTGTGGCCAGAGCGATTTATCCTGCCGGACGAGGCCTCGGTGATCGAACGTATCCTGTCTTACCGCGATGACCCGACTGCATTCGAGGCTGACGCCCAGACGGGGCGGGCATTCGTTGCGGGCCGTTACGGTGTGGATCAGTTCATCAATCAGTTCAGGGCCTTGTTTCAGCAGCTTCCGTGACCATGACGGCACCGGCCCTGGCTGGCCACCCCTGCAAGGTCACATGATCCGGGGGGGCAGAACCATCCGGCCCGCTGCCATTCCCCGCCAACGCCCCCGCCACACGCGCCGCCATTGTGGCCCATGTCCGTTCCGCCGCCACCCATTTGCGCCCTGCCTCGCCCAGTCGGGCGCGCAGCCCGGCATCCGACAGGGCCCGGTCAAGGGTGGCGGTCAGGCTGTCGGGATTGCCCTTTTCGAACACCAGGCCGGTTTTGCCATCCGCGATCATCTCGGCCAGCGGCGCGACCGACGACACGATAACGGTCTTTTCCATCGCCAGTGCCTCGAGCGGTTTCAAGGGCGAGACGAGTTCGCACACCAGGTCCGGTTTGCGTGGGAACGGGGCGATGTCGATCAGCGAATAATAGCGCTCCACCTCATCATGTGGCACCCGGCCCGGCAGGATCAGCCTGTCGGCCAGCCCGGTTTCGCTGGCGATCCGCGCAATTTCCGACGTCACCGGCCCGCGCCCGTTCGCATGCCCCCCCTCATCCCCGACCAGCAGCAGCCGGAAATCCCGCCCCTGCCCGGCCAGACGGGCACAGGCGCGGGCAAGATCGTCAAGCCCCTCATAGCCGGTGAAAGACCCGACGTAGCCGATCACCGGCACCCCATCGGGGATGTTCAGCCGCGCCGCCAGCGCCCGGTCGCGCGGTTGTGGCGTGAAACGGTCTGGATCGGTGGCGTTGGGCAGCAGGGCGATGCGCCCGGCATCCACGCCGCGCGCGATCATGTCGTCGCGCATCGCCCCGGTCAGGGTGAACACCCGGTCGGCGGCCTGCATCAACGTCGTCTCGATGGCGCGGGCGAGCGCAAAGGCGAATGTTTTTTCATAGCCGGGGCTGTTCGATTGCCCCGTCACTTCCCAGAACCCCCGTACCTCGTACCAGAACGGGATGCCCGCGCGGCGCGCGGCGATCAGGCCCGGCAGGGCATTGGCGTGGTTCGAGGCGGCCATCAGAACCTGCGGGCGGTCCCTGGCAATGTGACGCCCGATCACCTCGGACGCAGCTTCGGCATAGGCCGCCAGGTTGGCTGTTCCGCGCTGCATCGGTTCGGGATCATGCAGGTAGCGCACACCATCGACCAGATCTTCGGCAGGGAAGGTTGGCCCGGTCAGCCCCATATCGGCCGGAAACCCCGGCCGGGTAAGGCAGACCACATCCATGCCCGCCGCCAGCATGGCCCGCGCCAGCCCGTGACCGCGCGTGGCATAACCGGTTGACCGTTGTGGCAGCGCATGGTGCAGCAGGTAAAGCAGCCGCCCCGCGACCGGTTCCAGCCCCCGCGTGCGATCCGGGGCAGGCAGCGCGCGGGCAACGGCCAGCGCGGCAACAGGCCGGTGGCGCAAGCGCGCGCGCGCCTCGGTATGGGTGCCCCGTGCATAGCTGGCATCAAGCGCGCGAAACGCGGCAAGGGCCGCTTCGACATCGACGATATCCTCGGCCACCCGCAACGTTTCGCGCAGGGTTGGCGCATCGCCTTGCTGTTTGAGCACCTTGTCCAGGATCGCAACCGCCGACGCACCCCTCCCCGCCCGGTGCAGGAAGCGCGCGGCCTGAACAAGGCCAATGGCTGTTGCATTCGACGTTTTCGCTTGCGTCAACGCTCACTCCGTCCGCACTGGTGAATGGTAGCCCGCCCGACGTATATGGACCGCCGGAAAGGGTCAACCGCGCAAATCCGTGGCGCCGGGGCCTTGCCCGCACAGGCCCCGATGGGCATAACAAGGCGAATGGACAGGGACCGTATTGCCTGATGACCGAGTTTCCGAGTGACCAAGGCCCGCCGCGATCACGTCCAGGGCCCGCGCCAACACCAACGTCCGAGCGGCCCTTCGATCCGGCCTTTTATCTGGAATTCTATCCCGATGTCGCCGCGTCCCTGATCGATCCGACCCGGCATTACAACGATTTCGGCCGTGCCGAGGGGCGGTTACCTTACCGCCTGCGCACCCTTGCCGCCGAACGCGATCTTTGGCTGGGCTTCACCCGCTGGGCCTTGCCCGATCTCACGGCGCTGGCGGATGATGACGATCCGCGCGAACGCGGGGCGGCGCTTTGGGCACTGATGCGGTGGTATGCCGCCGAGGGGAAAGAGGGTGCGCAAGACGCGCTTGCGCGGCTGTGGTCAGACCGGGCGGCGCGCAAGACGCTGCGCGGGCGCGGGGTTTGCGCGCTTGCGCTGACGATCCTGATCGCGGCAGATGATATAGACCGCGCGGGCGCGATTGTGCGGTTGATGGCGCGGCATGCGCCCGCACCCGATGTGGCACTGGCGCGCGTTGCCCTGGCCGTGGCTGGTGGCAAGGCGCCGGACGGCATCAACCAGACCCTGACGCACTGCCTTGCCCCGGCCTATGGGCGCGCCGGGCTTGCCGCGCCGGTCTTTCACGGCCGTCATGCGCATCTTTTCGACCGGCTTGCGGCCCTGCCCGGCTGGCATGCCGAAAACGCCCCGGCCACGCCCCTGTCGCCACCGCGCGCCGCCGACGGCAGGATCGGACGGCTGGCGGCGCTTTTGCGGCAGGGTCAGCGAAACCTGCACATCCGTGCGCAATCCCGCCTCAACCGCCAGACCCCGCTGGTAAGCGTCATCGTTCCGGCCCGAAATGCCGCCGATCAGTTGCCGACGGCGCTGGCAGGGCTTCTTGGCCAAAGCTGGCAGGCGCTTGAAATCATCGTCATCGACGACGGTTCCACCGATGACACCCGCGCCGTCGCGCAGCTTTGGGCGAGGCACGATCCGCGCATCAGGGTGCTGGCGGGGCAAGGGCTGGGTACCTATGCCGCGCGCAACCTTGGCATGGCCGCCGCGCGCGGGGCGTTCCTGACGGTTCACGATGCCGATGACTGGTCGCACCCCGCCAAGATCGCCGAACAGGTCCGCCCGCTGGCTGAGCAGCCCGGCCTTGCCGCGACCGTATCGCACTGGGCGCGGGTCGATGACGACATGCGCCCGCAGCGCTGGCCGATGAACCGGATCGAGGGCTGGGTGCATCGCAACGTGTCATCGCTGATGATCCGCCGCGCGGTGTTGCAGCGGCTGGGTTTCTGGGACAGGGTGCGCGCGGGTGGCGATACGGAATATTACTATCGCGTGCTGGCGGCCTATGGGCCCGGCGCCATAACCGAAGTTCACCCCGGCCTGCCGCTGTCGTTCGGGCGCACCGGCGCCGCGACCCTGACCCACGCCCCCGAAACCCACCTGCGCACCCGGTATTTCGGTGCCCGCCGCGATTACGAGGACGCCTCGCTGCGCTGGCACGACCGGGCCAGATCGCTGAAGGCCAGGCTCGGCGGGCGGGCGTTTCACCTGCCGCAATACCCCGAAAGGCGCCCGTTCGCGGCCCCGCCCGCGCTCTGCCTTGGTGATCCCGAGGCCCGGCTTGCCAGCGATGACCTGATCCGGCATTCGCCGGTGTTCGATGCGCGATGGTATCTGGAACACAACCCGGATGTGCGCGCCGACGGCATCTGCCCGGCGGTGCATTATGATCGGGCCGGGGCCGCCGAAGGGCGCGATCCGGGGCCGGGGTTTTCCACCACCGGCTACCGGATCGCGCATGGGGTGGAGAACATGAACCCGCTTGTGCATTGGGAAACCGTCGGGCGGGCCGGGGGCCTTGCGGCGCTGCCACAGCTTGGCGGCGCCCGCGCCGACAGCCCTGGCCCCCGCGTGATCGTCTGCGCCCATCAGGCCGGGCCCGAGCTTTTCGGCGCCGAGCGCAGCTTTCTCGACATGCTCGACCGCATCGGCGACCCGGCATCTGGCGTGATCCCGGTGGCGGTGCTGCCCGGAATCGGCAACCTCGATTACCTTTCCGAGGTTCGCGCGCGCGTGGCGGCCGTGCATCTGGTGCCGATGCCCTGGTGGCACGTTCACCGCCCGCCGCATCCCGCCACGCTTGCCGCCCTTCGGGCCGTCATCGCCCAACACGGCGCGGCCACCGTGCATGTCAACACCGCCGTCTTGCAGGCCCCGCGTCTGGCCGGGCGCGCGGCCGGGGCAAGGGTGGTGGTGCATCTGCGCGAGATGCCCGCCCAGGACGCCGCGATCCGCGACGCGGTTCTGGGATCGGATGCCGCGCCCGAACCGCCCGTGCCCGAAACGGCGGAATGGATCCGCCTGCGCCTTCTGGCCGAGGCTGACCACTTTGTCGCCAATTCCGCCATGGCGGCCGCGTGGCTTGATTGCCCCGATCGGGTGACGGTTGTCGGCAACCGCATCGACCCGGGCCTTTTCGATCTGCCCTTCGCCCCGCAGACCCCGCTGCGCGTCGCGCTGATTTCCAGCAATATCGCGAAGAAAGGCATCGGTGATGCCGTGGCCGTGGCCGCCGATCTTGCCGGTCGCGGCATCGCGGCCCGGCTCCTGCTGATCGGGCCGCACACGCCCGATCTGGCCGCCCTGCACCCCCTGCCCGCCAATGTCGAGGCGCCGGGCTATGCCCCGACACCCGTCGCGGCGCTGGAAGGGGCGGACGTGGTGCTGTGCCTGTCGCGGTTTGCCGAAAGCTTTGGCCGCACCGTGCTTGAAGCGATGGCGGCAGGCCGCCCGGTGATCAGCTATGACCGGGGCCATCCCCCGCACCTGATCGGGCGGGGGCATGACGCGGGCGGCATAATCGTGCCCGCCGACGATATCGCCGCCGTCAGCCAGGCCCTTTCCACGCTTGTCGCCGACCCCGCCGCCCTGACGGCCCTGTCACAGGCCGCACGCCTGCGCGCCCGCACGATCCTTGGCGAAGGGCGCTGACCCAGGCCACCCCTCGGCAAAGCCGACGCTTGTCTGTCATAACTACCGCGTTAAAGTGCCGCGGGAAGGAGCCACCAATGGGATATCAGTTCAGCCAGACCGACCCCAGCGCCCAAAAGGCGCTGCGCCGCATCGCCCGCGAACAGATCGACACAGCCCTTGCCGCCGTGCGCGCTGACGGCCCCACAGGCCCGCGCATCCATCAGATGCGCAAATCGGTGAAAAAGCTGCGCGGCCTGATCCGGCTGGTTCGGCCCGGCTTTCCCGATTTCGCGCCGGAAAATGTCGCCCTGCGCGACGCGGCGCGCGGGCTTTCGGCCCGGCGCGAGGCCGCCGTCAACCTTGCCACGCTGAATAAGCTTTTACCCGAGGCAAACGTCAGCGCCGATCTTGCCGACACCCTGCGCGCCGCCCTGTCCGCGCCCGAACCCGCCGACACCAGCGCCAGCGCCGACGCGCTGACCGGCTTTGCCGATGCGATGACCGCCCTGCGCGGGCGCAGCAAGGATTGGAAACTTGATGCCGACGGGTTCGACGCCGTTTCAGGTGGGCTTGAACAAACGTGGAAACGCGCCCGCCACGAGATGGCCGCCGCCCTCGACACCCCCACCACCGAGGTGGTGCACGAATGGCGCAAGCGCGTCAAGGATCACTGGTATCATGCCCGCCTTCTGTCACCGATCTGGCCCGAAGCGATGGCCCCCCATGTCGAAACCGCCGATCGCCTTGGCGAGGCTTTGGGCGACCACCACGATCTGGCGGTCCTTGTCACCGCGCTGGAATCGCGCGGCATCCGGGGTATCAAACCGATCCTTGCCGCCGCGCGCAAACGCCAATCGGCGCTGATTGCTGCCGCCCGCACCGACGCCGGGCGACTGTTCGCCGACAGCGCGCCGTGCCTTGTCGCGCGTTGGGGGGCCTGGTGGCGGATCTGGCGCGCCTAGGCGGCGACCAGTTCGCCCGCCAGCCCGCGCTTGATCAGATCGATGCTTTCCGCCACGCCATAAAGGGCGATGAACCCGCCGAAACGCGGCCCCTGGCTTTGGCCGAAGAGAACCTCGTAAAGGGCCTTGAACCAGTCGCGCAACGGGTCGAACCCGTGGTCGGTGCCCACCGCGAAAACCACCGTTTGCAGGGCCTCGGCATCGGTTTCGCCCAGATGCGCCTGCAACCGGTCGGCCAGATCCTGCAACGCGGCACGTTCGCGCGCGTCGGGCAGGCGGAACACCCGCGCGGGCGCCACGAAATCCTTGAAATAGCGCAGCGCGAAACCCGCAGCCGCATCCAGATCGGGATGGGTATCGGGGCGGGCATCGGGCGCATAGCGGCGGATGAACCCCCACAGCGTTTCCTTGTCTTCGGTTCCGGCAACGGACGCGAGGTTGAGCAACATCGCAAACGGCACCACCATGCGGCTTTCGGGCACATCGCCGCCGTGAATATGCCAGACCGGATTGTTCAGCCGCGCCTGGCTGTCCTGCGTGGCATAGGCGCGCAATTGCTGGTGATATTCATCCACCGCCTTGGGGATCACATCGAAATACATCCGCTTGGCGGTTTTCGGCTTTTGGTACATGAAATATGACAGACTTTCGGTTGACGCATAGGTCAGCCATTCATCGATCGTCAGGCCGTTGCCCTTGGATTTCGAAATCTTCTCGCCGTTCTCATCCAGAAACAGTTCATAGGTGAAATGTTCGGGCTTGCGGCCGCCAAGGATCTCGCAGATCGCGTCATAGATCGGCGTGTTGGTGGAATGGTCCTTGCCATACATCTCGAAATCGACATCCAGCGCCGCCCAGCGCGCGCCGAAATCCGGCTTCCATTGCAGTTTCACCTGCCCGCCGGTGACCGGCAGCGTGGTTTCGGTGCCATCTTCATCGTCAAAGGTGATGGTGCCTTGCGCGGCGTTCACCTCTTTGATCGGCACATACAAGACCCGCCCCGATTGCGGCGAGATGGGCAGGAAAATCGAATAGGTCTGCTGACGTTCATCGCGCAAACTGGCCAGCATCACCTTCATCAATGCGTCATAGCGTTCGGCGGCGCGCAACAGCACGGCGTCGAACTGCCCGGACTTGTAGAAATCCGTGGCGCTGATGAATTCGTATTCAAACCCGAACGTATCCAGGAACCGGCGCAGCATGGCGTTGTTGTGATGGCCAAAGCTTTCGAATTTGCCGAACGGGTCGGGCACCGATGTCAACGGCCGCTGCATGTGTTCGCGCAGCATGGCGGGTTCGGGCACGTTGTCGGGCACCTTGCGCATGCCGTCCATATCGTCGGAAAAGCAGATCAGCCGGGTGGGGATATCGGAAATCACCTCGAACGCGCGGCGGATCATCGTGGTGCGCGCCACCTCGCCAAAGGTGCCGATATGCGGCAGGCCCGAGGGGCCATAGCCGGTTTCAAACAGCACATAACCCTTTTCCGGCGGCGCCTTTTCATAGCGTTTCAGCAACCGGCGCGCTTCTTCGAACGGCCAGGCTTTCGACGACATCGCAGCATCACGCAGGTCAGACATTTCCACACGCATCCTTTTCCGGCCCGGCCCTTTGCCCTGCCAACTTCGGGTTCCTATTGCCCCCCCCCGCCGCCGTCAATATTGTCAGGGCTTGTTGATCGCAAAGGAATGCCGCCCGTGTCGCAGGAAAACCCCACCTTGAGCCCGCAGGATTGCCTTGTCGCAATCATGATCGCCGTTTCGGCGGCGGATGAAAATATCCGCACCTCGGAACTTGTCACCATTCAGCGGGTCGTGAACCACCTGCCCGTCTTCGCGCAATTCGACACCGACCGCCTGAAGGAAGTGTCGCAGATCGTATTCGACCTGTTCGAAGAAGAAGACGGGCTGGACGCCCTTTTCGGCCTGATCCGCGAAGGGCTGCCGCAGCGCCTGAATGAAACCGCCTATGCGCTGGCCTGCGACGTGGCCGCGGCGGATGGATTGCTGGGGGAAACCGAACTGGCCCTGCTGTCGGAAATCCGGCACGAACTGACCATCGACCGCCTGCACGCCGCCGCGATCGAACGCGGATCGCGGGCGCGCCACATGCGGCCCTGATCGGGATGCCGATCGCGGCTTGGCGGCGTGTTGCGCCCCATCAGACCCGCACCCTGACCGTTCAAGAAAACGCTCTTTCCCATCCTCTCGAAAAAAATACTCATCTCCCGCGCCCTCCGTGCGCGCGCCGGTCAAGGGAATGCACCCGACAGACGCAAACCCGCAGTTCAGGTTCCGTAAACCGCGACCCAGCGTTCGATCAGGCGGCTTTCCAGGGTGCGGGCGCGCCCGACCCAGGCGCGCCCACCCGGCGGGCGTTCCCGGTCTTGCAGCGTCAGCATGTCGCGCCGGTTCAGATCGGCGACGAATATCGCGAAAACCAGATCCGCGCCCGATGGCATCGTGACATAGCCCGCAAGGCCCGACACGAAATTCAGCGTCCCGGTCTTGGCGTTCACCTTCACCAGCGTTTGCTTCCGCGCCCGGCCCACCTCATCGCGCAGCGAAAACGGCCGCAAGATAGCGCGCAGCGGACCCTGCGCCAGGGGTTGCGCCAGCGCCTGCACCATGTCCTGCGCGGCGATGCGCGACCGGTCGCCCAGCCCCGAATGATCGGCAAAGCGCACATCGCCCACCCCCAGACGCGCGCGCGCCCAATCGGCCATCTGTGCGCCGCTCGCCGCCAGGTCTGTCGCCTCGACCCCGCCCGCGCGCGTTGCCGACAGGCCCACCACCTCGGCGGTCAGGTTGGTTGAATAGCGCAGCATGTCGCGCAGGATCGCGGTCAGCGGCGGGCTTTGATGCGTGACAATCGCCGTGCCCGAAATCGCACCAGCGGCCTTTTGCGGCTCTGGCAGCGCCAGCCCCTGCGCGCGCGCCAGCGTCTGGAACACATCGCCCGCGTGGATTTCAGGCTGACGCACCGGCAGCCAGCGGCTGCCACCCCGGCCAAGGGGCCCTGCATCACTGTCCAGATCTCGCGCCCGTTTTCAAGGCGATGGGTATAAAGCGGGCCCTCGCGATCCACGATCTGCATCCCTATCGTATAGGCCAGCGGCTGGTGCCGTTTGGCCCCGCACCTTCAACGCGGGACCGTCATCAACTGAGCGGGCTGTTATAACCCGGTCGTGGAAATGAAGTGCGCGCCCGGAACGGGGGTTCAAATCTTGGCGTCGCCGTCAAGCCTAAACGTGCCATCTCCATGCCCATCGCGGATGCTGACTCTCCCTCTTGGTTATCCGGATACCATACAACAGTAAGCCCATTGATTTTCACGCCTGCGGTTGCCACAGCCCGAATAAGCTCTGCCAAACGGGCCCGGTTTTGCGACCGCGCGCCACACCAAGGGTCTTCGATATGTAGTCACGTTGCGGCAAGGCCCGCGCTGAAAGCGCGCGCGGCTTTCGCACACATGGCGGGTCCGTCAGCGCCGCGCGGTGCCGAAGAACGCTTGCGCGGGCAAGGCAATCGCTGCGGCCATCATGATTTTCCGCCGCGCTCTTGCGTCTGCTCCATCTCCTCCAGCAGCGCCGCCACTTTTTTTGGATGGCGATGATGGCTTCCGCCTGATCCAGACGGCGCCGTAACGCTGCGATCTCACGGTTCGCCTTGGCCAGCCCGGCTTGCAATGGATTGGCAGGTGCCTTTTGTGGGCCACGGTGACGTGGCTGCAATGCACCCAATGTGCCGACCGCCCGCGCGCGGCGCCAATCGGTCAGGGCCGAGGAATAAAGCCCCTCCCGTCGCAGAATGGCCGAAACCCCGCCAGTGTCTGCCGCCTGGTCGGTCTCATCCAGAATGCGCTTTGTATTTGGCCGTGAAGCTGCGCCGCTTCGGCGTGCGCGTCAACTCGGCCGTGGGCACCACTGGCGCCGGGACAACGCGGGCGGGCAACGTCGTGGCCGAAACAGCGTCAGACCCGGCTTCGGGCGAAAGCACTGTCTGTGAAGGCATAACCATGGGTTCGTTCTCCTGCGCCCCCAAGTGTAAACTTCAGCCACTCGGTTGTCTCGCGCTTATTGGCACGGAGAGGGTGATCTCGACGCTTGGCTTGATTTAGTTCCTGTTATGTTCTATATTGAAAGCCAAGCCAGAAAGGGAGTTCCCCCATGGAAAGCACCACGCACGCACTGCCCGCGACGCCGAAACAGATCGCATATGCCCGGTCGCTCGCACTGCGCAATCAGACGCTTCTACCCTGGGAGGTTCAGCAGGACCGCCAATCCTTGAGCGCCTGGATCAAGGCGCAGGCCCGGCTGAAGCCGGTATCGGACATGGACCGCCTGCCGACGTCCAAGCAGGTGGCCTTCGCGGAGAAACTCGCCCGGATCAAACGGCGCGCCCTCCCGGACGAATGCTTCCGCGACAGGGGACTCATGTCGAAGTGGATCGTCGGGAGCAAGTGACACGCGAGGATCCAGATCCGATCGGGTCTACCCGACCAGATGGACAGCGAGATCTCAGTTCCTATCAGCTGTCCTTGGTTTCCTCGGCGATCAGCTTCCGAACGACGCTGACTGGCAAGAACATCCTCAACGGATTCGATGCGAGCGACTGGAAGCCATAGCTTTCGTATAGCGCCTTGCGGCGAGCAACGCGGTCAGGTTCACCGCAGTCGAGAACGTCGAGCATGACCACAGCGACGCCGATCGCATCGGCCGCAAAGGCAATTCGGCGGAGGGCATCTACAAGCAGATCGCCGCCAAATCCGCCACCGCGGAACTTTTGATCACGCCCGATCATCGAGATGTATGCGGCGGGGATGTTCCCATGCGAGGGCCGGGTCCGCGCGAACTTTGCGGGCAGATCCGTAAAGTGAACGGCATGCGCGTTCAGGGCATAGAACCCAATGACTGTGCCGGAAGGGTCGACCATCACGTAGAGACGGACATTATCCGCCTTGGCGAGCTTGTTGGCGGTCTTCTGGAAGTAGTTGTCGACCTGTTCGACGTCGCAAGAAAAAGCCGCTCGATCATGTCTCTCTGGATCGAACGGCTCAATGGTGTAGGCGGCCTTTTGTGATGCCGCCATTTACTGCGACACAACCGTTTTGCCATACCGACGGAAGGCCGTACGCAGCGCGTCAGTCGGCACCGCCGGGGCATCGAGTGCCGCGAAAAACGCGTCATGATCGACCGGCTGCAGCACCGTCCGTTCATGCGCCGCGATCGTTGCCAGCGCTGCCTGGTAGGCGGCATTCATCGTGAAGACGGAATCGTCCACGCCAGAAAGTGCCGCCGCCTGCTGAATCGCAGTCTTGATACGCGGCTTGGTCCGGAAATTCATCCGGGCTTCGTTACGCTCATCGATCGCGCGCGTGGTGTCATGGAAACCAAGCATGGTCGTCTCCTGTTGTGCTATCCGTAATGTACGCCACCTTGACGTACACTTCAAGCATTCGGTCAGGAAAGTTCTTCGAAACTCGCGCATCACCCAAACCGCCTCTCTCCTACGGTGAACGTGTACTCGTTGACGACGATCCCCTCCTCGATGGCCTCATCCGAGGTCAGGTGGTCGTATTCGCTCTGAAGCTGGCGGTAGAGCCAGCGGGCCAGATCACGCAGCGCCTCGGTTACGATCTCCTCGGCGTCCTCGGTGGGCTGATGCCAGGTCGAACTGTCACCGGTGACATCCACCGACATGGTGTATTGGTGGTAATAACGGCTGCGGTGGCTGACCTCGGCGGCGAGCTGGTAGAAGTTGCGCCGCTGGATAGTCTGCAGTATCCGTCTTGATCAAGCGGTTTTTTCAACCCAGATCCGGTCCGCTTTGATCAGCGCGTTTGCCATTTCGATGAGCTTGCGCAATGAGGAGGGTTAGAAAACAGCGTGGGGCGCTGTTTTCCCGACGAATGCAACGATAGCGACCTTGGCTGGCTTTCCGGCGGCACGCAGGTCTTCGTATTTGGCCTTGAGATCGGGGGTATGCCGTATGGCGACGAGGGCTGGCATGTAGAGGGCGTCCCGCAGGGGTTTGCGGCCACCACTGATGAACGATCTGCCTTTCCACTGGCCGGATTCGCGGGTGTGCGGAACGAGGCCGGCAAGGCTGCCGAGCTGTCTGCGGCCCAGTGTGCCGATCTCGGGCAGGAAGGTCAGGA
Organism: Paracoccaceae bacterium; assembly: GCA_014359745.1. GTDB lineage: Bacteria > Pseudomonadota > Alphaproteobacteria > Rhodobacterales > Rhodobacteraceae > JACIYW01. Next base: position 66 of record JACIYW010000021.1, on the reverse strand, counting down.
TCGCAGCCGTAGCGACCTGGCCGAGCCCGGGAATGGAGCGCAGGATGTCGCGCTGACGTGCCGATC
>JACIYW010000209.1 GCA_014359745.1 Paracoccaceae bacterium | reverse complement strand
AGGCGCGCGCAGATCAGATCGCGCATGTGGGCCGAGTTTTCGCCGATGCCGGCAGTGAAGACAATGGCATCAACCCCGCCAATCGTGGCCGCAAGCGCCGCCAGTTCCTGTGCGGCGCGCCAGGCGAAAAGCGTGATCGCCTCGGTTGCTGCCGGGTCCGCGCTTGCCTCCAGCACGCGCAGGTCGTTGCTGAGCCCCGAAACGCCCAGCAGGCCGGAGCGGTTGTAAAGCATATCCTCGACCTCGGTCGCGGACAGCCCCTTTTCACGGATCAGATGCAGCACCACGCCGGGATCAAGCGCGCCGCAGCGTCGGCCCATCATCAACCCGTCAAGGGCGGTGAACCCCATGCTGGTGGCAACGCTGCGCCGTTCCCGCATCGCGCACATGCTGGCCCCGCTGCCCAGATGTGCGACGATCACGCGGCCCTCGGCAAACGCGCCCAGATGATCGGGCAGCACCCCGGCGATATAGTCATAGGAAAGCCCGTGAAAGCCATAGCGCAGAATGCCCGCATCCGTCAGGGCGCGGGGTATGGCATAGATCTGTGCAAGCCGGGGCTGGGTGCGATGAAAGCTGGTGTCAAAGCACGCGACCTGAGGCAGTTCAGGAAACTGTTTGGCCACCGCCCGGATCGCGGCAAGGTTGTGAGGCTGATGAAGGGGCGCCAGCGGGATCAGCGCGGCAAGATCGGTCATGATCGCGGGCGTCACCCGCACCGGCCGGTCATGGTCGCGCCCCCCATGCACAACGCGGTGCCCCGCCGCAATCAGGCGCACCCCGTCGTCATGTGCGTCCAGCCAGTGCAGCAGGGCGGTTGTGGCCCCGGCCTGCGTCAGTGCCGGATCCGGGCTGGCAAGCCCGCCTTTGGGCAGGGGATTGCCCTGCGCGGCGCGGGCCTCGAAGGCGGGCGCGGTGCCGATGCCGGTAATCTTGCCCCGGATCAGTGGCGGTGCTTCGGGGTTTACAGCCGAATGCACCGCAAATTTCAGGCTTGAAGAACCGGCGTTCAGGACAAGAATTGCGTCGGTCATGGAATGACCTGCGCGTGGTGGTGGATGAAAAGCTGCGCCAGCGCGCAGGACGCCAGCCGCGACAGCGTGCCATCCGACCGGCTGGTCAGGATCACCGGCACCCGCGCGCCGATCACGATACCGGCCGCTTCGGCCCCGGCAAGATAGATCAACTGCTTGGCGATCATGTTTCCCGCCTCAAGATCCGGCACGACCAGAATGTCGGCCTCTCCCGCCACCGTCGATACGATGCCCTTTTCGCGCGCGGCTGTCGTGGAAATCGCGTTGTCAAAGGCAAGCGGCCCGTCGATCAGCCCGCCGGTGATCTGGCCGCGATCGGCCATCTTGCACAGCGATGCCGCATCCATCGTAGAGGCAATCTTTGGCGTCACGGTTTCCACCGCCGACAGGATCGCCACCTTTGGCTGCGCAACCCCAAGCGCGTGCGCCAGATCGATGGCGTTCTGCACGATGTCGCGCTTGGCCCAGAGATCGGGAACGATGTTGATCGCGGCATCGGTGATGAACAGCGGTTTGGGATAATGCGGCACATCGAGGACGTAGATATGGCTCATCCGTCGTTCGGTGCGCAGGCCCGCCGTGGCGTCGATGATCGGTGACATCAGTTCGTCGGTATGCAGTTTGCCCTTCATGATCGCGGCCGCCCCGCCCGCCCGCACCAGTTCGACCGCGCGGGCCGCGGCGGCGTGGCTGTGCGGCACATCGATGATTTCCAGCCCGGTCAGATCAAGTTCGGCGGCAGCGGCGGCGGCCTCTATCTTGGTGCGCGGGCCGATCAGGATCGGGGTTACAAGGCCCAGTTTCGCCGCCTCGACCGCACCGGTCAGCGACAACGCATCGCAGGGATGCACAACCGCCGTTTTCACCGGGGCCAGATCGTGGGTCGCCTTGATCAGCTTGTCATATTGCGCGCCGCGCTCGTGCAGATGCACCTCGGGCAGCATGACGCGCGGGCGACGCAGCTTCTGGGTGGGGGCGATGACCTCGGCCACGCCGTCGATCACCACCTGTCCGGCCTGATTGGTGCAGGTGCAGTCCAGCGTGACCCGGTGACTGGCGGTATCCTTGGCCGTGACCGAGATGTGCACCTTTACGGTGTCGCCCACCCCGACCGGGGTGTCGAACCGCAGGCTTTGGCTGACAAAGATCGACCCCGGCCCCGGCAATTCGGTGCCCAGCACCGCAGAGATCAGCGCGCCCCCCCACATGCCATGCGCGATAATGCGGTGAAACATGTCGTCGCGGGCATAGTCGGCATCGATATGGGCAGGGTTAACATCGCCCGACATCACCGCGAACAGTTCGATATCCTGCGGGCGCAGGGTGCGGGTAAGATCGGCGCTGTCGCCGATGCGGATTTCGTCGAAGGTCTTGTTTTCGATATATTGCATGTCGGTCCTGGGGTTGTAGAGAGGCGGTACGCGGCAATCCTTGCACGGAAATGTGTCAGGCCTGCATCACATAAGCCCCCGGCGCGTCGCATGGCAGGGGAGAATCGGTTTTTGCGTTCCCGGTGGGCGGCGGGGCGCTGGCTTGGTCTGCATTGCTGCCTCCATGAAAGGCAATGTCGGTCGGAACGCGCTGTAGCTAGCACATCCGCCCGGAAAAGCCTTGATCTGAGTCATCCACGGAGCGGCCTCCAAGGTGTTCAACCCCGGGCATAGCACATCTGCGCGCATCTACCGCATGCATATGCCGGTTGAATTGGCGGCGGCCTTCCGCGATGCTGCGGCGCAGGCAGCACCTTTTCACTGTCGTGCCAGACGGGAGAATATCGGGAATGCAGGCCCCTTTGGCAGAACCCGCCAGCGCCGACCGTGTCGCGCGTGTCATTGCCATTCGCGGGCCGGTTGTCGATATGGAGATCGACGGCCCCCTGCCGCAGATCCACGATGCGCTG
>JACIYW010000208.1 GCA_014359745.1 Paracoccaceae bacterium | reverse complement strand
CCTGGCCTTCGCGGGCAAGGGCAATGCATCGCTGCCCGCAGCACTCGAAGAACAGGTGCTGGCGGGCGCCTGCGCGCTGAAGATGCACGAGGATTGGGGCACCACCCCCGCCGTGATCGACACCTGCCTGTCGGTTTGCGATGCTTTTGACGTGCAGGCAATGATCCATTCCGACACGCTGAATGAAAGCGGGTTCGTGGAACATACGCTGGCGGCGCTGAAAGGGCGCACCATCCACGCCTATCACACCGAAGGGGCCGGCGGCGGCCACGCGCCCGACATCATCCGCGCCTGCGGCGTGGCGCATGTGATCCCGTCCTCGACCAACCCGACGCGGCCCTATACCGTCAACACCATCGAGGAACACCTTGATATGCTGATGGTCTGCCACCACCTTGACCGCCGGGTGCCCGAGGATGTGGCCTTCGCCGAAAGCCGGATACGGCGCGAAACCATCGCGGCCGAGGATATCCTGCATGACATGGGCGCCTTTTCCATCATCGCCTCCGACAGTCAGGCGATGGGCCGGGTGGGAGAGGTGATCATCCGCACATGGCAGACCGCCCACAAGATGAAACTGCAACGCGGCCGCCTGGCCGAAGAGACGGGCGACAACGACAATTTCCGCGTGCGCCGCTATATCGCCAAATACACCATCAACCCGGCGATTGCCCACGGGATGGCCGCGCATATCGGATCGGTCGAGGTGGGCAAGCGCGCCGATCTGGTGCTCTGGAACCCGGCGTTTTTCGGGGTCAAGCCCGACATGGTGCTGATCGGCGGCACCATCGCGGCGGCGAACATGGGCGATCCGAACGGATCGATCCCGGCAGAGCCGTTCCACGCCCGCCCGATGTTCGGCGCCTTTGGCGGTGCGGTCGGCGCGTCATCGGTGCTGTTCGTTTCGGGGGCGGCGGCGGATGCGGGCATCGGCGGGCGGCTGGGGCTGGCCAAGGGGCTGGTCGCGGTGGCGGGCACGCGCGGCATCGGCAAGGCCGACATGCGCCTGAACGATGCGCTGCCAGTGATAGAGGTGAACCCCGAAACCTACGAGGTGCGCGCCGACGGGGTGCTTTTGACCTGCGAACCGGCGGCGGAACTGCCGATGGCGCAGCGGTATTTCCTGTATTGAGGCCGACGCGCGGGCGGTGAGGTTTTTTGAGTATTTTTTTCGAGAGGATGGCATGAGCGAACGGATCGACATGGCGCATGTTGACGCAGAATCGGATCACGCCTGTGCGCAGGCGGTCGCGCGCGCCGGAACCTGGGACGGGGCCGTTGACCGGGTGGTGCTGGAGTATGAGGCGCGGATGCTGCGGCGCAAGCGGCTGGTGGCCGAGGGCGGGCTGGCGTTTCTGGTCGATCTGGACGCGGTGGTCAGCCTTGAGGATGGCGACGCGCTGGTGTTGACCGACGGGCGGCATGTCGCGGTCGCGGCGGCGGCGGAGCCGCTTTTGGCGGTAACCGGCGATCTGGCGCGGCTGGCCTGGCATATCGGCAACCGGCACACGCCCTGTCAGGTGGAAGCGGGGCGGCTTTTGATCCGGCGCGATCATGTGCTGGAAGCGATGCTGCGCCAGTTGGGGGCGGGGGTGGAGGCGGTGATCGCGCCGTTCCGGCCCGAAGGCGGCGCCTATGGACATGGGCGCACGATGGGACATGATCACGGGCCGGACCAGGACACGGGCACAGCCATGACCACGGCTGACGCGGCCCGCCTGAAGCTGGTGCAATGGTTGTCGCCCGGATTTCCGGTCAGCGGCTATGCCTATTCGCATGGGTTGGAGGCGGCGATGGTGTCGGGCGCGGTTGCCGGGGGCGACAGCCTGGGGCGCTGGCTGGGCGATGTGCTGATCTTCGGGTCGGGGCGGTCGGATGCGATCCTGCTGGCGCTGGCGCTGAAGGGCGGCAATCTGGCGGAGCTGTCGGATCTCGCCGCTGCGCTGGCCGCCTCGCGCGAACGCCGCGCCGAGACGATGGACCAGGGCGCGGCCTTTGTGGCCACGGTGAATGCCATTGACGGGCGCGACCTGCCGCCGCTGGCCTATCCCGTGGCCGTCGGCGCGGCGGCGCGCGGGCTGGGGCTGGCCGCGCCCGAGGTGGCGGCAGTTTATCTGCATGCCTTTGCCGCGACCCTTGTGCAGGCCGCCGTGCGCTTCATTCCGCTGGGCCAGACCGCTGGGCAGGCGGTGCTGGCCGGCCTGCATCCGGCCATTCTGGCGGTGGCGGCAGAGGCAGCGGCTGCCGATCTGGCGGATATTGGCGGCGCTGCCTTCGGGTCGGACCTGGCGGCGATGCGCCATGAAACCCTGGAAGTAAGGATATTTCGCACATGAAAAGCCCCCATGGCCCCCTGCGCGTCGGCATCGGCGGCCCGGTTGGCGCGGGCAAGACCACGCTGACCGAGCAATTGTGCCGCGCCCTGCGCGACCGCTGTTCGATGGCGGTCATCACCAACGATATCTACACACGCGAGGATGCCGAGTTCCTGATGCGCGCGCAGGCGCTGCCGCTTGAACGCATTCGCGGCGTGGAAACCGGCGGCTGCCCGCATACGGCCATCCGCGAGGATGCCAGCATCAACCTGGCCGCCGTTGCCGAATTTCGCGCCGCCATCCCCGATCTCGATCTGATCCTGATCGAATCGGGGGGCGACAATCTGGCCGCCACCTTCAGCCCGGAACTGGCCGATATCTCTATCTATGTCATCGACACCGCCGCCGGGCAGGACATTCCGCGAAAGCGCGGGCCGGGGGTGACGCGATCTGATCTTCTGATCGTCAACAAGGTCGATCTGGCGCCGCATGTGGGGGTTGACCCCGATCTTCTGCGCGCGGATGCGGCGCGGGCGCGCGGCGATCTGCCCTTCGTGATGGCCAATCTGCGGCAGGGAAAGGGCGTGCCCGAGGTGGTCGATTTCCTGATCCGCACCGGCGGGCTGGCGGCGGCGGGGCGGAGTGGTGCAGGATGACACATTGGGCCGGATGCGGGCAATGACCCCGGATCGACCAAGCCTTACCACCCATCAGATTTCCACGCGGCCCATAGGACCGACAGAGGGATGAGGCGCTGGAAGCAGAA
>JACIYW010000207.1 GCA_014359745.1 Paracoccaceae bacterium | reverse complement strand
GCGCGACCGAGGTCGCGCTTTACGATCTGCACCAGAACCGGGCCGACGATCCGGGCTATCGCCGGTTTCTGGCGAAACTGGCGGACCCGCTGCTGGAACGTCTGGCGCCGGGCGCGCGCGGGTTTGATTACGGCTGCGGCCCCGGCCCGGCGCTGGCGGCGATGCTGGCAGAAGCGGGGCACCCGACCGCGATCTTCGATCCGGTCTATGCCCCCGATCCCGCACCCCTTGCGCAAAGCCATGATTTCATCACTTGCACCGAAGTGGCCGAGCATTTTCACGATCCCGCCGCCGAATTCGACCGGCTGGCCGCCATGCTCAACCCCGGCGGCTGGCTGGCGGTGATGACCTCTTTCCAGACCGATGACGCGCGCTTTGCCACCTGGCAGTACCGCCGCGACCCCACGCATGTGGTGTTTTACCGCGCCGCCACGTTTGACCATATCGCCCGCACCCATGGCCTGAGTTGCGAGGTGCCGTGCAAGGACGTGGCGCTGATGCGGCGCCCGGCATGACAACCTGGTGGCACGATGAACGGCTGCGCGCGGTTCTGGCGGCGTTGCGCGCGGCGGGGGCGGCGCGCGTTCTTGACCTGGGCTGCGGATCGGGCGATCTGATCGTGCCGTTGCTGGCAGAGCCGCAAATCACCCATATCACCGGGCTGGAGATCGATCGCCCCCGGCTGGAGGCGCTGCGCGCCCGCCTGCCTGCGGATGAGCGGCGGGTGCAGCTTGTGCACGGGTCGCTGACCACCGCCACCCCGGCGCTGGCGGGGTTCGATGCGGCGACATTGGTCGAGGTGATCGAACATCTGCCCCCGCGCGACCTGCCGGCGCTGGAACGCGCCGTTTTTGCCACCTTTCGGCCCAAGGTGGTGATCGTCACCACCCCCAATGCCGAATTCAACCCGTTGCTGGGCGTGCCCGCGCGCCGCTTTCGGCATCCGGGGCACCGGTTCGAATGGACGCGGGCGCAATTCGCCGCTTGGGCCGGTGGGGTGGGCGCGCGCAGCGGTTATGGGGTGACCTTGCACGCCGTTGGCGGCGCGCATCCCGATCTGGGCGGGTCAAGCCAGATGGCGGTCTTTGCCCGCTGACGCCCCCGCTTGCCCCCCGGTCAGCCGGGTGCGGCCTGCGACAGGATCGCCAGGGCCGCCCGGTGGATGCCGGGATTGGCCGCCGCCACGATCCGCCCGCCGCCATGGGCCGGGCCGCCCTGCCAGGTGGTCACCACCCCGCCCGCCGCGTGGATCAACGCGATCGGCGCGGCGATGTCATGGGGATGCAGCCCGGCCTCTACCACCAGATCGATCTGGCCCATCGCCAGCAGCGCATAGGCATAGCAATCCATGCCGAACCGGGTCAGCCGCACCTGACCGGCCAGTTGATCGAAGGCGGCACGTTCCGGCGCGGTGCCGATTTCGGGAAACGTGGAAAACAGGATCGCCTGTTCAAGGCCGCGCGCGGGCCGGGTTGCCAATGTGCGGGCGCCTTGCGGCCCGGTCAGGGCGGCATGGCCAAACCCGCCCACGAACCGTTCACCTATATAGGGCTGATCGATCACGCCCAAAACCGGCCCCTCCGCATCGCAAAGCGCGATCAGAACCCCCCAGGTCGGGGTGCCCGACAGATAGCCACGGGTGCCGTCGATGGGATCGAGCACCCATGTCAGCCCTGATGTGCCCGGCGTGTTGCCAAATTCCTCGCCCAGAATCGCGTCATCGGGGCGCAGACGCGCCAGAATTGCGCGCATCTGTTGTTCTGCGGCGCGGTCGGCGATGGTGACGGGATCGAACCCTTGGGCTGTTTTGGAGTCGGCCGTCAGGCCGTCCGCGCGGAAATGGCGTAATGTCGCCATCCGCGCGGCATCGGCAAGAGTGTTGGCCACGGCGATAATTTCCGCAGCCTCGTCTGGTTTCAGTGGCATTGACCGCGCGCCCCCGCAGGATTTTTACCCGCGCTACCGTGTCGGGGCGGGGCGGTCAAGGATCGGTTCAGGCCGCGTCGGTCAGCACGCGGGCCAGATCGAACAGGCGGCGGCGCTGCTGTTCGGGGATGGCGTGGAAGATTCGCACCAGGCTCAGCGCCTCCTTGTCGGCCATCAGATCGTGTTCGGGGGCGGCGCCATCGTTCGCAGCGCTATCTGCCGCCTCAAGCCCGTCAAAGAAAAAGGCGATAGGCACTTCCAGCACCGCCGCGATATCCCAAAGCCGCGAGGCGCTGACGCGGTTCATGCCGGTTTCATATTTCTGGATCTGCTGGAACTTGATGCCGACTCGTTCAGCCAATTGCTGCTGCGTCATGCCAACCATCCAGCGACGGTGACGAATGCGTTTGCCGACATGGGCATCTACGGGATGTTTCATTGTCTTTCCTTGCCAATCGTTATGTGCACCTTGGTGCGACCGTTCCTTTGCAGGCGAGTTATACACGCCCCATGATACCAATAAGCAATAACCGTGCCAGGCACGGCGTCTTGTCACAAAAATATGACGAACAACAATAGCTGACGGAAATGACATATTTGTGTCGTCGATATTATGCTTGAGGAAACAGTCTTTGCTCTTCGCAAAGGCATGTGATTTTCAGGATGCGCAACCTCAAAGTGTTTTGCAAAATGCGACGCAAAATGCAAAGACCCCGTAAAGATGCCGGATTGCAAACGATAGCATGGACGGATTCTTATATTTTGCCTGCCCTTGGGGTGAAAGCCGCCCACATTGGGGCCAGCGCGGGCGCTATCGTGAAGGCCAGTGGCGCCGGGCGGCCCGGTGCGCCAAGGCTGGCGCCGACATTCGACCGACTTCGCAACATTTGTTCACGATCACGCCGATGTGTGCACCGTCATTCAACGGGCCGATGCTTCGGGGTGCGAATAATACCCCCTCCGGTCGTCCCGTGCCCAGGCCGCCGGTTCTTCCTCAGATTGCAAAAGATGTGCCGCAACCGCACGAACTGGTCGCGTTGGGGTTTTCAACCACAAAGCGCGCCCCGATCAGCTCATCGGAAAAATCGATCACCGCGTTGGACAGGAACGGCAGCGATATCGGATCGACCAGCACCTTCGCCCCGTCCTTTTCCAGCACCAGATCGCCCTCTGCCGCCTCATCCAGACGGATATCGTATTGAAACCCGGAACAGCCGCCGCCCTC
>JACIYW010000206.1 GCA_014359745.1 Paracoccaceae bacterium | reverse complement strand
CTGGCCGCGAATGGCGTTGAAGCTGATGTCGGTGCCGACGTTGCAATTCAGCACGAATTGCACGCCGGCCTGTTCCAACTGATCAACCCGTTGCGCCACAACGTCTTTTTCCAGCTTGAAACCGGGGATGCCATAGGTCATCAACCCGCCCGCGCGGTCGTACCGATCATAGATCGTCACCTGCACACCGGCGCGGCGCAGCCGGTCGGCGGCGGCAAGGCCCCCCGGCCCCGCGCCGATGATGCCCACGCTCTCGGTCCGCTCCGCACGCGGCTTGATCGGCTGCACCCAGCCGTTTTCCCAGGCCAGATCGGTCAGGTATTTTTCCACAGCCCCAATGGTGACGGTGCCGTGGCCCGCCTGTTCGATCACGCAATTGCCTTCGCAAAGCCGGTCCTGCGGGCAGATACGGCCGCAGATTTCGGGGAAGGTGTTGGTTTCCTGGCTCAGCTCATAGGCTTCCTGCAACCGCCCTTCGGCGGTCATGCGCAGCCAGTCGGGGATATTGTTGTGCAACGGGCAATGCGTCTGACAATAGGGAACGCCGCACTGGCTGCAACGCCCGGCCTGAACCTTGGCCTTTTCTTCAGCATATTCGCGATAGATTTCGTGGAAATCCTGCGCGCGCAGGTCCGGCGGCCGCTTTTCCGGGGTTTCCCGGGCAACCGTCACGAATTGAAGCATACGTTCCTTGGCCATGCAGCCTCCAGATTTTGTCACGACAGGTTGTAAATCGAATGGCGCGAAAAGAAAAGTCACTTATGCTGACCTATTATGCGATTTTTTTGCCCTGGCGGGAATGGACGGGGGCGGATTTTGGCAAATATAGGTCATATATGCTGACCATTATAGGGGCTTCCCTCTGGAATCCAAGGGGTTAGGGTCTGTGCAGCGAATCAGCCCGGTGGACCGAATGACCCTGCTTAATCTTATCATCCTTGCCGTTGTGCAGGGCATAACCGAATTTCTGCCGATCTCGTCCTCCGCGCATCTGGTGCTTCTGCACGAGGTCGGCGGCCCCACCGGCGATGATCTGGCGCTTGATGTCGCGGTGCACCTGGGCACCATCGCGGCGGTGATCCTGTATTTCCACACCGATGCGATGCGCGCCCTGCGCGGGCTGGGGCGGCTGATCACCGGCCGCCTTGACGGGGCGGACTCGTTCCTTGCCCTCGCCCTGATCATCGCCACCATCCCCGCCGTGATCGTCGGCGCCATCCTCGCCCTGACGGGGTGGGAGGAGGTCTTGCGCAATATCAAGGTGATCGGCTGGATGATGATCCTCTTTGGCGTGGTTCTGTGGTGGGTGCACCGCACCGCCCCCGAGGCCCGCACAGCCCATTCCTGGACGCTGCGCCACGCGCTGATCATGGGCCTGTGGCAGGCGGTGGCGCTGATCCCCGGTGTGTCGCGGTCGGGCATCTCGATCACCGCCGCGCGCGGGCTGGGCTATACCCGCCACGGGGCGGCGCAGCTTTCGATGCTGATGTCGATCCCGATCACGCTGGCCACCGGCGCGCTGCTGGCCAGGGATATGGCGGGCAGCACCCTCTCGCCCGCTTTCCTGACCAATGCCGCAATCGCCGCCGTTCTGGCCTTTGGCGCCGCTTATCTGACGCTGGCGCTGATGATGAGCCTTTTGAACCGGGTCAGCTTCACGCCCTATGTGATCTATCGCATTGCCCTTGGGGTTGTGCTGCTGGCGATCGCCTATGGCTGACCGGGGTCAGCCGCGCAGGTTCCGGGCCGAGCGTGTGATCGCCGCATATTGCCCCGAGGGCCGGTAACGCCACATGTAATCGGGCAGAACCGCGCCAAGCGCCGTCGGCCTGATGCCAAGTTCGCCGAATCCCATCGCCCCCTCGGCCACCACATTGTCACGGCGCAGGTTGCGCACCTGATCGCCGGTCAGAACCGTGTTCGTCACCAGACCCAGCGTCACCGCCTGCACCGCATCCAGCCCGAAGGCCACGATCCGCGCCACCGCGAATGGCACACCCACAATCAGGCGCCGACGCTGGATAATGCCCAGCATCTGCTGCATGAGCGCGCGGAAACTCGCCACCTCGGGCCCGCCCAGTTCATAGATCCCCGGCCTGGCCTGGCCCAGAACCCCCAGCGCCGCCGCCGCAGCCACATCATCAACATGCACAGGCTGAAACCGGGTTTCAGCCCCCACCAGCGGCAGCACCGGCGACACCACCGCCATCGCGCCAAAGCGGTTGAAGAACCGATCCTCCGGCCCGAAAACAACCGATGGCCGCAAGATCACCGCCTGCGGAAAATGTTCCAGCACCCCCGCCTCGCCCGCCGCCTTGGTGCGGGCATAGATGCTGGGCGACGCGCTGTCGGCCCCGATCGCCGACAGATGCACCAGCCGCGCCACGCCCCCTTCGGCCGCGATCCGCGCGATCCGCGTGGCGCCTTCGGCCTGCACGGCGTCAAAGGTGTTGCGCCCCACGGCGTTCAGGATACCGACGCAGTTGACCACCGCATCCGCCCCGGTCAGCGCCGCGCGCACCGAGGCATCATCGCGGATGTTGCAGAAAACCGGCTCTACCTGGCCCACCGCCCCGTATGGCCTGACAAACAGCGCCTCATTCGGGCGACGCACCGCCACCCGTACCCGCCAGCCCTGCTGCGCCATGCGCCGCGCGATATAACGCCCGACGAATCCCGATCCGCCGAAGATGGTGACAAGCTGTGACATGTGCCGCGCCTCCGATGCCGTGAGTCCCAGTAATTACCCGCCCACCCCCCTGCAAACAAGGTACAATTGCCATCGGATGCGAGACCCCGGAATTTCGCATGCGGCCCATTGACAGCACCCGGACCGGCGGGTAGATCGCTTGCCACGACACTGGCCCAGGTGGCGGAATTGGTAGACGCGCAGGTTTCAGGTACCTGTACTGCAAGGTGTGGAGGTTCGAGTCCTCTCCTGGGCACCAGACCCCCCGATCTCATACCCGATACTGTCAGGCCAGGCCGCGCCACGGATTACCGCCTTGCCTTGGGCTTTGGCGCGATGCTAAGCCTCGACCATAATCCGTATCGATGAGTGTGCATGGCAGACCCGGCGAACACCGATCCCACAAAGGCGCCTCTGGGTGTCATGACCATGGCATATGGCGATCATTTGTTGCTGGCGCGCTGGGTCGAATACCATGCAAGGCAGG
>JACIYW010000205.1 GCA_014359745.1 Paracoccaceae bacterium | reverse complement strand
CTGGCGTGAACGGTGATTTCGATCACGTCATCTTTCATCGGGGGCTCCGGTTTTCGGGTGTTTCAGGGCGTTGGCCGTTATCGGGCCGGTCATGACCACGGAAATGGGGTGCGGGGCAACCCGGTCAAGCAGATTTCAGGGGCCGGGGCAGGGCGGCAGATACCCTTCGAAGGTGATGTTGTCGGCAAGGGTGCGGGCGCGCGCCTCTGCCTTTGGGGTGCGGATCGTCCAGCACAGGATCGCGGCGCCCGCGGCGCGCAGGTCTGCCACGCGGGGGCGGGCCAGGTCATCGGCCTGATGCGAGATGAAGCAGGCGCTGCTTGGGTCGTAATCGGGGATCGCGCGCAGGCGGTCGCGGGTTGCGGCGGGCAGGTCGGGCCAGCTGGCCGCGTCAAAGGCGGCGGTGGTCAGCCCATGGGCGATATCGGGGGCATGGCGCGCAAAGGTGGTGACGGAATGCGGGTTGAACGACATCACCGCCAAGGGCCCGTCATAGCCCGCCACCGCCTCGGCCACCGCCTGTTCCAGCGGGCCGACATCGGGCCCCAGCGCGCCGTCCTGATCCTTGACCTCGATCAGAAGCGGGATACGGCCCGCGACAAGGGCCAGCACCTCTTCCAGGGTCGGCACGGTTTCGTGGCTGCCCAAAAGCGGGATATGGCCCAGTTCGGTGCGGGTGCGCGCGTGCAGAGGCCCCGCGTCGGGGGTCAGGCGGTCAAGCGTGGCATCGTGGAACACCATGGCGTGGCCGTCGGATGATAGCTGCACGTCGATCTCGGCGCCGTACCCCGCCCCGATCGCGGCCAGCAGTGCGGCGCGCGAATTTTCCGGCCTGCCCTGCCTGCGGTCGTGCAGCGCCCGATGGGCGAGCGGCAGGCGCAGGAAGGCTTCGGGCAGGGCAGGCATGACAACACCTCCTGGGCGGGGTCAGCGGATTTCGAACACGCCTTCGATTTCAACGGCAACGCCGCGCGGCAGGGCGGGGGCGCTGACGGCGGCGCGCGCGTGGCGTCCGGCGTCGCCCAGCACCTCTACCAGCAGGTCAGAGGCGCCGTTGATCACTTCGGGCTGCTGGGTGAACGTATCGGTCGAATTGACAAAGCCGGTCAGCTTGACCACCCGCACCAGCCGGTCAAGATCGCCGCCACACGCCGCCTGTACCTGCGCCAGAAGCGACAGCGCGCAGGCCCGCGCGGCGTCCCGGCCCGCCGCCAGATCCAGCGTATCGCCCAGCTTGCCGGTGATAAGCCCGTCGGGCCCCTGGCTGATCTGGCCCGACACGAACACCAGATCGCCGGTCTGCACATAGGGCACATAATTGGCCGCGGGCGCGGGGGCCGGGGGCAGGGTCAGGCCAAGCTCGCGCAGGCGCGTTGCTGTTCTTTTGCTCATCTCATCCTCCGGCTGTCGCTGCGGTTCAGGCTAACCCTGTCCGGGGCGCGGGGGAACCGCAAACATCAGCCCCCGCGAAAGGCGCGGTTGAAATAATCGGCGAAGGGCCGGACAAGAAAGGCCAGCGGCGAGCGCAGCGAGGTTTGCAGGAACGCCTCGACCGGCATGCCGGGGATCAGGGTCAGCCCGTCAAGCCGGTCGATCTCGTTCTCGTCCAGGGTAATCTCGGCGCGGTAATAGGGGCCGATGCGTTCATCGGTGAAGGCATCGGCCGACACCTGGGTGACATGGCCCATCAGTTGCGGGGTGGTGCGGGTGGAAAACGCCGAAAACACCAGAACCACCGGCTGGCCGACCAGAACATCGTCGATGTCTGATGGGCGGATCCGGGCGGTGATCACCAGCGGCCGGTCCTGCGGCACCAGATACATCACCGGATCGGCGGCGCGCAGCACCGCGCGCTTTGTGGTGACGGCCAGTCCATAGACAACGCCCGACACCGGCGCGCGCACTTCCAGCCGGGAAACCTGTTCGGAAAGCGACCGGCGGCGTTCGGCCAGTTCCAATTCGCGAAAGCCCAGATCGCGCAACTGGGTGATCGCCTCTTCGCGGCGGGTGGACCGCAGTTGCAGCACCTCAAGATCGGCCTCGGTGATCTGGCTTTCCGCCTCGGCGCGCGAGGCGGCAAGCTGGCCGACCTGGCCGCGCAGCCGCGCCTCTTCGCGTTCCAGCGCCAGCACCCTGGATGCCTGCGCCAGCCCGCGATCCAGCAGGCTTCTCTGGCTGACAAGTTCCTCTGCCACCAGGTCAAGCTGACGCACCAGTGCCGCGGATTGCGCGTCGATCCCGTCGATCTGGTTGCGGATCTGGCCGCGCTTTTTCTGCAACTGTTCGATCTGCTGGGCCAGCGTTTCGCGCCGCGCATCAAAAAGGCGCATCTGCCCGTCGAGCATGGCCGCGACCAGCGGGTTTGCGGCGGCGGCGCTGACCACCTCATCGGGAAAGGTTATGCTGTCGGCATCGTCGCGCTCGGCCTCAAGCCGGCCACGTCGGGCAAGGATTTCGTGAAACTGGTTCTCGACGATGGTCAGTTCCGATGCCATCAGCGTGCCGTCAAGGCGCAACAGCACCTGGCCCGCGGCAACGCTTTGCCCTTCGGTCACAAGGATATCCTGCACCACGCCGCCATCGGGATGCTGCACCACCTGCCGGTTCTGATCGACCTCGATCTGGCCCGGCGCGATGACCGCGCCCGCGATGGATGTGAACACCGCCCAAGACCCCACGCCGCCCACCAGCACCAAAAGCGTCAGCAGCCCCAGAATGACCGGCCCGCGCGCCGACCAGCGTTTATCCGGTTTTGCGGCGATCATGATGCGCGCCCCTCGGTTCCGGATTTCTTCAACAATTCGGTGTGGTTCTTGACCAGCCCGCGCAGAACCTCGTCGCGCGGGCCAAAGGCGCGTGCCGTTCCCTTTTCCAGCACCAGCAATATGTCGCATTCCTGAATGGCGGCGGGGCGGTGCGCCATGATCAGCACCGCGCCGCCCGCGGCCTTTACCTCGCGGATCGCGGCATTGAGCGCGGTCGATCCGTCATTGTCCAGATTGGCATTGGGTTCATCCAGCACCAGCACCACCGGATCGCCATAAAGCGCCCGCGCCAGGCCCACCCGCTGCACCTGCCCGCCCGAAAGCCGCCCGCCATGCGGGGAAACGCGGGTGTCATAGCCCTGCGGCAAGGTGACGATCATGTCATGCGCGCCCGCGCGCTTGGCGGCCCTGACCACCTCGGCGGGGTCAGAATTCGAAGTC
>JACIYW010000204.1 GCA_014359745.1 Paracoccaceae bacterium | reverse complement strand
TCCTTGGCGAACTTGACGATGGTGCGCGAGGTGGGGCCGGATTTGACGAAGGCACGGACCTGCGTGAACCCTGCGTCAATGGCGTGTTTCTTGGCGTAATCGGCCACTTCCTTGGCATGGGCCGACATGACGTCATCAAGATTGCCCGGATCGGAGGGCCGCACCATCGACAAAGACGCCTCGAGCATGGAGTGGTGGCGATAGACCGTCAGGATGGTCAGCGCCGCACCGGTGAGGCGGGCCAGTTCAATGGCCTTGTCCAGCGCCTCTTGCGCATTGGGCGAACCGTCAAAGGGCACGAGAATTGATTTGAACATGATATTCCCCCGAGGTTTATTTCGCGAAGGCCAGATCGCGCAGGAAGAGGGCGATCTGCGGGAAGTAGATCATCGCCACGGCCACCGACAACAGGATCAGGATGAAGGGGGGCGTGCCGCGGATCACTTCCCAATAGGGGCGTTTGAACACCGCGATGGCGGTGAAGATGTCACAGCCAAAGGGCGGCGTGGCCGAACCGATGGCCACCTGCAAGGTGATGATCGTGCCCACAAGCACCGGGTCGAGCCCGACCGATTTTACCACCGGGGCGAAAATCGGCACCATCACCAGGATCACCACGATCGGATCGACGAACATGCAGCCGATGAAAAACGCGATGGAAATGACAAACAGCACACCCACCTGACCCATCTGGTCGATACCGATGGAGCCGAGGATTTCCTGCGGGATCTGCGCGAATGAAATCACCCAGGAAAACGCGGCACCCACGCCCACGAGGATGAACACCACCGCCGTGATCAGGCCCGTCGATTTCGCGGTGTCATAAACGCCCGAGAGGTCGAGCGAGCGGAACACCAGCACTTCGAGGATGAGCGCGTAGAGCACGCAGGCCGCCGCCGCCTCGGTCGGGCTGAAGATGCCGCCATAGATGCCACCGATGATGATCAGCGGAAAGCCCAGCGGCCATAGCGCGTGTTGGATGGCACGCAGGCGGTCCGGCCAGCTTGTTCTGGGTTCCGTGGGCACATTGTTGCGCACCGCGTAAATCCAGGAATAGAACGAGAACAGCACAAGGATCAGCAGCCCCGGCCCGATCCCCGCGATGAAAAGCTCGGCAATCGAGGTGTTGGAGACGACGCCATAGATGATCATCCCGATGGAAGGCGGGATGAGAAAGGCGATATCAGATGAATTGATGATCAGCGCGAGGATGAAGCTGTCCTTGTAGCCCGCCTTTTGCATCCGCGGCCGCAGCGGCGAGCCGATGGCGACCACCGTCGCCTGGGTGGAGCCAGAAACCGCGCCGAACATCGTGCAGGCCGCCGCCGTCGAAACGGCAAGCCCGCCCTTGAGATGCCCGACAAAGGCCATCACAAGATCAATAAGCCGCCCCGCCGATTGCCCGCGCGTCATGATGTCGGCGGCGAAGATGAACATCGGCACCGCGATCAGCGAAGCGGGGCGGATGCCCGCCATGATCTGCTGGACCATGGTTTCCATCTGACCAAAGCCGCCGAACAGCGTGTAAAACCCCACGAATGCCCCGGCGATCAGCGGGATCATCATCGGAAAGCCCAGTAGCAGCAGAACGATCATGATGGAGAATATCGTCAGGGCCATCGGTCAGATCTCCATCTCGTCGTTGTCATATCCTTCAAGCACCGCGGTCGAAAGGTGGATATCCCTGGACAGCATATTCTTGATCGCCGTGAGCAGGTATTGCAGCCCGGTCATGAAAAAGCCGAACGGCACCCAGACCAGCGTGACCCAGATCGGAATTTGCAGCGAAGGCAACACGCGCCCGCGCCCCGCCTGCGTCACGATGAAATTGAACGAATAGTAGCACAGCCCCAGCATGAACACCGCCGTGACCAGGGCGATGACGATCATCAGGCCCTTGCGCGGCTTGGGGGGCAAGGCGTCATAGATCGCCGACATGCGGATGTGTCGCCCCTGCCGCGCGGCATAGCTGATGCCCGCGAAGGTGATCAGGATGATCAGGATGCGGTTGAGTTCCTCGGAAAAGAAGAGGCTGTTCTGAAAGATGAAGCGTCCCACCACATTGGCGACGGTATTGGCGGCCATCAGCAGCACGCCGACCGCGAGCATGACCGCCTCGATCCGGGCGATCAGCGTGTCGATGGTGCCAAGAAATCCGGGCAGGGTCGAAACATAGGTATCGGACGGTTGCGCACCGCTGTCATTGGGTTCCGGCGCCGAGCCGCCGTGCGTTTCGGGATCCGCGTTCACGGCTGTCCCTCCCCGTATTGATTATCGTTATGCCGACTGGCCGGGGGCGCGCGCCGCCCCCGGCGGTATCGAAAGCGGTTATTCGGTCACTGCGGCCAGGTCGGCCTTGAGTTGATCGAGAATTTTCTTGCCGCTGTCGCCGGTCATATCAAGGAAGGTCGCCTCGACCTGCGCGCCCGCGTCTACAAACGGCTTACGCTCTGCCTCGGTCAGGACATTGACCTGAATCGAGGGCTTGGCCTTCTTGATCTTGGCCAGGCTCTCTTCGTGCAGGCCCTTCTGATAATCGAGGATGTGATCGAACGCGGCGTCGATGGCATTCTGAACCACCGTCTTTTCCTTGTCCGACAACCCGTCATAGAAGTCCTGATTGGCCATCACGGCGGTAGTGAAGTTGTTGTGGCCCATGCAGGTAATGACGTCGCTGACCTCGTACATCTTGGTCGATTCGATGAAGAACATCGGATTTTCCTGACCCTGGATAATGCCGGTTTGCAGCGCGCCATAGACCTCGCCCCAGGGCAGCGGCGTGGGCGTTGCGCCGAACGCCTTGTAGCTTTCGACCAAAAGCGGGTTGGTCATCACCCGGACCTTGACCTGATCGAGGTCCGCAGGCGCGTGGACCGGCTTTTGCGTGGTCATGCAAACCTGGCCCTCGGGGAACATGGTCAGCAGCTCCAGCCCCTGCTCGGCATAGAGCTTGGGGAACATCTCGTTTATGGCCTTCGAGGTGCGAAAGAACTTTCCAAGCGCCTCGGTGTCCTGCGGCAGCAGGTATGGCACGAAAAACACCTGCGCCTCGGGGATGAGCGAGCCGGTAAAACCGGGGCTCTGATCGACGAATTGCAGGATACCGGCCTGCGCCTGTTCCATCGTGTCGGCGGATTCGCCCAGCGTGCCATAGGGGAAAAGCTGCACCTGGTGGTCGGAATTGGCCTCGACCTCTTCCTTGAACTT
>JACIYW010000203.1 GCA_014359745.1 Paracoccaceae bacterium | reverse complement strand
CGCCCATATAGGTCATGCGCGCGGCCAGCGCCGAGGGCGTGATGCCATGTTCCACCAGGGTGATGATGATGGCGTTGAACACCCGGCTTTCTTCGGGCGTGGCCTTGCGGCCCGTCAGTTGCAGAAAGGCGAGATCGCCCAGGTTCATGTGGCCCAGAATCTCGTTCGGCAGGTCAAGGCCGCGCACACAGATCTTGTCAGGGGTGCTCCAACCGATGTTGGAGCTGATCTTTTCCTTGCGTTTTCCCATCAGACCGGATCCCACGAAAAGACATCCGCCGAAACTTCAAGCGGCGTGAATTGCGATCTGAGCGCGGGAATGGCGCGTTCGGCGATTTGATCCGCGGTCCAGCCCTCGCTGGAATGAACCGAACGTACCGGGCGGGGCTGATTGAACAGGAAAATCTCGTTGTTGCGCACGGCAAAGATTTGTCCGCTGACACCTTCGGCCCGGTCAGACATCAGAAAACAGGCCATGGGCGCCACCTTTGCAGGGGTCATCTGTTTGAGCTTGGCAACCCGCGCCACCTGATCGGGCGTGTCGGTCTTGATCGATGAGATCATCCGGCTCCAGGCGAAGGGGGCGATGCAGTTCGAGCGCACGTTCCAGCGCTTGAGGTCAAGCGCAACCGATTTCGAAAACGCCGCGATCCCCAGCTTGGCCGCCGCATAGTTCGCTTGCGCATAGTTGCCGATCAGCCCCGAGGTCGAGGTCATGTGCACCAGCGCGCCACTTTCCTGTTCGCGGAAGTAATCGGCGGCGGCGCGGGAGGTGTTGAAAGCACCGTAAAGGTGGACCTTCACCACCGCGTCGAAATCCTCATAGGTCATCTTGTGGAAGAACCCGTCGCGCAGGATGCCGGCATTGTTCACCACCGCGTCGATACGGCCAAATTCCTTGACACCGGCCTCGATCATCGCACGCGCGGCGTCAGGTTCGGTGACAGAGCCGCCATTGGCGATCGCGTCCCCCCCCGCAGCCTTGATTTCCTCGACGACCTTCTGCGCCGCAGTTTCGGTCTGGCCGGTGCCCTTCAGCGACGCGCCCAGATCGTTGACCACCACTGCGGCGCCTTCGGACGCAGCCATCAGGGCGATATCGCGACCGATCCCGCCACCCGCACCGGTGACCAAAATCACCTTTCCGTCAAGTGCCTTTGCCATATTCTTCCCTCCTCAGCTTGCTTTGCGGTATTTGTCGAGACCGCCCGTGTGCATGACCCGGCCCATCAGCGGCGCGCCGATGATTTCCTCGGCCTTCAGCGCCGCCGCGATCAGCTTGTCCAGATCGATGCCGGTTTCGATGCCCAGCTCGTGGCACAGGAACACCGCGTCTTCGGTGCAGACGTTGCCGGCGGCCCGCGCATGGCCGTGGCCCGCGAACGGACAGCCGCCAAGCCCGGCGACAGAGCTTTCGAACATATCCACCCCCATCGACAAGGCAGCATAGAGATTGGCGATGCCCAGCCCGCGCGTGTCGTGGATATGCATCCCGATACGGGCACCGGGTGCCAGATCGCGCAGCGCGCCGATCATACGCTTGACCGCCTCGGGGTTGCCCCACCCCATCGTGTCCGCGATCACAAGGATCGGCACGGGGATCTGCTCTTCCTCGCAGAGTTGCAGGATAAAGCGGAAATCGTCAAGGATGCGTTCTTGCGGAATGGGGCCTTCGAAGTTGCAGCCAAAGGCGGTCATCACATAGGCGGCGTCAACCGTGTAACCTTCTTCCTTGTAAAGCCGGACCCAGTCGCGTTGTTTCTCACGCATTTCCGCGGACGAACAGTTGTTGTTTGACTGGGCGAAAGCCTCCGACGGGTAGAACAGCAGACGTGGGTCGATATCGACCTGATGCGCGGTCAGCGCTTTGCGAAAACCCTTGTCGTTCAGCCAGAGCGAGGTGTAATTCACGCCCGGTTTACGCTTGATGCGCTGGAACAGATCACCGGTGTCAGCCATTTGCGGCACATATTTCGGGCTGACGAAACTGCCGACCTGAATGCGCTTCAACCCGGTCTCGCTAAGCATGTCGATCAGTTCGATCCGCTGTTCGATCGGATAGATTTTCTTTTCGATCTGAAAGCCCTCGCGCGGGCCCTCTTCGCGGAATTCGACGAATTTGGGAAAGTCGCTCATCTCATCACTCCTCGGATGGCAGGATCTCGGCGATGACCTGACCGCGATCGACCATGTCCCCTTTCGAGATGGATATGTTGCTGGCGATCCCGGCTGCGGTCGCGCGGATCGAGATTTCAAGTTTCATGGATTCCATGACCGCGATCACGTCACCTTCGGCCACGGGCTGACCCTCTGTCACCTTGACCTCGACGATCAGGCCGGTCAGCGGCGAGGCCACGGAGCGATCCGCCGCCGCATCGCCGCCAGCAAAGTCAAGCGGGGCCGCCGGATGAAAGATAAGGCGGCCTTCGGGCGTGTCCAACTCAATCACCCCGGCGTGCTGCCGCGCGTCAATCAGAAGGACGGCATCGCCCTCGTTCAGGCGCCAGTGGCCCGGCGTGATTTCACATGCGGTCAGCGTCATCGCATCGCCGGTTTCCGACAGGACGGTGTATCTGTCACCGGGTTTGACGGGTCCGACGCGCAATTCCTCGGATATGCCGGCGGAATCCGTGAGGGTCACGCGCTGTCCCGCCTCAATCGCATCGCCGCCAAGGCCAAGCCGCCAGCCGGTGAAGGTGTCGCGGTTGGTCCAGGGATCGGCACTCTGGCCGCACCGCCCGCTTGCCACGAAGAGAATGGCGGCCACCGCTTTCCACAACTCGGGCCGCGACAGGGTGCGTGGCTGCGTCAACTCGTCGATGCGACCGTCGATCCAGCGGGTATGAACCTGCATCCGCCCGAATTCGGGATTTCGCGCCAGCGCCGTCAGAAAGGCGCGGTTCGTCTGCACGCCCTCGACCGCGACATGATCGAGCGCCGTCGCCAGCCGCGCGAGCGCGGTTTCCCGGTCGGGCGCGTGCACGATCAGCTTGGCGATCATCGGATCGTAATAGGGCGTGACCTCGTCGCCTTCTTCAACGCCGCTGTCGATGCGCAACCCATCGGGCAGGCTGAGCGTGGTCAGCGTGCCCGTCGAAGGGGCGAACTGCATCGCCGGGTCTTCGGCATAAAGCCGCGCCTCGACGGCGTGGCCGTTGATCTTCAGGTCGTCCTGCACCAGGCCAAGGCCCGCGCCTTCGGCGATGCGCA
>JACIYW010000202.1 GCA_014359745.1 Paracoccaceae bacterium | reverse complement strand
CGGTAAAGCTGCGCGGTGTCGGGGCCTCCTCGGCGCCCGTCACCTCACGTTCCAGCAGCACGAACAGCAGCGCGCCGCACACCTCTCCGTAATAGCGCAGGCGCGCCGCGTCATCCCCGGACGCGGCGGCCATTGCGGCATAGGCGGTATCAAGCGGGGTCATCCATCGATCCTTTCGGCCAGCACCTGCGCCACGCGGGCCCGCAGCACGGGCAGCAGATCAGCGGTGAACCACGGGTTTTTCTTCAGCCACCCGGTATTGCGCCACGACGGATGGGGCAAGGGAAAGATGGCGGGCGCATGATCGCGCCAACGGGCCACCGTTGCGGTCACACCATCGCGCGTGCCCAGATGCCAGCGCTGCGCGGCCCCGCCGACAAGAAGCGTCAGGCGAAGGTCTGGCAAGGCCGCCATCACCTGCGCGCGCCAGCTACGCGCACACAGGGCGGGCGGCGGCAGATCGGACCCGCGCGCGTCATAGCCGGGAAAGCAGAATGCCATCGGCACGATCGCCACCCGGTCGCGATCATAAAACGCGGCCCCGTCCAGCCCCAGCCAATCGCGCAGCCGGTCGCCCGACGGGTCGGCAAACGGCACGCCTGCATTGTGCACCCGCAGCCCCGGCGCCTGCCCCGCGATCAGGATGCGCGCCGTTGGCCGAAACCACACCACCGGGCGCGGCGCATGGCCGGTGGCCGTGGCCGCGAAACGGTCGGCGCACAGCCGACATGCGGCGATATCCCTGGCAAGGCGTTCAGCAGTCATCCCCCATGAATAACCGGGTGCGCGGGTGCGGGCAATTGGCCGCCAACCGGCGCCGTGACCGGCCCATGTCGCGCAAAGGGCGAGCGCGGGCACGGCTGGCGGCTTGCGCCCTTGGGGCGCATCGCCTAAACCGGGCGGCAATCCGTCAAAACCGCTGGTGCCCCATGCTTGACCTTACCTATGCCGCGCCCGAACCCAAGCGCATCGCGGGCGCGAAAGATGACTGGGAACTGGTGATCGGGATGGAGGTTCACGCCCAGATCGCCACAAAGGCCAAGCTGTTTTCCGGCGCATCGACCCAATTCGGCGCCGAACCCAATTCCAACGTGGCCTTCGTGGATGCCGGCATGCCGGGCATGCTGCCGGTGGTCAATGAATTCTGCATCGAACAGGCGGTGCGCACCGGGTTGGGGCTGAAGGCGGCGATCAACCTTTGGTCGGCCTTTGACCGCAAGAATTATTTCTACCCCGACCTGCCGCAGGGCTATCAGATCAGCCAGCTTTATCACCCGCTGGTGGGTGAGGGCGAGGTGCTGGTGGATATGGCCCCCGGCATCGCGCGGCTGGTGCGGATCGAACGCATCCATGTTGAACAGGACGCGGGCAAGTCGATCCATGACATGGATCCTGCGATGTCCTTTGTCGATCTCAACCGCACCGGCGTGGCGCTGATGGAGATTGTGTCGCGCCCCGACATTCGCGGCCCCGAAGAGGCGGCGGCCTATGTGGTGAAACTGCGCCAGATCCTGCGCTACCTTGGCACCTGCGACGGGAACATGCAGAACGGCAACCTGCGCGCCGATGTCAACGTCTCGGTCTGCCGCCCCGGCCAGTATGAGAAATTCCGCGACACCGGCGATTTCGGCCACCTTGGCACCCGCTGCGAAATCAAGAACATGAATTCGATGCGCTTCATCCAGCAGGCGATTGAACATGAGGCCCGCCGCCAGATCGCCATCATCGAGGATGGCGGCGCGGTGGTGCAGGAAACCCGCCTGTACGATCCCGACAAGGGGGAAACCCGGTCGATGCGGTCCAAGGAAGAGGCGCATGATTACCGCTATTTCCCCGATCCCGACCTTTTGCCGCTGGAGATCGAACAGGAGTGGGTAGACGGCATCAAGGCCAGCCTGCCCGAACTGCCCGACGCGAAAAAGGCGCGCTTCGTGCTCGATTTCGGGCTGTCGGAATATGATGCCTCGGTGCTGACCGCCGAGGTCGAGGCCGCCGCCTATTTCGAGGCCGTGGCCGAGGGGCGCGACGGCAAGATGGCCGCGAACTGGGTGATCAACGATCTGTTCGGTCGGCTGAAAAAGGATGATCGCGACATCACCCAAAGCCCGGTATCGCCCGCGCAACTGGGGGGCATCCTTGATCTGATCGCCTCGGGCGACATTTCCGGCAAGATCGCCAAGGATCTGTTCGAGATCGTCTATACGACAGGCGGCGACCCGGCAGCCATCGTGGCCGAACGCGGCATGAAACAAGTCACCGACACCGCCGCGATAGAGGCGGCGGTGGATGCTGTGATCCAGGCCAACCCCGCGCAGGTGGAAAAGGCGCAAGCCAACCCCAAGCTTGCCGGTTGGTTCGTGGGCCAGGTGATGAAGGCCACCGGCGGCAAGGCCAACCCCGCCGCCGTCAACGCCATCGTGACGGCCAGGCTGGGGCTGTAGCCCCTCCGGCGTGCGCACCCCGGCTTGCGCGATCCCGCGCCCTGTGCGAAACATGCCGGGTTTCGGACAGGCCGTCCGCCGGTAAGGACACGACATGCAACGTTATGAATACAAGGTCGTTCCCGCCCCGACCAAGGGCGAGAAGGCGCGCGGGGCCAAGACGACGCCCGATCGCTTTGCCTACAAGCTGACCACGATGATGAACGATCTGGCCCGCGATGGCTGGGACTATGTGCGCGCCGATACCCTGCCCTGCGAGGAACGCAGCGGCCTGACCGGCAAGGTCACCACCTATCAGAACATGTTGGTGTTCCGCCGCCCGGTGGCGCAGGCACGCGCCTTGCCGATTTTCGATGAAACCACGGTGCCGCCCGACCTGTTGGCGGGGGCCTCGGTGTCGGGATCGCTGAGGGGGGCGATATCGGGGCCGGTGCTGGCGCCGGGCCTGATCAAAAGCGCCACCGCGCCGCTGACCCCGAACGCGCCCGAAGGCAAGACACCGCGCATAACCGCCTTTGCCCGCGTGGAAAAACCCCTCTCCGCAACAGACGGCGGCACAGACAGCGCCAATGACGCTGCAGACCCCGGCAGCGATCCGAAAAAAGCCGCCACGCCCGACTGACCTTAGCCGCCCGACTGATTTCAGCCGCCCGACTGATTTCAGCCGATCGTCAACCCAAGCGCATGGATGCGGGCGATCAGGTCGGGGCCAAGCGCGGCGTGCACCGCGCGGTGCCGCGATACCCCTGTGCCGCCCGACAGGGCGTCGGCGCGGATGGTGACATGAAAATGCGTC
>JACIYW010000201.1 GCA_014359745.1 Paracoccaceae bacterium | reverse complement strand
CTAAGAAGTTGCCCAGGCTCTTGGACATCTTCTTGCCCTCGACCTGCACCATCTCGTTATGCATCCAGACCTGCGCGAACCCCGCGCCGGGATCGGCGCAGCAGGATTGCGCGATCTCGTTCTCATGATGCGGAAATTGCAGATCGATGCCGCCGCCATGGATATCGAAAGCCGTGCCCAGCAGTTCCTTCGTCATCGCCGAACATTCGATATGCCAGCCCGGCCGCCCCCGGCCCCAGGGGCTTTCCCAGCCGGGTTCCTCGGGGGTCGACGGCTTCCACAGCACGAAATCCATCGGATCGCGTTTGTAAGGCGCCACCTCGACCCGCGCACCGGCGATCATGTCATCGACCGACCGGCCCGACAGCCGCCCATATTCGGGATAGGCGCGCACGTCGAACAGCACATGGCCCTCGGCGGCATAAGCATGGCCGCTCTCGATCAGCCCGGCAATCATCGCCACCATCTGGCCGATATATTCCGTCGCGCGCGGCTCATGCGTTGGGCGCAGCGCGCCAAGCGCGTCCATGTCGGCATGATACCAGCCGATGGTTTCATCGGTCAGGGCGCGGATGATCGCGTTCATCGGGCGCGTGTCGCCCGCCGCCTGCATCTCGCGGGCGCGGGCGTTGATCTTGTCATCCACATCGGTGAAGTTGCGCACATAGGTCACATGATCCGGGCCATAGGTATGGCGCAACAGCCGGTAGAGCACATCGAACACCACCACCGGGCGCGCATTACCCAGATGCGCGCGGTCATAGACCGTAGGCCCGCAAACATACATGCGCAGGTTTTCCGGGTCGATCGGGACAAACGCATCCTTGCGCCGGGTTCGTGTGTTGTGAAGTCGGATCGTCATCGTCTCGCCCTCAGTTCGCGCAGACCGCGCCCGGGCGGGATATCAACTTTGGTTCAGCAAGGAAACCGTCGAAGACCCGCCTGACAAAAGTCAGCCGGTAATGCCGATGCCATGGATGCAGCGTGTCTTCATGGCGCCCTTATCCGCCGGACAGGCGCCGCGATCAAGCCGGAATTTTCCGCCCCTTGCGCATGGGCATGGCGGGCACCCGGCGGCAGCCTGGCCCGGCTTGGCTTGCCAGCGCTCTTGTTGATCCGCTAAAGTGTCTTCATCATCCCCAGGGTATGCACCCTCTCTGGCCTTCGGGCGGAATTCGCAAGCATGGAAGCCCTGATGTCACATGATCCGCCACCCACCGAAACCACGGAACGGCAGCGGCCGCGCGACCCGCTGCACAACTGGCTTCTGGGCATCATCGCCTTCGGGATCGTGCTGTTTTTTATGGTGCAGGCGCGGTTCATCCTGATTTCACTGGTGATCGCCATCATCCTGTTCAGCCTGACCTCGGACGCGATCAATTCCATTGCCCGGCTGCGCATCGGCAAATGGCGCATCACCAACTGGCTGGCCAGCGTGTTTGCCGTGGCGCTGATTTCGGCGGGCCTGCTGGCGCTGAGCGCCATCATCCTGTCGCAGGCCAATACCATCCTGAGCACCACCCTGACCTATGCCGATCAGGCGCCAAAGGCCATTGCCGGGCTGTTCGGCTGGATGGGCGAGGATGTGGAAAGCGCGGTTCTGGCGTCCATGCGATCCGCCGATGTGGCCGCCTACCTGCGATCCGCCGCAAATCAGGCGGGAAACCTGTTGTCGGCGACGGTTCTTATCAGCCTGTTCGTCGGCTTTCTTTTTGCCGAACGGATCTGGTTCAACACCAAGCTGGTCTATCTGTTCAAGGACGAGGCGAAGGCAGACAAGGTGGGCCGCATCATCGGGTCGATCATCCGGCGTGTGAACCATTATCTGCTGGTCAAGGCGCTGG
Organism: Paracoccaceae bacterium; assembly: GCA_014359745.1. Taxonomy (GTDB): domain Bacteria; phylum Pseudomonadota; class Alphaproteobacteria; order Rhodobacterales; family Rhodobacteraceae; genus JACIYW01. The sequence continues at coordinate 1,399 of JACIYW010000201.1, read as the reverse complement.
TCAGCGCGGTCACCGGCCTTCTGGTGTTCGGGGTGATGAAGGTGATGGGGCTGGAATTTGCCGGGGCGGTCGGCATCATGACCTTCGTTCTGAACTTTCTGCCGAACCTTGGCTCGATCATCGCCACCGGGATCGCGGCCCTGATCACCTATGTGCAGGTTTCCGACGCGGTGACCACCGGCATCGTCTTTGCCGTGGTCGGCACCATTCAGTTCGTGAACGGCAATATCATCGATCCCACGCTGATGGGGCGCGCGCTGCGGCTGTCATCGTTTGGCATCATCATCTCGCTGGCGTTCTGGGGGGCGGTCTGGGGCATACCGGGGATGTTTCTGGCGGTGCCGATCATGGTGGCGCTGATGATCATCTTTTCACATATTCCGGGCCTGCGCCCCTTTGCCATCCTGCTGTCACGCGAAGGGTTGCCAGAGTCTGACATGCCCCCCCTTGACCGCCCGACGCCCGGCGGCACGTTCACGCCTGTTTCGGGAACCTCCGCAACATCGACCGATCCATATGGCGCAGGATCAGACGTCTGAGCATGCGTTTTCGCAGGGGCGCCCGGCCCCTGGAATCGCGGTGCCCGATGGTGGATGTATCGTCGATCCTGGCCCGAACATGTTCGGCAGAAGAATGCCGTGCTGCACCCGCGTCAAAAGAGCCCACGACAAGAACCAATCCAGCGGCGCCTTGCGCGCGGACCCGTCAGCGCGCGCCGGGATCACCGATGGCTGGCGACGTGGCGCCGGGGGCTGCGCCCAGACCAGGTCGCGATGGTTGAACCCCTGTTCCAGCGTCGGCTTCAGCACCCTGAAATAGGGCGACAGATCGAAATCGCGCGGCGTGTAGAGGGAATGATGGCGGATGTGATACACCTCTTGCCGGGCAAACCTGCTGGCGCCCTTGCGCCGCCGCACCTCGGGCGGGATCGGGTAACGGATCGCCTGAAACGCCTGCGCGATCAGCGATGAACAGATCACGCGCGTCGGGTCGCCGGAACCGAACGCGATCATCCGCCGCCGCCAGCGCACCGGCACCGGCGGCGTCGGAAAGAAATAGAGAAGCAAATCTAATATGTTGCGCAAATCATAACGCAGGCCAAGCCGCCCGATCATGAAAGCCACAACCGCCTGGCGATCGGCATCGGTCAGGCCGACAGATGCGGGTGTTGTAGGTCTGATATTTCAACAGCGGCACCACCGACCGCGCGCTCCGCTACGCCGGGGGCTCCGCGCGCGGCCTCTTACACCACCCGATGGGACACTGCCGCTTTTATGGTAGCGGAGGAGGGACTTGAACCCCCGACACGCGGATTATGATTCCGCTGCTCTAACCAACTGAGCTACTCCGCCACGCTGGGGTTTCCCTAAGTCAGGGCCTGTAAGGCGTCAAGCGCAAA
>JACIYW010000200.1 GCA_014359745.1 Paracoccaceae bacterium | reverse complement strand
TGCGCTATGCTTCCACCCTGCCCAGGGCGGATTTCGCCAGCCACGGGCTGGCCGCCACCTATTACCAGATGACCGAACGCGGCCGCGCGGCCGCGCGCGCCGCCGTGGCCTTGCGCGATCAGCACGGGTTCAGCCCCGATGTGATCCTGGGCAACCTTGGCTGGGGCGAGACCTTGTTCCTGCGCGAGGTCTGGCCCGAGGCGCGGCTGCTGATCTATGCCGAGTTTTTTTATCGGCCGCGCGGCCTGGATGTGGGGTTTGACCCCGAATTCGCCAATGGCGACCTGGCGCAGCGCATGCGGGTGGTGGCGCGGCAGGCGCATCTGTTGCAGGCGATGCTGCCGGCCGATGCGGCGCTGGCGCCCACCCGGTTTCAGGCCGACAGTTTTCCCGATTTCCTGCGCGACCGGATCACCGTGATCCATGACGGGGTGGATACGGCGCGATTGCGCCCCGATCCCGCGGCGCGTTTCAGCTTGCCGGATGGCCGCATTCTGCGGGCGGGGGACGAGGTTCTGACCTTCATCAACCGCAATCTGGAACCCTACCGCGGATATCACATCTTCATGCGCGCCCTGCCCGAGGTGCTGGAAGCGCGGCCCGATGCGCATGTGGTGATCGTGGGCGGTGACGGCGCGGGTTACGGGCCCAAACCGCCCGGCGGGCAAAGCTGGAAGGCCCGGTTCCTGGCCGAGGTTGCCGACCGGATCGACCCGGCGCGGGTGCATTTCACCGGGCGGGTGCCGCACGAGCAGTTTGTCGCGCTGATGCAGGTCAGCCGGGTGCATGCCTATCTGACCTATCCTTTCGTGCTGTCCTGGTCGCTGCTGGAAGCGATGAGCGCGGGCGCGCATGTGATCGGATCACGCACCGCACCGGTGGCCGAGGTGATCCGCGATGGCGAGAACGGGCAGTTGGTCGATTTCTTTGATGTGGCGGGCTGGGCGCAGGCCCTGACCGAGGGGCTGGCGCGGCCCGAACGGTTTGCCGCGATGCGGGCGGCGGCGCGGGAAACAGTGGTGGGGGGGTATGACCTGCGTGGGCAGTGTTTGCCCAGGCTGATCGATTTTGTCGAAACCGCCGGGCGCTGAAGCGGGTTTCGGCTGGCCGGGTTTATTTCCCTAACCGGCGCGCGCTTGGCGGGCGCGGGAAATGAGTATTTTAGCCAAGATGAAAGGGAAGTGGGTTTTCTTGCACGGTCGGGGTGCGGGATTGATTGAGCGCTGAGTAGGTCAGACCGCCGGGCTGTGCCCGGTTTTCGCCATGTCGTAGGCGTCAAGCGCGCGCGCGATCACCCGCGTCAGGGGCCGCGCGTGGGGCGGGATCGTCAGCCCCTGGGCGGACAGGCTGACCATACCGGGGAACGCCTCGGCCACCGCCGACAGCAGGGCCTGAAGCCGGTCGGGCGTGACCGCGTGATTGCGCAAGATCTCGGCCCGGTCGATGTGGAAATCGCACATCAGCGCCTCTATCAGCCGACCGCGCAGGCGATCCTCGGGTGACAGCGCGTGACCTCGGGCGGTGGCGTGCGCCCCGTCGCGGATCGCCCTGGTATAGGCCGAGGTGGCCGATGCGTTCTGCGCATAGCCCTGCGGAAAGCGGGAGATGGACGAGGCGCCAAGCCCGATCAGCACATCGGCGCGATCGTCGGTATAGCCCTGGAAATTGCGCCGCAACCGACCGCTGCCCTGCGCGATCGCCAGCCCGTCCTGGGGGCGGGCGAAATGGTCTATGCCCACCTCTTTATAGCCATCCCAGGTGAACAACTGGCGCGCCACGTCGAATAGTTCCAGCCGTTCCTGAGGGGTTGGCAGCGCGTCGGTGGGGATCATCGTCTGGCGCCGGGCCATCCACGGCACATGCGCATAGCCGTACAAGGCCACCCGGTCGGGGGAAAGCGACAACAGCTTTTGCACAGAATCGGCGATGCGCGGCCCGGTCTGATGCGGCAGGCCGTAAAGGATATCGGCGTTCAGGCTGTTGACACCACGGGCGCGGATCGCCTCGGCGGCGGCGCGGGTGATGTCATAGCTTTGATCGCGGCCAATGGTTTGCTGTATCTCGGGGTCGAAATCCTGCACCCCGATCGAGGCGCGATTCATCCCCGCCGCCGCCAGCGCGTCAAGGCGCGGGCCGTCGATCTCTCCGGGGTCGATTTCAACCGAGAATTCGGCGCCCGGCCCCAGGGGGGCCAGATCGAAGATGGCGCGCGACAGGTCGCGGATCAGATCGGCGGACATCAGCGTGGGCGTGCCGCCGCCCCAATGCAGCCGCGACAGGTGGATGCCCTGGGGAAGGTTGGCCCGCAGCAGGGCGATTTCGGCCTTGAGCACCTCGACATAGGCGCGCACCGGCGCGTCTGACTGGGTGCCCTGGGTGCGACAGGCGCAAAACCAGCACAGCCTTCTGCAAAACGGCACATGGACATAAAGCGAGATCGCCGATCCGGGCGGGATCGACCGCACCCAATCGGTGAAATGTTCCGGTGTCACGGCATCGGCGAAATGCGGTGCGGTCGGATAGCTGGTGTAGCGCGGCACGCGCGCATCAAACAGCCCGAACCGTGCGAGTTGCGAAAAGGTATCCATTGGATTACCTTATGCGCAGCGCGCTTGCCGCTTCCTTGATCTGGATCAAAGGCCCCCCATGACCCATCAGGCAACCCTGACCACGCCGCATGAATGCAGCGACTGTCCGATCCGGCACCGCGCGGTCTGCGCACGCTGCGACTCGGTGGAGTTGACGCAGCTTGAGCAGATGAAATATTACCGGTCGTTTCCGGCCGGACAGACGGTGATCTGGTCGGGCGATCCGATGGAATTCGTGGCCTCTGTGGTGACGGGAATCGCCTCGCTGACCCAGACCATGGAAGACGGGCGCACGCAGATGGTGGGCTTGCTGCTGCCGTCGGATTTCGTCGGGCGGCCGGGGCGCAGATCGTCGCCCTACAATGTGACGGCGACAACCGATCTGCTGATGTGCTGCTTTCGCAAGAAACCGTTTGAAGAGCTGATGCTGCGCACCCCGCATGTCGGCCAGCGCCTGCTGGAAATGACCCTGGACGAGCTGGACGCGGCGCGCGAATGGATGCTGGTGCTCGGCCGCAAGACCGCGCGCGAAAAGATCGCCAGCCTGCTGGCGATCATCGGGCGGCGCGATGCGGCGCTGGGCATGGGCAAACCGGGCGGCAAGGTGGTGTTCGACCTGCCGCTGACGCGCGAGGCGATGGCCGATTACCTGGGGCTGACGCTGGAAA
>JACIYW010000020.1 GCA_014359745.1 Paracoccaceae bacterium | reverse complement strand
TTTCGCGCGGTGACCAAAACGGAATTATCAGGTTTTTCCATATCCCAAAGGGATTTTTTGCGGCGGTCGCCGCGCAGGATGGCAGCCGGGCGGTGCGCAATGAATGCGCGCCCTTCCCGCCCCCGCAAGGCGTCAGTAATGATAACGGCACTGGGCGATCTCCAGCGTCGTCGCGGAAGCGCGGTAAACCAGACGGTGCTCGCGGTCGATCCGGCGCGACCAGAAACCGGCCAGGTCACCGCGAAGCGGCTCGGGTTTGCCCGTCCCCTCAAACGGGTGGCGCAGGCATTCTTCGACAAGGCGGTTGATCTTGCGGATCATCGCCCTGTCGGTTTGCTGCCAATAGAGGTATTGCTCCCACGCCCCACGCGAAAAGACGATCCTCACTCGCGCTCCAGCGCGGCCAGATCGTCCATCGAAGGCTCTACGCTGTCACCTTCCCCAAGCTCTGCCATGGCTGCCATGAGCGCCGCGCGGTTCGCGGGCGCGGCGAGCAGATAGGCCGTCTCGTCCATGCTTGCCCAGTCTTCCAGGCTGACCATCACCACCGGCTTGCCCTTGGCGCGGGTGACGATCACCGGCTCGTGGTCGTCATTCACCCGGTCCATCATGGCCGAGAGGTTCTTGCGCAGATCGGTGGAGGTGGTGTGTTTCATGGGGGGGGTGTACGTGATGGTGTACGGGATTTCAAGGTGCCGTAGGGCTGGGGGGGAAACCCACATTGATCGCAAACGGGACTCAATAAAGGTGTGTATATACACTCGCTACGTTGGTTGCGTCGGAAAACTATGGATTGCAAAAAGTTCAAACTTTGCACTTTCATGCCCCGTCGCCGTATTGGAAGGCGAAAGTTGAGTTCTCTTAAATAACTCATTTACAAGAGATTTATCTGCATCACTAATAGCCAAAGTTGCCATCTCAAAGGTCAATTCAGCGGCTCGCCATTTCGCTTCAAAGTGCCTCTCTTCTTGTTCCCGAGCAGATTTCTCATAGTCCTTCAACTCACGGGGCTTCAGCCCCAAGGTCCTCGATCTCGCATGCCTTTTGCTATCGTGGGCCTCGCGCTTCCAATACAGCGAGGCGTGGCAACATTCCACAAACTCGATAAACCGCCCCCACACAGAGTTGGTAATACCATCTTGAATGAAGGCTGATGTATCAAGTTTAGGCCGCCATTTAGCTAAAATGTGGGTCAAACTCCACCTCTCTCGCAGTAGCCATTGGCCGACCGAGAATTGCCCACCCTACTGATCCAGAAAACTCCGCAGCTTCCTGCTCCTGCTCGGATGTTTCAGCTTCCGCAACGCCTTCGCCTCGATCTGGCGGATGCGTTCGCGGGTGACGGAAAACTGCTGCCCCACCTCTTCCAGCGTATGATCCGTGTTCATCCCGATCCCGAACCGCATCCGCAGCACCCGTTCCTCGCGCGGGGTCAGCGATGACAGCACCCGCGTGGTGGTTTCCTTCAGGTTTTCCTGAATGGCGGATTCCAGCGGCAGGATGGCGTTCTTGTCTTCGATGAAATCGCCAAGCTGGCTGTCTTCCTCGTCGCCGATCGGGGTTTCCAGTGAAATCGGTTCCTTGGCGATCTTCATCACCTTGCGAACCTTTTCCAGCGGCATTTGCAGCTTTTCGGCCAGTTCCTCGGGCGTGGGTTCGCGGCCGATTTCATGCAGCATCTGGCGGCTGGTGCGCACCAGTTTGTTGATCGTCTCGATCATGTGCACGGGGATGCGGATGGTGCGGGCCTGATCGGCGATGCTGCGCGTGATCGCCTGCCGGATCCACCATGTCGCGTAGGTGGAAAACTTGTATCCCCGGCGATATTCGAACTTGTCCACCGCCTTCATCAGGCCGATGTTGCCTTCCTGGATCAGATCGAGGAATTGCAGCCCGCGGTTGGTGTATTTCTTGGCGATGGAGATCACGAGCCGCAGGTTGGCCTCGACCATTTCCTTCTTGGCCTGCCGCGCCTCTTTCTCGCCCTTTTGCACCTGATTGACGATGCGGCGGTATTCGGAAATATCGACGCCGACATATTGGCCCACCTCGGCCATCTCGTTGCGCAGTTCTTCGACCTTGTCGCGCGAGCGTTCGATCAGCGCCTGCCAGCCGCGCCCGGATTTTTCCGCCATTCGGTCAATCCAGGTCGGGTCAAGCTCCGACCCCTGATATTCGTCGATGAATTCGCGCCGGTTGATGCGGGCCTGATCGGCCAGTTTCACCATCGCCGAATTGATCGCCATGATCTTGCGGTTGATGCCGTAAAGCTGATCGATCAGCGCCTCGATGCGGTTGTTATGCAGGTGCAGTTCATTGACCAGCACCACGATTTCAGACCGCAGTTTCTGATAGGCCGCCTCATCAACCCTGGAAAACTGCCCGTCATCGTTCAGCGTGGCCGAAATGCGCAGATCCTGCATTTCGGCAAGCTGTTCGTAATCAGCCGCGATCCGGTCAAGCGTTTCCAGAACCCTGGGTTTAAGCGCTGCCTCCATCGCGGCCAGCGACATGTTGGATTGTTCATCTTCTTCGTCATCGTCGTCGGCGCGCGACAAGGGATTGCCGTCGGCATCAACCTCGGGGTCGGCGCTTTCGCTGGCTTTCTCGGGCGCGTTCGCGCTTACGGGTGTCAGCCCGTCGACCACACCCTCCTGATCCTCGCCGTCGAGCGACCGGCCAAAGGTGGTTTCCAGGTCGATCACGTCGCGCAGCAGGATATCTTCGTTCAGAAGTTCGTCGCGCCAGATGGTGATCGCCTGAAAGGTCAGCGGGCTTTCGCACAGGCCCAGGATCATCGTGTTGCGCCCGGCCTCGATCCGTTTGGCGATGGCAATCTCGCCCTCGCGCGACAGAAGTTCGACAGACCCCATCTCGCGCAGGTACATGCGCACCGGATCGTCGGTACGGTCCAGCTTTTCGGTTTCGGTGGTCGATACCGCGACTTCGCGCGACGATGAGGTTTCCAGCACGACAATGCTGGTGCCCTCGCCTTCTTCCGCCTCATCGTTTTCGATGACGTTGATGCCCATTTCCGACAGCATCGACATCACGTCCTCGATCTGCTCGGACGACACCTGATCGGGCGGCAGCACCGTGTTGAGCTGATCATAGGTGATATAGCCGCGCTCGCGCGCCTCGGCGATCATCTTCTTGACGGCAGTCTGGCTCATGTCAAGGGAGGTATCCGGATCACGATCTTCGGTCTTGGTGTCGTCGATATCTTTGGCAGCCATGGATGCTCCTTGCGCGGACCGAATCGGACAGTATCTGATTCGAATCAATAGTGCGAATCACAGTGGGATAAAGCCTTTACCCCTTTTTCTTTACCCAAACCTCTTTATCGATGAGATTTTGCAACGTCCGCGACAAGGCCTGCCGGTCTTCGCCCAGATCATTCGCGTCCTCCATCGGGGCCTGTCCGGCCTTGTACCGGGCCTCGGCGGCCTGTGACAGGCGCCATGTAACCCCCTCATCCACCAGCCCTTGCATGTCTTCCTCGGCCTCGGCCACCTCGCGGCGCACGCCGCGTTCTGCCGCAAGACGGGCGAATTCCTCGGCCAGGCACAGACGGGCAAGCCCCAGGTCATCGGCATTGCGCACCGGCGGGGCGATCCGCACATGGCTAAGCGCGAGAAGCTTTTCAAGGGCCTCGCCCGCGCGCAGGCGCAGTTTTTCCGTCAGGGCCGCCCGATCCGGCGCCGCTTCGTGATGCGCAAGCAACACATCGCAGATCGCCCGGTGGCCCGCATCCTGCGGATAGAGCGTTTCAAGCGATCCCAGAAACTCGCGGATCAGGGCCGGATGGGTGATCAGAACCGCCAGGATGACCGCCTCGTGCAGCCGGTCGCCAACCCAGTCCCCCCCTGCCCCCAGAAGCGAGGCGCGCGTGGCGGGCAGGGACGGCAGCGGCGGCGGCGCGGCCCGGCCAAAGCCACCCGCCTTGGTAGCGCCGCGCTGCGGGCGCGCGGGGCGTTGCGGGCGAAACGCCTGCCAGCGCATGTCGCGCAGGGTCTGGTCATATTGCTTTTTCAGGATCGGATCGGCGATCCGGGCGACAGCCGCGTTCAGCGCCCGTTCCAGCGCCGCCTTGCGTTCCGGGCTGTCGAACACCCGCCCCTCGGTTTCGCGCCGCCACAGCAGGTTGACCATCGGTTCCGCCTGATCCAGCAGCTTTTGCATGGCGCCCTTGCCCTGGGTGCGGATCACATCGTCGGGGTCCATGTTGCGCGGCAGAATGCAAAACCGCAGGCTCTTGCCCGCCTCAAGCAGCGGCAACGCCAGATCGATCAGCCGCAGCGCCGCCTTGATCCCCGCCGCATCGCCATCCAGCGTGATCACCGGTTCCGGCGCGATACGCCACATCAGGCGCAACTGATCCTCGGTGATCGCGGTGCCAAGCGGGGCGACGGCGGCACCGAACCCCGCCTCGGACAGGGCGATCACATCCATATATCCTTCGGCCACCACCAGCGTGGCACCCTTGCCCGCCGCCACCCGCGCCGGGCCGATATTGTAAAGGCCGCGCCCCTTGTCGAAAAGTTCGGTCTCGGGGGAATTGAGGTATTTCGCCCGCGCGTTCGGGTCCATCGCCCGACCGCCAAGGGCGATGCAGGCACCCTGCGCATCGCGGATCGGAAAGATGATGCGGCCGCGAAACCGGTCATAGGGCGCATCGTCATTATCGCCCCGCGCCGCAAGGCCCGCATCGATCACCAGATCGCCCGGCACGCCCGCCTCGGCCATATGGGCGATCAGGCTTTGCCGCGACATCGGCGCATAGCCGATCGAAAACCGTTCCTGCGCCGCCTCGGACAGGCCCCGCCGCGCCAGATAATCGCGCGCATCCGCCCCCGCCGATCCGGCCAGTTGTCGGCGGTAATAGCGCACGGCGCGTTCCATCACCTCGGCAAGCTGGCTGCGGCGATCAGCCTTCTGGCGGGCCTGCGGATCGGGCGCGGGCATCGGCATGCCCGCCTCGCGCGCCAGAATTTCAACGGCTTCCATGAAACCGACATTCTCGGTCTCGCGGATGAATGTCAGCGCGTCGCCTTTCGCGTGGCAGCCAAAGCAGTAATAGAACCCCTTGCGATCATCGACATGAAAGCTGGCAGATTTTTCCTGATGGAACGGGCACGGCGCCCACATGTCGCCCTTTCCCTGATTGGACTTGCGCGCATCCCACACAACCTTGCGCCCCACGACCTGGCTGATCGAGATGCGGGTGCGCAATTCGTCAAGGAAACCGGATGGCAGACTCATACCCTTTATATCGGCCCTTGACCCGGCGCTGTCCAGCACTCGCACAAGGCTGCGGCACCGCCCCGACCGTACCGCAGCCGATGTCAGAGCGTCAGCTTGAAATATTCCGCCTGGATGTTGTTTTCCATGCCCGTTCCGCAGAACCCCATGGACATGTTGCTGGTCCCCGATATCTGACCCCCGGCAACCAGGGCGGCGCCTTGAATGCCATCGGCATTCGCCGCAAAGGAAATGTCGCCGAGCGCGATCAACTGGCTGCCGTAAATCTTCAGATCCGACGGAAAATCCATGCTTCCCAGCGTCAGCAACTGGGCATCCCCCCCCGAGGCACAGTTGTCATTCCGCCCTACCTGAAGCCCGGACGAAGCCGTCATCGAATGCTTATCCGTGCTGCGCGTCGCGATGACCGCATCCTGGATCACGACACCGGCCCCGAATTTCACGTCACAATCCGTGACAATCACCACATTCGAGACAAGCACATCGTTCTTGACCGTCAGTGCCGCCCCCCCCGAACACGTGAAGGTATGGATACGCCCCGCGATAAGGTCTTCCTGATCAATGTTGCGATCGGGCAGGAGGACCGGGGTTGGCGAGGTTACGAAGCTTCGGTGATACTCCGGGTCGTCGCTTTCAAGGGCGTCTATCACATAGTCAAGCTGTTTGAGAATGCGGATGTGCCATGACCCCGAGCGCAGCGCATCCGACAGACCCGTGTTGGTATCATAGCCCGAACTCGGAAGCTCGATATCCTCTTCGTTCGGCATCGAGACGACGGTGCCCGGTTCGAAATAGTTGTTGCTGTTCAACGAGACATGCGCATTGGAATGAACGCAGAAACCGTTGGTGAAGCTGTTGTTGCTTTGCAGGTCAACAACATCCTGGGCAACGAACCCTTCGCGCAGACAGGTCGGATAATAGGTCGCGAACACCGCCTCTCGGGTCAGGGGCACCGAATTGACGCCAACAAGGCGCAGCAGGAACGTACTGATGGAATTGCCGCGCTCATCGATGCGGTGGGTCCGAACCCGCACGGCCGATTTCGATCCCGAACTTTCGGAAAAGGTGAATTTGGCCTGATCCCAGGTGCCAAAGGAAACATCTTCGGTCGACAGTATCTGGCCGAACTTTTCCACGGGCATGTTCTTGACGGCGATACGAACCGCCTCTTCCTTTGCCTCCGCCTCTGTCGAGAACTCTCGTTTGACAAGGGCCGCGTGGGCCGCCGCGTCTGCCGCGACCTGCAACTGCGTTCGCGCCGCCATCAGGTTCGACCAGTCAACCGAATAGGCACCAACCAGCAGGCCGGAAATGATCATGAAAAGTCCGAATGCGGTGATCCCTGCCTTTTCACCTTCTATGAACGACAGGATCGGGTTTGTTCTGAATACCATATCAATTCTCCGACAGGTGTTCGGCAAAAACATTCACTTGCAGGTCGGCGAACGCGGTCACGATTCCCGTGGCCGTCACGTCAGAGGCGGGAATGGAAACCTGCGTGTAAATAATTCCATCCTCGACCACCGTCGAAACGATCGCATTCGGGCTAAGCCCCGCGATCTGGTCCTTGATATAGGCCATCGTATCATCCGCCTTCGTGAAGCGGCCGATCGACATCGCACGGTTGGCATCCTGCACGACCCGCAAAACCCGTGACTGGCTGCCAAACAGCAGTGCCGTATCCGCCAACAGGCCAAAAAGAAAAATGAAGACCGGCAGCCACAGAACGGCCTCAACCGTCGCGGTGCCCTCGGTACGTTTTCTGAAACTCGTCAACCGTTTTCTGATTTTCTTACAATACTTGCAACACTTGGTCATTTCGACACCTTCTCAGCGAAAGCTCACATCTGCTTCCCCGAAGTTCGGGCGCTAGGTTAACTAATTAGCCCTGAATCGGCTTGAATTGAGGAACAATTGCGGCGGGATTGGGGCCATAAGATCCCGTAAACCACGCTTGTGGTTGATGAAAGTGCGCCCTGGCGACGCCGCGTTCCCGTATCCCCGGCTCTTTGCGGCACAGATCACGACCAGGGTTTTTTCAGGCCCGCTTGCATTCCGCCCCCCCTCTGGATAGCAGGAACCGTGAAATTGGCGGAGGCTGGCATGGAAGACCTTGGGGCGCTAAGGGGCAAATATCTGACCGCGATCAAGGGCGCCAAAGATGAGGCGGCGCTGGAAGAGGTGCGCCTTGCCGCCCTTGGCAAGAAGGGCGAGATCAGCCTCGCGATGCGCGAATTGGGCAAGATGACCCCCGACGAACGCAAGACCGCCGGCCCCGCGCTGAACGCGCTCAAGGACGAGATTGACGCGGCCCTGCGCGCCCGTAAGGCCGCGCTGGCCGATGCCGCGCTTGAGGAACGCCTGCGCGCCGAATGGCTCGATGTCACATTGCCCGGCACGCCACGCCGCATGGGCACCATCCACCCCGTCAGCCAGGTGATGGACGAACTCACCGCGATCTTCGCCGATATGGGTTTCGCGGTGGCCGAAGGCCCGCAGGTCGAGAGCGACTGGTTCAATTTCGACGCGCTCAACATCCCGCCCGAACATCCCGCCCGCCAGGAACATGACACCTTCTTCATGCACCGCGACGCAGGCGATCCCCGCCCCCCGCATGTGCTGCGCACCCATACCAGCCCGGTGCAGATCCGCGCCATGCAGGCCCAGGGCGCGCCGATCCGGGTGATCGCGCCGGGCCGCGTCTATCGCATGGACATGGACCAGACCCACGCGCCGATGTTTCACCAGGTCGAAGGGCTGGCGATCGACCGCACCCTGTCCATGGCCAACCTGAAATGGGTGCTGGAAGAATTCTGCCGCGCGTTTTTCGAGGTCGATCATGTGGAACTGCGGTTCCGCGCCTCGCATTTCCCGTTCACCGAACCCTCGGCAGAGGTGGATATCCGCTGTTCCTGGACGGGCGGGCAATTGAAGATCGGCGAAGGCGACGACTGGATGGAGATCCTCGGGTCCGGCATGGTCCATCCCAAGGTGCTGCACGCGGCGGGGGTGGACCCCGATCGGTGGCAAGGCTTTGCCTTTGGCATGGGGATCGACAGGATCGCGATGCTGAAATACGGCATCCCCGACCTGCGCGCGTTCTTCGAATCCGATCTGCGCTGGCTGCGCCATTACGGGTTCAGCGCGCTGGATGTGCCGGGGCTTGCCTCGGGCCTGTCACGCTGAACCGGCTCCCCGCCTTGAGAAAGACGGGTCTTCCCGCTTCATCTTGGCAAAAATACTCCCTGAAACGTTGCCCCCCGCACGCCCGTCAACGGGTCGCGGCGCGCTTCAACCTTCCCCAGAACCGCCGCCAGAACCGGCACATGGCCGCCAGGATACTGATCCAGTGCACATCCGACAATCCTGCCCGCAACACCCGGCCAATCGCATGGAAACATGACGGGAAATGCCCTTGAAAGGATGACCGAAGAACGAAAAACGCGCGTAGGTAAGCGCGCCGCATGGCTCGCAGATGGTTTTGTTCGCACAAGGGCCATGGCTGGCAGGGTGACATGCGACAATTGCGGCTTTGCTTCCGCCAATTGTTTTCCGGGCGGCGGCGTTCGGCTGCGCTGCCTGCTTGACGTTCATCACAAGTACCCGCTTGAAGAAGGTACAAGGTATACGATGATCAATGGGTTTTCGTTGTTATGCCCAACATGCCACCGTGTCGGGCACGCCCGAATGAAACTCGCTCAAGCGCCGCAACCTTGGCGCGGTTTCTCCCTTCGGTCTCATGTCCCGCTTTTCGTTGCGGTTTCGCCGGAAATATTTCGCCTGAAATTCAGGGCCGGGCCCTGCGGCCCCGGCCCTTCAAGAATCGCCCGTCCCAAGGGCAAGGCAGCGGTGGCCGGTGCCCCCCTTAGCCATCGGTCGGGGTGAAAATCCCTGCATAACGGTCGCGCAACTGGTTCTTTTGCACCTTGCCCATGGTGTTGCGCGGCAGGGCGTCAACCACCTCGATCCGCCTGGGGCGCTTGAACCCTGCGATATCGCGCCTTGCCGCCGCCTCGATCGCGGCGATATCAATGGTCCGGCCCGGTTCGGGCACCAGAACGGCCACGACGCTTTCGCCAAAATCGGGGCACGGCACCCCCACAACCGCGCTTTCCAGAACCCCGTCCTGCGCATCCAGAAACAGCTCTATCTCCTTTGGGTAGATGTTGTACCCGCCCGAGATGATCAGATCCTTGCCGCGCCCGACAATCTGGACATAGCCCTGATCGTCGATCAGCGACAGATCGCCGGTAATGAAGAACCCGTCTTCGCGCAGTTCTTCCCTGGTCTTTTCGGGCATCCGCCAATAGCCCTTGAACACATTGGGGCCGCGCACCTCCAACACCCCGATTTCGCCGCGCGGCAGTTCGGCCCCCGTCGCGGGATCGCACACCTTCACCTCGACCCCCGGCAGGGGAAACCCCACGGTCCCCGCCCGCCGCGCCCCGTCATAGGGGTTGGAGGTGTTCATGCTGGTTTCCGTCATCCCGTAGCGTTCCAGAATGTGATGCCCGGTGCGGGCGTAAAACCGGGTGTGCGTTTCGGCCAGCAAGGGCGCCGACCCCGATATGAACACCCGCATATGCGCCGTCAGGTCGGCCGTGAAACGCGGATCGTCCAGAAGCCGGGTATAGAATGTCGGCACCCCCATCATCGCCGTCGCCTCGGGCAGGCGCCGCAAGACCGTTTCCGGATCGAACCGGGGCAGAAAGATCATCGACCCGCCCGCCAGAAGCATCACGTTGGTGGCCACGAACAGGCCATGGCTGTGAAAGATCGGCAGCGCGTGCAAAAGCACATCGTCGCTGGTAAATCGCCAGACCCCCACAAGCGCCTGGGCGTTGGACAACAGGTTGCGTTGCGTCAGCATCGCCCCTTTCGAACGCCCGGTGGTGCCGGATGTGTAAAGCAGCGCGGCCAGATCGTCCTCTGCGCGCGCCACGGTGGTAAAATCGGTGGGCTGCCTGTCGACCAGATCGGTCAATGACCCGCTGCCATCGCCTGCCAGGGTGTGCAGGATGCAGCCTTCGCGCGCGGCGATGGGGGCCAGCGCGTCGGCCTCTTGCGGGTCGCACACGAACAGGGCCGCGCCGCTGTCAGCGATGAAATAGTCCAGCTCGGTCGGCGTATAGGCGGTGTTCAGCGGCAAGAACACGACGCCCGCCTGCACGCATCCCGCGTAAAGCGTCAGCGCCTCGGCCGATTTCTGGACATGAACCGCCACCCTGTCGCCGGGTGACAGGCCCAGCACCGCAAAGGCATTGGCATATTGGGCGGCCCTTGCCAGAAAATCCGCATAACTGATGCTGCGGCCATCATCGAGATGCAGGAAGGGCGCATCGCGGCCCTGATGCGGGGCGAAAAGCGCGTTGTAAAGCGGGTTGGTCATATGTTTCTCTTGTCTGTTGGCCGACCCATCACAAAAGAGAGGGTCGCGGAAATTCGGACCAGTTGCGACGCTCTGGCGACTGACACAGTCATCAAGCTGCACTTTGGCATCGGGCGCGGCATGCGTGGCGGTCGCACACAAATGCCCCGCGCATCATCGCATGCAGATCATAAAGTTCAAGCGCATCTTCCAGCGACAGCGTCTGCACAAAGACGCCCTGATTGGCGATCGCGCTGCGGCTGGCGCGGATGGGCGGCAACATCGCCGTCAACGGCGCCAGTGACGAAGGTGCCGCCCGCGAAACCGCCGCATCGGTCATTCGGCCGGAATCGACCCCAGGCGCGCGGCGTGATCCAGTTCATCCGCCAGCCGCGCCTCTTCTGCGGCGCGGGGTTTGGTGAACCGGGCCAGCAACAGATAGGCAACCGGCGTCAGGTACAGGGTGGCGACCGTCGCCAGGCCCAGCCCGCCGACGATCACCCAGCCCAGCGCCTCGCGCGCCTCGGCACCGGCCCCCGATGACAGGATCAGCGGCACGCCCCCCAGCACGGTCGAGGTCATCGTCATCATCACCGGGCGCAGGCGTATGGTCGAGGCGTCAAAGATCGCGCTGCGCAGATCGGCCCCCTCATCGCGCAACTGATTGGCAAATTCGACGATCAGGATGCCGTTCTTGGCCATGATCCCGACCAAAAGCACCAGCCCTATCTGGCTGTAGACATTCAGGCTTGCGCCCGTCGCCAGCAGCGCGAATACCGCGCAGGCAATGCCAAGGGGCACCGTGGCCATCACGATCACCGCCGCCACGAAGCTTTCGAACTGCGCCGCCAGCACCAGAAAAACCACAAGGATCGCAAAGGCAAAGGTCAGCGCCAGGCCGCTACTGGTTTCGCCCAGCGCCGCGGCCTCGGCCAGGGGGACGATGCGGCTGCCGGGCGGCAGCAGGTCGGCGGCCAGCCTTTCCGCCTCGATCAGCGCGGGGCCCAGCGCCAGCTCGGGCGACAACCCGGCCGTCAGCTTGACCGACCGCATCTGCGATTCGCGGCCCAGTTCGGGCGCCACCGCCCGTTCCTCAAGCCCGACGAAACTGGACAGCGGCACGATATCGCCCGCCTCGGTCCGCATGAAGATCCGCCCCAGATCGCCCGGATCGTTGACCGGATCAGAGGTGGACACCATCTGCACGTCGTAACTGGTATCCTCGATGAACGCGGTGCTGACGCTGCGCCCGTCCAGCACGGCTTGCAATGCCTCGCCCAGCCCGTCGATGTTCACCCCCAGATCGGCGGCGCGCGACCGATCGACGCTGATGAACAACTGCGGTTGCGTGGTTTCATAAGACAGGCGCACCTGCCCGAATTCCGGCCGGTCCTGCATCCGCTCCATCAGCTTTTGCGCGGCGGTTCCCAGTTCGTCATAGCTGTTGCCAACGATGGCCACCTGCAAACCCTGCCCGGCATCGCGTATGCCCAGCGAATTCGACTGGATCATGAAGGCACGCACCCCGATGACATCGCGCAGCTTGCCCGAAATTTCCGTGACAATCTGATCCTGGCTGCGCACCCGGTTTTCCCAGTTGGCCAGCGACATCACCATGAAACCGGCATTGTCCTGATTGCGAAAGCCGGCGATGGAGAAGATGTTGGTCACCTCGCCGCTTTCGCGGTAGGGCTCTATGATCTCTTCGATCTCGCCCATCTTGCGGCTGGTATAATCCAGCGACACGCCCTGCGGTGCGGTCACACTGATGCGCACGATGGCGCGATCCTCGCGCGGGGTCAGTTCCTGCCTGATCCCCCCGGCAACCATCCCCGCCGTGATCGCGAACAGGATCGCAAAGGCCACCACCACCGCCGGATTGGCCAGTGCCGCGCGCAGCGTCAGGGCATAGGCCCCGGCCAGACGGTTGCCCAGCCAGGCCATCGGCCCCCGCTTTGCCGCAACCCTGCCCTCGCCCAGCATCCGGCTGGCCAGCATCGGGCAGAACGTCAGCGCCACCACCGAAGACAAAAGCACCGCGATCGCCAGGGTAAAGCCGAATTCGCGAAACAGCCCCCCCGCCTGCCCCGGCAGGAAGGACAGCGGCACAAAGACCGCCGCCAGCGTGGCCGTCGTGGTGACCACCGCGAAAAACACCTGCTGCGTTCCCAGAACCGCCGCCGCCCGCGGCCCCATCCCTTCGGACCGGCGCCGCACGATGTTTTCAAGCACCACGATGGCATCATCCACCACCATCCCCGTCGCCAGAACCAACGCCAGCAACGTCAGGATATTCACCGAAAACCCGACCATCCATATCGCCGCAATGGTGCCCACCAGCGCCACCGGCATGGCAAGCGCGGGCACAAGCGTTGCCCGCGCATCGCGCAGAAACACAAATATGATCGCCACCACGATTGCCACCGCCATGGCCAGGGTCTTGGCTACCTCTTCTATCGCGCCGCGCACAAAGATCGCATCGTCGCTGGTGATGAACATGCTGACATCAGCGGGCAGGATCTTTTGCAGATCCGCGACGATCCCGCCCACCGTGCGCGAGATATCAAGCGTGTTGCTTTGCGCCTGCCGGATAACCCCCAGCCCGACACCGGTCTGCCCGTTGGCGCGCAGTGTCGTGTCCCCCGGCGCGGGACCGACAGTCACGCGCGCCACATCGCCCAGCTTGGTATCGGCGCGCACATAAAGCGCCTCGAACGCCTCGGGGGTAGAGATGGACGCGGTGGTGCGCACCACCATGGAAGAGGCATCATTGCTCAGCGCGCCCGCGGGCGCATCAAAGGCCACGTTGCGCAATGTCTCGCGGATGTCAGCCAGTGAAAGGCCCCGGCTGGCCAGTTGCATCTGATCGATATCGACGCGAAAGATCGCCTCGCGGTCGCCGAATATCCGCACATCCGCAACGCCGGGGGCAGACACCAGCCGATCCTCGATCTGGTCCTGCACCAATTGGGTCAGATCCTGCGACGACCGCTGCGCCGAGGTCACGGCGATGCGCATCACCGCGTCGGAATTGGCATCGGCCTTGACGATGCGCGCATCCTCGGCATCCTCGGGCAGATCGTTGCTGATCCGCGCGATGGAATCGCGCATGTCGGTGGCCGCCACGTCCAGATCAACCTCATCCCCGAATTCCACCGTGATCCGGCTGCGCCCGAAGGTTGAGGTTGACGAGATCGATTTCACCCCGGAAACCCGGCCAACCGCCCCTTCGATTTCCGATGTGATCTCGCGGTCGATGGTTTCCGGCGCGGCACCTGGAAAATCGGTTGAAACCGTCACGACGGGCCGGTCGACATCGGGCAGTTCGCGCACCTCGACACCGAAAAGCGCGGCCACGCCGGCCAGAATGATCAAAAGGTTCAGAACCAGCGCCAGAACCGGGCGCCGGACGAAAATCGCCGTGCCCGATACCTTGGCCGCCCGCGCCAGCATCGGTTGAGGGGCCAGATCTGGTTGAGGGGCCAGACCTGGTTGAGGGGCCAGATCGCCCCCCGCATCAGCCCCCGGCGCTTTTGTCATGCCGCAGCCCTTTTCGCCGCATGATCGCCCCCCGCCCCCTGACGTCCGGGCACGTCAAGCGCGCGCTGTCGGCCCCTGTCGGTCGGGGCGATGGCGGGGGTGATTGCCGGGGCATGGCCGGGACCGTCAACCGGCACACGCCCCGCCGCGCCCGGACCCCCGCGCGACGCCGCCGCCTCCACCGGCGCCACGTCCGAACCGGGGCGCAACATCTGCACGCCCTCGGTGATTACCATATCCCCGACAGCCAGCTTGCCCGTCACCAGAACGCTGTCGGGTGTGCGCTGCTTGATGCGCACCGTCACCCGCGCCGCCTTGCCGTCGCGCACCACCCACACGAACGACCCCTCATCGCCCCATTGAATCGCCAGCGGATCGACCGAGACATGCCGTTCGCCGGGAAATTCCAGAAAGATCTTGAACGCCATCCCCGACCGCAGGTCATCGCCGGCATTGTCCAGTTCGGCCTGCACCCGCAGGCTGCGGCTTGCCGGATCGACCCGGTTGTCAAGCGCCGTGACCGTGCCCTGAAACTGGATTCCGGGTTGCGCCAGTGGCTCTGCCATGATCGTGTCGCCCAGCTTCAGCCGCCCGATGAATTGCTCTGGCAAACGGAATTCAACCAGAATGCTTGACCGGTCATCCAGCCGGGTGATCGACGTCGTCGGGGTCACATGATCGCCCACCTCGACAGAAACGATGCCGATCCAGCCCGCAACCGGGGCCAGAATGCTGCGTTGGCGCAGATCGAATTCCGCCTGCCGCACCTCCAGCTCTGCGGTGCGCAGGGCCAGCCGCGCATCGCGCAACTGCACATCCGACACCGCGCCGCTGTCAAAAAGCCGTTGCTGGCGTTCCACCCTGTCGCGCGTATCCTCCAACATCAGGCGCGCGCGTTCCAGCGCGATCTGCTCCGCCTCGCGGTCCAGCAGGGCAATCACCGCGCCCCTTTCCACGAATTGCCCCGAGCGCACCGGAATGGAAACGATCCGTCCCGCCCCCTCTGACATCACGGTGACCGAACGCACCGCCTGCCCATCGCCGATCGCGGTGACGATGTTGTTCAGAATTCCCTCGGCGGCCGCCACCACGCGCACCTGCACAGGGCCGCGCCCGCGCCCCGGCGCGCCCGCGACGGGTGCCTGCGCGGGCGGCGCCACCTCGGCCGGCAAGAATGACAGGCCGAACAGGCTGACGTCATGGTCGCGCAGCACCGACAATAGTCCGGCCCTGTCCAGATATGTCAGCGACGAGGGAACAAACCGCACCCAGATCCAAAGGGCCGCAAGCCCCAGCACAAGAACCAGTATCGCCTGTCGGATCAGCGCCATGCCCTGTGCAATCCCGTCTGAATACCCCGAAAATCCGCCCGCCGGATCGCCGGGCGCCCCTTTTCAAAAGGCAACATAGCACAAACGCGCCAAAGACAAAGAGACCCGCACAGATGCAGCGCCCCGCCGGTACGCGATTTACCGCTCGGGCGGGATGGAATAGGTCAGTCCGGCCCGCGCCACGATGTTTGTGTCATGCTCGGACCGCATAACAACATCGCCCACCGCCAGAACCCGGCCAAGTTTCAGCAATCTGGCCTCGGCAATCAGGTCACGCCCCGCCACGGGCTTGCGCAGAAAATCAAACGAACAATTTGTCGTGACTGCAAGCCCCTTCGGCCCGATCATCGCCAGAAGCACCAGATACATCGCCACATCCGCCAGCGTGAACATCGACGGGCCCGACACCGTGCCACCCGGCCGCAGGTGCTTTTCGCGCACCATCAGCCGCACCACCACCGACATCGGCGCAACATGTTCCAGGCGGAAATCCCCGGCCACCTGCGGGAACGTCTCGGCCAGAAACGCGCTCAGCTCCTCCTTGTCCATCAAAACCATACGTTCGGCTGCGTTCATGCTCTTCCCCCTGACACTCATCCGGCCTAGACTTCAACCAAACCGAAGGAATTGCAAGATGTCCGATGAACAGATCGTATTGCGCGAGGACAAGGATGGTATCGCCCGGCTGACGATGAACCGCCCCGGCGCGCTGAACGCGCTCTCGGATGCGATGATCGCGGCGCTTGGCGAAAACCTTGCCGCGCTGGAAACAGACCGATCCATCCGCGCCATCATCCTTGCGGGCAACGGCAAGGCGTTCTGCGCCGGCCACGACCTGCGAGAGATGCAGGCCGGCCGCCAGGCCCCGGACGCGGGCCGCGCCTATTTCGCCGATCTTTTCGGCCGCTGCGCCGCACTCATGCTGCAAATCCGCGCCCAGCCCCAGCCGGTGATCGCCGAGGTTCACGGCATCGCCACCGCCGCCGGTTGTCAGCTTGTCGCCACCTGCGACATGGCCATCGCCGCCGACGACGCCCGATTCGGCGTCAACGGCGTCAACATCGGCCTGTTCTGTTCCACCCCGATGGTCGCCCTGTCGCGCAATATCCCGCGCAAACAGGCGTTCGAGATGCTGACCACCGGCGCCTTCATCCCCGCCGCGCGCGCGCAAGACCTTGGCCTGATCAACCGCGCCGTCCCCGCCGATCACCTGACCGGCGAAACCACCGCCCTTGCGGCCACCCTTGCCGCCAAACTCGGCGCGGCGGTGCGCATCGGCAAACGCGCCTTCTATGACCAGTTGGAAATGGGCGTGGCCCAGGCGTATGACCACACCGCAAAGGTCATGGTGGAAAACATGCTCTGGCGCGACACCGAAGAAGGCATCACCGCCTTCCTCGAAAAACGCCCCCCCAACTGGCAGCCCTGACCCCGCGTCATTCTGAAAAAGGCCCGCGCCGCACCTTCCCCATGCCCCGTCCCCCGTCCCCCGTCCCCCGTCAGCGTCGCACCCTGACCGCACAAAAGAACGCCATCCATTTCATCTTGGCAAAAATACTCAACCCCTGCGCCCGCCGCACGCGCGCCAGTCAACGGGCTGAAACCGACCGCCCCATCCTCTCGACCTAAATACTCCCGCCGGAGGCATCCATCCCCTGCCAGACCGCGCCCGCCTCGGCCCGGATGATCCGCGCCACCTGCGCGCAATCCTCCAGTGTGAAGGTCAGCGGCAGCCGCATGTCCAGAAGCCCCGCCAACACCCGGTCGGTGCGCGGCAGATCACCGGCCGCCGCATACCGCCAATGCCGATAGGCCGAGGTGAAACCAGAAGGTTCCGCCGCCCCGAACCATTTCAATTCAACCCCGCGCGCCCCCGCCCGCGCCACCACTTCGGCCACTGCCGCGCCGGGCCAGCCGGGCAGCAGGAACTGAAACGACGATCCCACAAACCCTTCGGCCTGCGGTCGGGGGATCAGCCGCAGCCCCGGCACACCCGTTAACCCCGCCTCGACCACCCGGTAGCGCGCGTTCCACGCCGCCCGCCGCGCAGGCAGATCGCGCAACTGCACCCGCAGGATCGCGGCGCGCAGATTGTCCATACGGCCCGAAATGTTGGGAATATCCTGTTTTATCGCGTCGAACACGGCGGGATCGGGGGCAGAAATGTGGCGTTCGTACAACATGTACGACCCCGACAGCAGCACGGCGCGCGCCATCACCTGCGGATCATCCGACACCAGAAACCCGCCCTCGCCGGAATTCAGATGCTTGTAGGTCTGCGTCGAAAAGCACCCCACCACCCCATGACGCCCCGACGGCACGCCGCGCCAGTCGGCCCCCATGGTATGGGCGCAATCCTCGATCACCCGAATCCCCAGATCGTCGCAAATCGCCATCACCCGGTCCATGTCGCAGATATGCCCGCGCATATGCGACAGCATCAGCACCCGCGCCCCCGACGCGGCGGCCTTCTTCGCAAGATCGTCCGGATCGATGGTCAGATCTTCCGTCACCTCCACCAGCACCGGCACCGCGCCCACACCGGCAATCGCACCGGGCACCGGGGCCAGCGTGAAGGCGTTCGACAATACCCTGTCGCCCGCCCCCACCCCCAGCGCCCGCAGCGCACAGCCCAGCGCATAGCCCCCCGACGCCACCGCCAGGCAATAGCGCGCGCCTAACGTGGCGGCGAATTCAACCTCCAGCGCCGCCACCTCCGATACCTCGCCGGGGGTCACGTTATAGCGATGCAACCGCCCGTGGCGCAGCACCGCCACCGCCGCCGCGATCCCCTCTTCGGAAATCGGTTCCTGTTGGGTAAAGCTGCCCGCAAAGCGTTCCTTGCCCGGTTCCACGTCCATCTTGCCCCCTCAGACCAGCCGCGCCACGGCGGCATCAAGATCGTCGAAATGACCGATCAGCGCATCGGGTTCCAGCGCCGCGGCCCCCGCACCCGCCCCGCCAAAACTGACAAGGATCACCGGCACGCCCAGTGCGCGCGCCGTGTCGCGGTCTGTCACCGTATCGCCCACCAGCAGGCTTTGGCGCGGATCGCCGCCGAGCCCCGCCACCGCCGCGCGCAGGGGCGCCGGATCGGGCTTGCGCACCGGCAAGGTGTCGGCCCCGATCAGAACACCGAACCGGTCGCGCAGGCCCAGCCGTTGCAACAGCGTCTCGGCCAGCCCTGCGGGCTTGTTGGTGCATATTCCCATCGCAAACCCGGCCACCGCCAGCCGGTCCAGCGCCGCCTCGACCCCGTCGAACACGAAACTGTGCCGGTCAAGCATCGTGCCGTAAGCCGCCAGATAGGCGACATATTCGGCATCCTCATCCGCCGCTGTCAGCGCCGCCCGCCCCGCGCGCGCCATGCCCAGCCGCAACAGGGCCCGCGCACCACCAAAGGCCGCAGCGCGGTCGCGCACCGGGTCCAGCACCGCGCCCACGCCGATCCGGCACAAACAATGATTGCCCGCCGCGATCATGTCGCCGCTGGTGTCGGCCAGCGTGCCATCCAGATCAAAGATGATGCTGCGCATCGCTTCCCTTTCCCAAACCGGCCCAAGATCACGCGCGGGCTTGTTCCCGGCATGCCTCTATCGTTAGAACGGGGGCAAATGACAAGGAAGGCAAATATGCCCATCGCACTGATCGTTCTGGCTGCCGGACAGGGCACGCGCATGAACTCTGACCTGCCCAAGGTTCTGCATCCGCTGGCCGGCGTGCCGCTTGTGGCGCATGCGATGGCTGCGGGCGCGGCGCTGGAACCCGAACAGGTGATCGTCGTCGCGGGCCACGGGGCCGGTGCCGTGACCAAGGCCGTCGCGGCCATCAACCCCGAGGCGCGCATCGCGATCCAGTCCGAACAGAAGGGCACGGCGCATGCCGTGGCGCAGGCCGCCCCCCTGCTGGAAGGGTTCATGGGCGACGCGCTGGTGCTTTATGGCGACACACCGTTCATCCGCCCCGAAACGCTTGACGCGATGCTTGCCGCGCGGCGCGACCACGCGGTGGTGGTTCTGGGGTTCGAGGCGGCAACACCGGGGCGGTACGGGCGGCTGATCACCGCAGGTGGATTGCTGGAACGCATTGTCGAGGCCAAGGACGCAACCGATGCGGAACTGGCCGTAACCCTTTGCAACAGCGGCGTCATATGCGCAGACAGCGAGACCCTGCTGAACCTGATTTCCGACGTCGGCACCCAAAACGCCTCGGGTGAATATTACCTGACCGACATCATCGCCATCGCCCGCGCGCGCGGGCTGTCCGCCACCGTCGTCACCTGCCCCGAGGCCGAAACGCTGGGCATCAACACCCGCGCCGAACTTGCCGCGGCCGAGGCGCTGTTTCAGGCCCGCGCCCGCGCGCTGGCCCAGGAAGACGGCGTCACGCTGGTCAATCCCGACAGCATCATCCTTGCCCAGGATACCGCGATCGGGCGCGATGCGGTGGTGCAGGGGCCGGTGGTGTTCGGCCCCGGTGTCACGGTCGAATCGGGGGCCACCATCCGCCCTTTCAGCCATCTGGAAGGCTGCCATGTCAGCCAGGGCGCCGTGGTCGGCCCCTTTGCCCGCCTGCGCCCCGGCGCCGAACTGGCCGAGGATGTGCACATCGGCAATTTCGTCGAGATCAAGAACACCATCGTCGATCAGGGCGCCAAGATAAATCACCTTTCTTATATCGGTGACGCCCATATCGGCGAGGCCAGCAACATCGGCGCGGGCACCATCACCTGCAATTATGACGGCGTGTTCAAACACCACACCGACATCGGCGCGCGGGTGTTCATCGGATCGAACACCATGCTGGTGGCCCCGGTCCGCATCGGCGACGAGGCGATGACGGGATCGGGATCGGTGATCACCGCGGACGTGCCCGAGGGCGCGCTTGCGGTCGCGCGCGCCAGGCAGGCGGTCAAACCCGGCCTTGCCCGGCGGTTTTTCGAAAAATTGCGCGCCGCCAAGGCCGCTCAGAAAGGGTAGAAACATGTGCGGCATCATCGGGGTTCTGGGCGGGCATGAAGTGGCGCCGGTTCTGGTAGAGGCGCTGCGCCGCCTTGAATATCGCGGCTATGACAGCGCAGGCATCGCCACCCTGAATGACGGTCGGCTTGACCGGCGGCGCGCGGTCGGCAAGCTGGTCAACCTGTCGGATCTTCTGGTGCACCACCCGCTACCCGGCAAGGTCGGCATCGGCCACACCCGCTGGGCCACCCACGGCGCCCCCACCGAGGCCAACGCCCACCCCCATCTTGCCGGGCCGGTGACCGTGGTCCACAACGGCATCATCGAAAACTTTCGCGACTTGCGCGAAGAGGTGCTGGCGGCCGGCCACTCCCTGGAAAGCCAGACCGATACCGAAACCGTTGCCGCCCTGACCCGCCTGCACCTTGCACGCGGCATGACCCCGCGCGATGCGGCCAAGGCCACCATCGCCCGGCTGACCGGGGCCTTCGCGCTACTGTTCCTGTTCGAGGGCGAGGATGATCTTCTGATCGCTGCGCGCCGGGGTTCGCCGCTGGCCATCGGCCACGGCGAAGGCGAAACGGCGGGCGAGATGTTCGTGGGTTCCGACGCCGTGGCGCTTGCCCCCCTTACCGGGCGCATCACCTATCTGGAAGAAGGCGATATCGCCTTTGTCACCCGCGCGGGCATCGAGGTGTTCGACGCGGGCGGCGCGCCCGTGACCCGCGCCGAAACCCGCATCGATACCAGCGCCGCGCGCGTCGACAAGGCCGGGCACCGGCATTTCATGGACAAGGAAATCGCCGAACAGCCGGTGGTGATCGCCGATGCGCTGCGCCACTATCTGGGCGTGGAAGGCACCGCGCTGAACCTGCCCGCCGCCCTGAACTTCGCGCAGACCGACCGTATCACCCTGGTGGCCTGCGGCACCGCGCATTACGCCTGCCATGTGGCGAAATACTGGTTTGAACAGTTCGCGGGCCTGCCCGTCGAAGTCGACATCGCGTCGGAATTCCGCTATCGCAATCCGCCGCTCTCGCCCCGGTCGATGGCGATTTTCGTCAGCCAGTCGGGCGAAACCGCCGACACGCTGGCCGCGTTGCGCTATGCCAAGGGCCGCGTGGCGCAGGTGGCGGCTGTGGTCAACGTCACCACCAGTTCCATCGCGCGGGAGGCCGATCTTGCCCTGCCGATCCTGGCAGGTGTCGAGGTGGGCGTGGCCTCTACCAAGGCATTCACCAGCCAGTTGACGGTGCTGGCGCTGATGGCGCTCAAGGCCGGGCGCGACCGGGGCCGGATCGACGATGCCACCCTTGATCGCCACCTTCAGGACTTGCGCAGCCTGCCCGGCCTGATGACCCATGCGCTGGCGCTGGGAAACACCATAGCCGCCATCGCAACCCACCTTGCCACCGCGCGCGATGTGTTGTTCCTGGGGCGCGGCGCCCTTTACCCGATCGCGCTGGAAGGCGCGCTGAAGCTTAAGGAAATCAGCTATATCCACGCCGAAGGCTATGCCAGCGGCGAATTGAAACACGGCCCGATCGCATTGGTCGATGCCGCCGTGCCGGTGGTGGTGCTGGCCCCGCATGACGCGCTTTTCGACAAGACCACCTCGAACATGCACGAGGTTCTGGCCCGCGACGGCAAGGTCATCCTGGTCACCGACGCCGCCGGGGCCGCGGCCGAAGCGGCCGACGTGTGGCGCTGCATCGAAATGCCGGTGACGCCGGCGCTGCTGGCGCCGATCCTTTATGCCCTGCCCATGCAGTTGCTTGCCTATCACACCGCCGTCGAAAAAGGCACCGATGTGGATCAGCCGCGCAATCTGGCGAAATCCGTGACCGTGGAATGATGATCGGGCGCCCCGCCTGACCGGAGCCTGACCGGGGCCTGACCGGGGCCTGCCCGGTCAGCGCCCGAAATATTTAACATATGAACACGATACGCTAATTCTTTCGCCTGTCTCGACAAGCTCCAAATCCTGCGACATAGTTGCAGCATTATTGGGGTGAATGAATGAAAAATTTCGAACGAGGCAGGGCCGCCCATGCGCGCCTTGGTTTTTTCTGGTATGAATTGATCACGCATCACCGGTCACGCGGCGGTTTGGGTTACCCGCAAGAATGACACTGCTGGAACATATCAGCCGGGTAACCGAAGCCCAGAGCATCGAAGACCTCTGGTCCCTTCATGTCGAAAAGATGCGTGAATTCGGGTTTTCCCGGCTTATCTACGGCTTTACCCGGTTTCGGTCGGGAACGTCTTTCGGCAGTCTGGATGACATTCTGATCCTTAGCAACCACAGCCAGAAATACGTCAAGGGGTTCATCCACGCCGGGCTTTACAAAACCGCGCCGATGGTAACCTGGGCCGCCTATAATGAAGGCGCCTGTAGCTGGCGCCTGATCGAAGATATGGCGCGCGGCAATGCGCTGACCGAAGACGAACGCGCGGTGGTGGCCTTCAACCAGCGCATGGGGCTGCGCGCGGGTTATACGATCAGTTTCCGCGATGGGTCGGTGCGCAACAAGGGCGCCATCGGGCTTGCCGCCAGACCCAGCCTGTCACAGGATGATGTCGACGCGATATGGGATCGGCACGGCCAGGAAATCCATTCGATCAACTCTATCACCCACCTCAAGATCACCTCGATGCCCTATAAGCTGCCGCGTCGCCCGCTGACCAAACGCCAGCGCGAGGTGCTTGAATGGGTCGGTGATGGCAAGACGATTCAGGACATCGCGACGATCATGGGCCTGACCCCGACAACCGTGGAAAAACACCTGCGTCTGGCCCGTGATGTGCTGGAGGTGGACACCACGGCGCAGGCGGTTCTCAAGGCCGCATACCAGAATCAGATATTCGTCCTTAACAGTTGAAATCAATAGTATTTTACAACCCTGCGGGGAATTCTGACGACCCCATGCCCCGGAAAGTCACATATTCAAAATGCAAAGTAAGGATTTCCCTACTTACTGGACCACAGGGAACTTGGCATTATGCAAAGGTTCCGTGAGTGGTGACATTGGTCATTGGGACAGCCGAAGCAGACGCCATGCAATTTCATGGCAAAGCTGAAAGCACCGGGAAACCGGAAACGTCGGCCCGAGGGACGTACAGTCAGTTCCTTTGGCCGACACCCACGGCGCCCGTCCTCATCCCCAACCGATGCGGCGCAACTGAAAGCGGTGCAGGTTTCCCTGCACCGCTTTTTGTCTTGCAAACTGCGCGGGCCTCAGGCCCCGCCATATCGCTTATCCCGCAAGGGTCTTGGCGACCTCGGCAGCAAAATCTTCCTTTTCCCTCTCGATTCCCTCGCCCACCGCAACGCGGACAAAGCCGGTAATTTCGACGCCCGCCGCCTTGGCCGCCTCGCCTACCGTGAGATCGGGATTGACGACGAACTTCTGGCCCAAAAGCGTTACTTCCTCGAAAAACTTTTTCATCCGGCCGGGGATGATGTTGTTCTCGATCACAGCTGCGGGTTTCGGCTTGGCTGATGTGGCGTTTTCTTCCAGCGCCTTCTGCGTCTGGACCTCACGCTCGCGCTCGACAACGACCGGGTCAAGATCGGCTTCCGACAGCGCCAGCGGTGCGGTCGCGGCGATATGCATCGCAAGCTGCTTTCCGATGCCGTTGTCGGTGCCCTTGAGTGCGACAAGAACCCCGATCTTGCCCATGCCCTCGGCGGCGGCGTTGTGCACATAGGAAACGATCGTGTCGCCCTCCAGCACATGCATCCGGCGCAGCGTCATGTTCTCACCGATCCGGGCAATCGCCGCGTTCAGCACATCCTCAACCGGCTTTCCATTAAGATGGGTGGCGCGCAAAACCTCTACGGAATCAGCGGCATCAAGCGCAACCTGGCTGATTTCGCGCACCAATTGTTGAAAGTCGGCGTTCTTGGCGACAAAATCGGTTTCCGAATTCAACTCGATCGCGACACCACGACCGGCCTTGACCGCAACCCCGATCAGGCCCTCGGCGGCGGTGCGCCCGGCCTTCTTGGCGGCCTTGGCCAGGCCCTTGGTCCGCAGCCAGTCAACGGCGGATTCCATGTCGCCGCCCGTCTCGGTCAGCGCCTTTTTCGCGTCCATCATGCCTGCGCCGGTGGTGTCGCGCAGTTCCTTCACCATGCTTGCGGTGATTGCCATCTTGGCCTCCTGTTCAACAGATCAATAGCGGGCCGCCCCGCCCATGACGGGCGATTCTGACGACGCCCGATGACAGTATGATAACGCCCGACCAAAGCCGTCACGGCCTTCGGTCGGGCGAAAAGCCTCAGCCTTCCGCGGTCACTTCGGCCAGGATTTCCTCGACCGGCGCCTCTTCCAGCGCGCCCAGATCGACACCGGCCGCACCCATCTGCGCCGTCATCCCGTCCAGCGCGGCACGCGCGGCCAGATCGCAATAAAGCGCGATGGCACGGGCGGCATCGTCATTGCCCGGAATGATGTAATCAATGCCATCGGGTGAACAGTTGGTGTCAACGATCGCGATCACCGGAATACCCAGCTTTTTCGCCTCAAGCACCGCAAGATCTTCCTTGTTCACGTCGATCACGAACAACAGATCGGGCACGCCGCCCATCTCGCGGATACCGCCAAGCGAGGCCTGCAATTTGGCCTGTTCGCGTTCCATGCCAAGGCGTTCCTTCTTGGTCAGCCCCTCGGCGCCGCCGGCAAGCTGTTCATCCAGCGCCTTCAGCCGGTTGATCGATTGCGAAACGGTTTTCCAGTTGGTCAGCGTACCGCCCAGCCAGCGGTGGTTCATATAGAACTGCGCCGATTTTTCCGCCGCGTCCTTGATCGCGGCCTGCGCCTGCCGCTTGGTGCCGACAAACAGCACCCGGCCGTTCTTGGCCACGGTTTCGCGGATCACGTTAAGGGCGGCATCAAGCATCGGCACGGTCTGCGTCAGATCGATGATGTGGATACCGTTGCGGTCACCATAGATGAATTCGCCCATGCGGGGATTCCACCGCTGGGTCTGGTGACCGTAGTGAACGCCAGCTTCAAGAAGCTGACGCATGCTGAATTCAGGAAGCGCCATGTTTATGTCCTTTCCGGTTTGCACCTCGGCGGGGGTTTCAGGCTTGCGCCCAACCGGCGGACCTTTGGGGATTTCTCCCCCATCGGCCCAGACCCCGCCTGTGAAGTGCGGATGCGTTACACCCGCCATCCGGGCAATGCAAGCCCCGGCAGCACAGATCGCCCGATATCAGCCGATAAGGCCCAATGCCGGAAAGGTTTCCAGCAGCCACCACGAAAAATCGGTAAATGCCCCGGTCAGCAGCGCCACCCCGACCACGATCAAAAGCGCGCCCATGGCAATCTCGATCTTGCGCATATGCGGTTTGAGGCGGTTCATCAGCGTCATCGACCGTTGCACGAAAATCGCGGCCAGCAGGAACGGAATGCCCAGCCCCGCCGCATAGACGCCCAACAGCACCGTCCCCCGCGCAACCGACGCCTCCGACGCCGCCAGCGACAGGATCGCGCCAAGCTGCGGGCCGATGCACGGCGTCCAGCCAAAGGCAAAGGCCAGCCCCAGGATATAGGCGCCAAAGGCCGTGCCGCCCTGATCGCCCGCATCCACCCGCATATCGCGATCCAGAAACGGGATGCGGAACACATGCAGGAAATGCAGACCGAAGATGATGATCACCGCGCCGGAAATCTTGGCGAACAGGCCCTGATACTCCAGAAAAAATCGCCCGAAGGTAGAGGCGGTAAAGCCCAGAAACAGGAACACCGTCGACAGCCCCAGCACAAAGAATGCCGCGGGCGCGATGGTCTTGCGCCGTGCCGCACCATCGTCGCCGGTCATGTCCTGCATCGAAATGCCGCCCATATAGGCCAGATAGGGCGGCACGATCGGCAGCACGCAGGGGCTGAGGAACGACAATATCCCCGCCGCCAGCGCAATCAGCATCGCCGGAAGCAGGGCCGCATCGATCAGGTCAAATCCGAACATCGGCACTCCCTTCAGGGCTGACATATTGGACCAGCCGCCAAAGGTCACCCCGGCGCAATGTCACAACTGCGTGCTAAATCAGAAACATGTCGGCTTGGCAAACAGGCCGGGCACCGGGGTTGCCCCCGGTGCCCGCGCCCCGATCCGCCCCCACAGCGTTCCGGGCTTTGGCGGGAACCCTGTGGGAGA
>JACIYW010000002.1 GCA_014359745.1 Paracoccaceae bacterium | reverse complement strand
ATCGCCGCCTTCCAGGATGTCATCGCCATCATCGCCCAAAAGCCGGTTATTGCCCGCCCCGCCAAACAGGCGGTCATGGCCTAATCCGCCCGAGATGTCGTCATCGCCGTCATCGCCGAACAGATCGTCATCGCCATCGTCGCCGGACAGGTGGTCCTTGCCCGATCCGCCCGAGATATTGTCATCACCGAAATCGCCGGACAGATCGTCATCGCCATCGTCGCCGGACAGGTTGTCATGGCCCGACCCGCCCGAGATATTGTCATCGCCGAAATCGCCGGCCAGATTGTCATCGCCACCGTTGCCGGACAGGTGGTCATTGCCCGACCCGCCCGCGATATCGTCATCACCGATTTCGCCGAACAGATCGTCATCGCCATCGGAACCCGACAGGTTTGGCACCACGGTATCCGGCAGCGTGCTTTCCACGATCCCCGGAAGATCGGCCAGCGCGATCAGGGCACCGGGCGCGAAAGCGCCGGTGGCCACCGACGTGCCGGTCACCCCGGTGTCAAGAAAGGCGTCATACTCGGCAGGCGTGGCGAACGCGGGCAGGGCCGTGCCGCCAAGCGTGAAGACCGCGGTGCCGATACTGCCCGGCACGCTTCTATCGGTCAGAACCAGAACCGTGGTGGCATTGCCCGCCCACTGCACCTCTCCCAGATTGGCCGTTACCCGGTCATCATCCAGCGAAACCCCGTCCAGCCGGATATCGATGGCGTTGATGATCAGATCGTCGATTTCCGGAAAAATCGGCGACCCGTCATCCTCAAGCGTATAGCGAAAGCTGGGTACCGCCGTATCGGGCAGGAACAGTTCCAGCGTGCTGGCGTCAAGCGCCGATGTTGTGACGCCATTATCGCCAGAGACGGCGCCAAGGCCCGTCAGAGTGAATGTAGACATGTCTTTTACAACCTCGATGTGGGGATGCGGGCCATTACGCCCGTATCCCTGATAATGCCCCGCCGATCTGGTACCATGCCCTTGACGTCGTTACAAATACCGGATGGCCGGACGGGCGGCACCGGCGGAAATCCTCTGATCCATCCGCCGCCGCCTTTTTCGGCCCGCCGACCCACCCGTCAGTCTGGCCCGTCAATCTGGCCCGTCCTCCTCTGACGGCGGCGCGAACCCATCCTGGCGCATCCGGTCGCGGCTCAGCAGGCCCGCATCCTCCAGCGCCTCGATATCGGGCAGATCGCGCAGGCTCGTCAGGCCGAAATGGCGCAAAAACGCCGGGGTGGTGACATAGGTATAGGGCGCGCCGGGTTGCGGCGCGCGCGGCCCCGCGGCAATGAACCCCTGCCGCCTGAGGCCGCCGATCAGATCGCGGCTGACCGACCGGCCCAGAACCGCGGCCAGATCGGCGCGGGTCATCGGCTGGAAACAGGCGATCGCCATCAGAACCAGCCCCTCGGCGGCACTCAGATCGGTGCGGCCCGGCCGGGTGGGGACGGTGCTGCGGATCGCCCCGGCATAGGCCGGGCGGGTCAGGTGCCGCCAGCCGCCCGCCACCGCCACCAGATCATAGGGCCGGGCCTGCAATTCGGCGCGGATGTCATCGATGATCAGATCCAGATTGCACCCCGCCCCGACCAGCGGCGCCAGCACCGCGCGCGGCACCGGTTCGGCGGCGGCAAAGATCACCGCCTCGACCCGGTTCATCCATTCACGCCAGCGCAGATCGGCGGGCAGATCGGCCAGTTCCCGGTCGAAAGCATCCTCGTCATCGGTCTTGCGCCGGGGGCCTGCCATCGCTCAGAGCCCGTAAAGGCGAAAGCTGCCGCGCCCGGTCAGTTCGCGCAGCGCGCCCAGATCAACCAGCCGGTCAAAGAGGCGCCGCAGGCCCCGGTCGCTCATGCCGGGAACGGGCTGCGCGGCGCTCATCGCATCCACCTCCAGCAGCCGCGCCACCACCGCCGCCGCGCCCCTGGCCCGCAGTTTCGGGGCAACAGCCGCCAGCCGGTCGGCGCGGCGGCCCAGATCGGCGCCCAGATCCACCGCCTGCACGGCCGCCCGCGCCAAGGCCTGCAAGGCGGCCGCCTCGCGGTTTCCGGCCGGGGTACGGGGCCGCGTGCGGGGCTGCGTGCCCAGCAGCGGCACCGCAACCCGCCAGCCAAGCGCCCGCGCCAGCCGCAGATCGGCCAGCCAGGGGGCATGATCTGCCCCATGATCTGCCGCAAGCGCCGCCACGATGCCGCCCGCATCGGGCAGGGGCGTATCCCCCGCGTCCGGCCCCGGCCATGGCCCGAATGCCGCCGCCAGCCCCGCATCGCCGCCCCCCGACAGGGTGGCGGACAGCGTGCTTGCGGGCCGCGCCGCAAGCCGTTGCCAGGCAACCAGGATCGCGCCGCCGGGCCCCGGATCATCGCCCGGCCGGGTGAACATCACCGCATCGCGCAGCCCCGCCTCATCCTCGGGGCGGCCGACGCGGCGCGCGCTGATCGCCGCCGCGCGCAGGGCCAGACGCTGGCGCCAGACCCCGGCCCAGACCTCTTGCCGCCGCACCAGCAGATCAAGCGCGCCAAGCGCCGCCCCGGCGGCCAGCGCGGCCCCCGTGGTATCCGCCGACATATCGGCGCGCAGGGCCCGGCGCAGCCAGGCGGGCACGGCAGCCGGAACCGGGGCGGATGGCGGGGCGGCAACGGATTTCTGGCGCGCGGTCATCGCCCCAGAATGGCGCGCGGCGGCGGTTATCGCAAGCGGGAATTCCCCAATCCGCCGCGCCTGTCGGCGGCTTTCCCTGAGCGATAAGTTTGCATTATCATTCCCCCGGTTTCGCCGCGAAATCCCGCGCCCGAAACCCCTGAAACCGGCCCGAACCATGCGCGAAATCCTGGGGCATCAGCGCCCGTTGGCCCAATAAACCCGCACCCCGACGGCCCGGAAAAACCGCCTTTCGCTTTCATCTTGGCATAAATACTCATCGGCCGCGCCAGCCGCGCGCGCGCCGGTCAAACGCTTGACCGCAACTGACGGAAATCGCGTTTGCGCTGGCGGAGCGGGTGGGATTCGAACCCACGGAACCCGCTAAGGTTCAACGGTTTTCAAGACCGCCGCAATCGACCACTCTGCCACCACTCCGGACCGGACGGGCAGTAAGACGGATCGCGGGATAAATCAAGCCCGCGCCTGGCCCGGACGGGCCGCCCGAAACCGTGCCCTGCCCGTTTCATCTTGGCCAAAATACGCATCTCCCCGCCCCGCGCCCGCGCGCCGGGGGAAAGACCCGCCGCCACAGCCCCCCTACAGCCCGCGCAGATAACCGCCATAGGCATTCTTGGCATAGCGCGCGGCCAGCGCCTCGAGATCGGCGCGCGAAATCCAGCCCTGCTGAAACGCCACCTCTTCGGGGCAACCAACTTGCAGGCCCTGCCGTGCCTCGAGCGTGCGCACGAAATTGCCGGCATCCAGCAGGCTGCCATGGGTGCCGGTATCAAGCCAGGCAAAGCCGCGGCCCATGCGTTCCACCCTCAGCGTGCCCTCGGCCAGATACATTTCCAGCAGCGACGTGATCTCCAGCTCGCCGCGGGCGGATGGCGTGACGCGGGCGGCTTTCTCGGGGGCGGTGCCATCCAGGAAATAAAGCCCGGTGACGGCGAAATGCGATGGCGGCACCGCCGGTTTCTCGACGATCGCGCGGGCCCGGCCCTGATCGTCGAAATCGACCACGCCGTAACGTTCGGGATCGGCGACGCGGTAGCCGAACACCGTGCCGCCCTGCCCTATCTCATGGCCGTCGCCGCGCGCATCGGCCGCGGCCATGAGGTCAGGCAGGCCGTGACCAAAGAAGATATTATCGCCCAGCACCATCGCCGAGGGCGCGCCCGCCAGGAAATCGCGCGCCAGCAGATAGGCCTGCGCCAGCCCCTCGGGTTCGGGTTGGGTGATATAGCTGATCGCAAGCCCCAGGTCCGATCCATCGCCCAGCAGGCGCCGGAACTGATCCTGATCGCCGGGCGTGGTGATCACCGCGATCTCGCGGATACCCGCCAGCATCAGCACCGTCAGCGGATAATAGACCATCGGCTTGTCATAGACCGGCAACAGTTGCTTTGAGACGCCGATGGTCACCGGATAAAGCCGGGTGCCCGATCCCCCGGCCAGGATGATGCCGCGCCGCCCGGCGCGGTTCTGGCCCAGGCCGTTGGGGTAAGGCGATGCATTGGTCATTACGGCAATCCCTTTCGAACAATTCCGGTCATCTGGTCCTGTAGGACACCCGGTTACCCCTGTTGGCGCAGCCAGGCAACCAGACGCGCGCGCAGATCCGCATCGACACGCGGCCCCGACAGGGTCAGGCGCGGGCGCAGCGCGCCGCCGCCCTGTTCCATCCAGATGCCATAGGCGATTTCCTCCGCCCCGGAGGGGCGATCAAGCGTGGCGCCCCCTGCGGGGGATGCTGGCGGGGCATCTTGGGGCGCATCGGGGGGCACCGCGCCCGCATCGTCATTCGCAGCCTCATTCGCAGCCTCATTCGCAGCGAAACCCGCTGCGTCATCCGCCTGCCCCACCCCTTCGGTCAGCGCGCGTTGCAGCAGATCCTGTTCGGCCTCGGGGGTTTCCACCCCGGCCTTGCGCAGCCGGTCGGCCAGCCGCGCCCCGAACCCCGCATCCGCGGCAATGGCGCGCGCCAGCGCCAGCCCCAGCCGTTCGGAAATCGCGCCCGGAAAGCGCAGCCGCGCATCCAGCGCATGGTAAAGCCCCAGGAACGACCCGATCTTGGATCGCTTGGCCCGGCTGGCCGCCGCGAACAGCGCCCGCAGTGCCGCCGCCTCATCCGCGAACACCCCCAGATCGGCGGCGCGCGCCACGATGCGGGCACGTTCGTAATAGGACAGGCCGCTGCGGATCTCGTTTTCCTCGACCATCGCCAGATAGGCATCCGAGGCGGCGGCAGGCCTGCGCAGCAGCGCCAGCACCTGGGCAAAGCGATCCTCGCCGGTTTCGCGGTGCAACCGTTGCAGCGCCGTCAACCGCCGCCAGCCGGAAATCAGCCCATAGCGGCCATCTTCCAGCGCCACCACCTCGATCGGGGTTTGCTGGCCACGGGCGCGCAGGCTGTCGATCAGGCTTTGCAGATCCTCGCCCGCCCCCTCTGCCAGCCGGTCGCGCACAAGGTAAGCCGCATCGATCGCATCAAGCGGCAGGCGCTGGATCAGCCGCCCTTCGGCGCGCGCCGAGGTCAGCGCCGCGCTGACCTCTTCAAAGGCCGCCGCTGCCGCCGAGGCGCCGGTGACTTGTGCAATCGGGGCCGAACCGCCGTGCAGGGCCGGGCCGGCAAGCGGCCGCTGGGCCGAAGGGAAATATCCCATGACATCATGCTCCGGCCCGCTGTGGGTGGCCCCCGCCCCGGTTGGGGCTGTCAGACGCCTGCGTTTTGCCATGTTCCCCCCTGCCCTGCGGGCCTGCGGGCGGCGGGAATGGCCCCAGCCTGCAGGCATTGCCTTGTGATCCGGTTAGGCCGGCGTGCGTTGCGCCGATCCTTGCCGCCGGTCATGAAGCACGACGCGGATGTTTCGCGCGCGAAACACGCATCACTCATGGCATTGATATCAAACGACATTCCGGAAATTTTGCTGGAAAGCCCCGCCGCCTGGCCGGGGTGCGAAACACCGGGCCAGGATGTTTCGCGCGCGAAACACATGGCGTTTACCACATTGATATAAAACGATTTTCCGGAAATTTTGCTGGAAATCATTTGCCCGCCCCCGCGCGCAGCTCGTCCTGCCGCCAGACACCGTAAAGCAGCCGCTTGAACGCGGCATAGGTTTCATCAAAGGTTTCGCGGCCGCGCATATAGGTTTCGCGGTTGAAATCGCGGTAATCAGCCTCGTAGATGCCCGACACCTGTTCGCCCGCCTGCCCGATCAGCGCGGTGAAATCCTGCCGGTAAGGCGACAGGGTGCGCCCCAGCCAGCCCTGCATCAGCCCCGCCATTTCCGCCTGCTGATTGCCGTCATAGCGGGTGATGATGGCGCGCACCGCATCCCATTCAAAGGCCAGCTCGGTCCGGCCCAGGGCGCGGGCGGCCATGTTCTCACCCTCTTCGATCGACTGGAAGGTGGTGTGCAGCATGTCGAAAAACCGCCCCGTCGAATCGAATTCCAGGAAGGACGCGCCGGTCGGCACCAGCAGGATATCCGAGGCCGCCAGCCCGTTGATGGTCAGATAGCCAAGGGCCGGCGGCGTATCGAGGAACACCAGATCATAGGCATCCAGCATCCCGTCCTCGGCCAGGCTGTCGGTCAGCGCATCCCAGAGCTTCCAGCCGCGCAACCCCATCCGCCAGACCGGGATCTGGAATTCGGCCCAGTAAAGATTGAGCTGGGCGCCGATCAGGTCGATATTGGGCCAATGGGTGCGCTGCACCAGGCCGGGTGCTGTGATCTTCAGCGCCTCCATCAGCGTCTCGTCCATGGGGGCAGGGGCCTCGCCCCGATCCGCCCGCGCCCGGTTGGCCTCTTGCAGGGCGCGGGCATAATGGCGGGCGAGCAGCGGAAAGACCGTCTGCCATTCATCGGCCACCTTGCCGCCAAAGATCGAGGTCATCGAGCCCTGGCTGTCCAGATCGATCACCAGCACCTTGTAGCCATCAAGTGCCGCCGACATCGCCAGATGCGCACAGGTAGAGGTCTTGCCGACACCGCCCTTGAAATTGGCCACCGCCACGATCTTGGCGGGCTGGCCTTTGGGCCGCCAGGGCAGGTATTCCTTGGCGCGGCTGCCTTCGGCGGCGAAATGGGCGCGCAGGCGCAGCACCTCGTCAAGCGTGAACCATTTGGCGCCGCCCGCGGTATCGCTGCGCCCCTGCGGCAGATCGGGATGCGCCTTGAGCACCCGGCGGAAATGCTGGGTGGCGATCGGGATCAGATAGCGGGTAATTTCCCAGGTCGAAAACAGCCGCAACTGCCGCGACCCGCTTTCATCCAGCCCCTGCGCGGCCAGATCGTTGCGGCCCCGCGCGCAGGCCGCGGCAATCGCGGCAAAGTCGCGGGTGCTGACCGGGGCGCCAAGCTCGCGCAGCGCCGCATCGGGCGAGATGTTGAAATAGGGCGGTTGATCGGACGCAGTGTCGCGCGCGGGGTTTTCCCTGGTCATCTGCCGCCCCTCATGGCCGTGCGCCCACCGGGATATGTTCGGCCGATCGTTCTGGCCCGATCATGATGTGCGCTTTTCTTCCGCTTATACCACAAATCGACGCACATCAAAGCAAATCGCGCACATTCGCCCGGATTTCAGGGGTTTTCAGGGCATTTTTCGCGGTTCCGGCCGGGCGCAACAGCGGCGTGCAAAATATCCTGCCAGTTATATCCTGTTAATTATCAGTTACGCCATCCGGCCTGTCTTGCCAAAGCCTTTTGATCGTTGGGAATTTCGGCGATATTTTCGCCTTGCCCGACTCCGAACCCCCGAAAGGGCGACTCCGATCCCCCGATCAACTGACTCCGATCCCCCGATACGCGCGGGGGCGAAGGCTGGACGTCCCCTGTGGATAACTTTAGGGTGGGTGTCACTGAAACCCCGAATCTCTCGGCACCGCTTGCGGGGCGCCGGAACCCTTGGGGCAGCAAACACCAGACCCGGAAACCGGGCAGGGCGGGCAGGCGATGAAGGAAGACCGGCAATGAGCGCGGCGGTGGGTTTGGGCGGGCCGGGCGATCTTTTGGGCCAGGGCGATTTTTTTCTCTGCGATATTTTCGATGCCCTGCCCAAGACCGATCTGGGCAGCATGGAACACCCGATGTTCTCGCTGGCCACCCGGCCCGACCGGCGCATCCTGCGCTATGCCCATAACGGCACCGAAATAGAGGTGACGCCTTCGGTCAAGGGGCTGGCCACCATCCATGACAAGGATATCCTGATCTATTGCATCAGCCAGCTGATGGCGGGGCTCAATGCCGGGCGCAGGGTGGGGCAGGTGGTGATGCTGTGTGCGCATGATCTGCTGCTGGCCACCAACCGCGAGACATCGGGCGATGCCTACAAACGCCTGCGCGAGGCGTTCGAGCGGCTGGCGGGCACCCGCATCACCACCAATCTGGCCACCGGCGGCGTCGAGGTGACGCGCGGCTTCGGCCTCATTGAAAGCTGGGAGATCCTGCGCCGTGCCAAGGGCGGGCGCATGGTGTCGGTGCGCGTCAAGCTTTCGGACTGGCTTTACCGCGCGGTGCTGTCGAAATCGGTGCTGACGCTCAGCCGCGATTATTTCCGCCTGCGCAAACCGTTGGAACGCCGCATCTACGAGTTGGCGCGCAAACATTGCGGCCGCCAGCCCGACTGGCGCATCTCGGTCGAGGTGCTGCACCGCAAATCCGGCTCTGCCTCGCCCCGGCGGGTGTTTCGCGCCATGCTGCGCGAGATGATCGCGGCCGATCCCCTGCCCGACTACCACCTGACCGAAGAGCCGGGCGATATCCTGCGCGTCACGCCCCGCCAGGTGGCGGGCCCCGACCTGCCCCCCTTCGGGGCCGAGGTGCTGGACCAGGCCCGCGCGCTGGCGCCCGGCTGGGATGTGCACGCGCTCGAGGCCGAATGGCGCGGCTTCTGGCGCGCCTCGGGCAGGCCGCGGCTGCGCAGCCCGGTGCGGGCCTATCTGGGCTGGGTCACGTCAAAGGTGGCGCCCTGAAGCGCGCGGCACCCGACAGGGTCCGCACCCTGAGTGCAGCAGAAAACGCTCTTTAATTTCATCTTGGCCCAAATACTCAAAATCCCACGCCCGGCTTGCACGCGCCCCGTTATCAGATCCGGCGCAGCATGGCGGCCAGCCACAGCGCCAGATCGCCCTTGCGGGTCTGGCGGTGCAATCGCAACCGCCGCATCAGCCAAAGCCGCCGGGGCAGGGGGGCGGTGCGCATCCGGACAAAGTCTTGCAGGATAGCGCGGTTTTCGGGGGTGAAGCGATGGCTTGACGCGGTCAGCGTTTCGATGTTCAGCGTGTTCCAGCGCGCGAACCGCCCCGCCAGCACCGCCCCCAACCGGATCAGCCCGCCCCGGATCGAATTGTTGGCGCCGATCATGTTATGCGCATGCTGGCGATAAAGCACGCCGGGTTCGGGATCATAGATCACCCGCCCGCCCGCGCCGGTGATGATCTGGTAAAGCCACCAGTCATGCGAGACGACCTTTTTCGCCTCGAGGCTGGCGGCCTGCGCCAGATCCAGCGCGGCCCGGTTGAGCACCATGGTGTTGCCGCCCGCGATGGATTGCACCAGCGCATTGCAAAAAGACGGCGGGCGGGCGTGCAGGGGCGAGGGTTTGCGCGGCGTCAGATCGGCATTGCACACCAGCGTGCGGCTGCCATAAAGCGCGGGCATGCCCGGCGGCACCGCTTCCAGCATGCGCAGCGCCCGTGCCAGGCGGCCGGGCAGCCAGTAATCATCCTGATCGCACAGCGCCACATAGGGCGCATCGGGGCCGACGCTGCGCAAAAGATACAGGAAATTCTGGGCAAAGCCACGCTGCGGCCCGTCGATCCGGGTGACCCCGATGTCGGGGTGGCGGGTGGAAAACGCCTTGACCAGCATCGGCCCGTGATCCGACGATCCGTCATCGGACACGATCAGATCGGGATGACAGCCGGTCTGGGCGGCGATGCTGGAAAGCTGCGCCTCAAGAAACCGCGCGCCGTTCAACTGCCCCAGCAGCACCGTCACCGGCGGCAGGGCCGTGCCCGGCCCCGGCACGGCGACAAGACCATGATTGGGGCCAGAATTGGGGTCAGAACCGGGTTCGGGATTGGCAACGGGCACGGCGCTGGCAGCGGGCCGGGCAGGGGCCGGATCATTATGGTCAATGACGTCGGGGCGTTGCGTGGCCTTCCACGCGGCCTCTGATCCTGAAATCATTCCATACCTTGAAAACACGGTTTTTTCCACACTTTAGTGCACGGTGCCGGGGGGCGAAACCCCAAAGCGGGCGGCCTGGGCCGTTGGTCGGCGGATTTTCTCTTGCTGCCTGATACTTGTGCCGTGTTCAACCGTTCGGGTGATAAAGATCCCGCGCAAAGCGCACCCAGAATGTCTGGCCGATATCCTCGCGCCAGATCGGATCGCCCGGGTCCGGTCCCTGAACCGGCCCTGCGTCGGGCCCTGCGCGGGCCCGGTGGCGGGTTTCACGGGCCCCGGCAGGCTGGCGGGATCGGGGCGGGGGGGCGACAGGGTGAAGCCGGGCTGCCTGTCGGCCAGGCGCGCGGCAAAGGCGGCGTTGCGCGGGGCGATATGGGCGGCAAGGCCGCGGTACTCGGCGCGGGTATAGATCAGGCTGGGCCGCCCCGCCCCGAACAGCTGATCAAGGACGCTGCGCGCGCGCGCGATCAGCGCGGGCGCGGGCGCTTCGGGCGATGCGACAAGGCCCGCCGCCCAGGTGGCCAGCGGATCGGGCGAGATATTGGCCACCGCCGTTTCCGGCCCGCTGGCCGGTTTCAGCGCCTCTGCCGCCAGATCGGTGCCGCAAAGCCCCAGCATCACCCCCAGAATTCCCCCCGGCGCCCGGCGCGCCTGCGCATAATCGACAAAGCGGATCTGATCGGGGCTGAACACCTCCAGCAACTGGTCATAAAGCGCGCCGTAATCGATATGCAGCCCCGCCGCATAGCCGTTTTTGATCGCCCCGTCGATCAGCGCCGGAAAGCCCGGCCCGGCCTTTTTCTTGCCGATTTCCAGATAGATCGATTGCAGGAACGACATCTGGTCGCGCAGGAAACACACCACCTCGATCTGGTCGAAGGGCGCCAGGAAATCGCGCACCTCGGCAAAATCCACCCGGCGGCTGAAGCCGCGGCTGAATTCCTCGCTGCTCAGCACCAGCGTCTGGCCGGGCCTGGCAAAGCGCGCCAGCCCCTGCCACAGCTCCCGTGGCGCAACCGGGGTGTGGTAATAGGGATCAAGGGTCAGCCAGCGGGTCAGCAGGCTGTGATGGCCGCTGGCGCGGCCGATCTCGGGATAGATCACGCCATGGCGCGCCAGCAGTTTGCGGTTGGCGGCGAGCGTGTTCTGGATCAGCGTCGTGCCGGTCTTGTGGGTGCCGATATGCAGGAGGGCGCGGGAAGGGGTCTGCGGGGCCATGGATCAGATCATGCCTTTTACGGCGATGAACACATCGCGGAATTCCCCGATCACGCCGATGCGCGCATCGTTCAGATCCAGCCGCAACAGCGACAGATCCGGCGCCCAGGCGCGGATCAGATCGGAGAAATCCTGGCCATAGTGAAAGGTGACCAGCGCGCCCTGATCATCCACCGGATTGCCGTGATATTCGGGGGGCGCCAGATGTTCGTCGCCATCGGCAAAACGGATCGCGCGGCGCGCACTGGCCGCGCGTTCGGCGTAAAGCGGCGTGGTAAAGATCGCCGCCCCGCCCGCGCGCAGGGTGCGGGCCATTTCCCGGAAACACAGATCGGGCCGGTTCACATGTTCCATCACGTCAAGATGCAGGTGCAGGTCAAGGCTGGCATCCTTGAAACTGAGCGATTCGAGGTTTTCGCAGCGCATGCCCTGATGGATCTTGCCCGAGGCGACACCGGGGAAATACTGGCTGGCGATATAGTGCTTGCAGCCCTCGCGCAGCCGGGCCGAGACGCGGCGCGCGGGGGCGGGGGAACTTTCGTGGATCGCCAGCTCGCGCCAGTTGGGGCGAAAGCGGTCCAGCGCCCAGGCAAAGGCGCGTTCGCGCGGGATCGAATCGCAGGCCGCGCAGCGCAGGTGATCGCGGAACCAGCCATCGGTGCTGCGAAATTCGGTCCGGGTTTCACACACCGGGCAATGGCCGGGGATCACGGTGGTCATCGCCACTCCTTCAGCATATCCAGATTGGCGCGGCCAAAGGCCCCGCCGGGTTCCAGCATGGCCTTTTCGGCCCATTCGTTCCAGGCGTTGATCATCACCTCGCCCCG
The DNA here is from genome assembly GCA_014359745.1 of Paracoccaceae bacterium. GTDB lineage: Bacteria > Pseudomonadota > Alphaproteobacteria > Rhodobacterales > Rhodobacteraceae > JACIYW01. The sequence goes on along the minus strand of JACIYW010000002.1, from coordinate 51,894 downwards.
GTAGGACGTGGCAAGCCGGTGTTCTGACAGCCCGTAAAGCCAGCGCCGGAAGGCGGCGGGATGCGCACCGAAAGCCAGATGCGCGCGCAGGCCCCGCCGGGCGGTATTGTCCCAGGATGGCATGACGCCGGCGATGGTATTGGCGGGCAGGCGGGCGGTGTATTCGGGCGACAGGCTGTTGTCGATCACCCGGCCGTAATCATAGATCAGCCCCTGAAATCCCGGCGCCGGATCAAAGCCCAGCCGGTTGCCGCGCGGGCCGCCGTAAAGCCAGCCCTCTTCGTCCACCAGCCCGTGCGGCGGCATCTCGACCCAGAAATCGAAAAGATCCGCCGCGACCGGATGCGCGCCATCCACATGAAAGCGCACCGCCCCCAGTTCCACCGCGCCCAATCCCAGATCTTCAAACGCCGCGCGCAGCCGGGCGATATTGGCGGCGGGTTCTGGCAGGTCTTCGGGGCGGTAGATGACCAGGCGCGGGCGCACCCCGTCGGGGCGCAGATAGCGCGGATCGCGCATATAGGGGGCGATATCGGCGGCCAGCGCCGCCTCGAAACCGGGGGCGTAACCCTGATCCAGCAGCACCTCGCCCGACAGCCCGTCCCAGTTGCGCCGCCAGCTTTCATTGGCCCAGCACAGGTAAAAGGGAAAGTCGATCTCGGGGCGGGCCAGCAGGTTCTGCATCGGGGTTTCCAGGATACGCCGCCCGTCGAACCAGTAATGATAGACACAAAAGGCATCGATCCCCGCATCCCGCGCCAGGGCCGCCTGTTCGCCCATCACCCCGGTCTGGCAGAGATCGTAAAAGCCCAGATCGCCGGGCAGCACCGGCTGATCCTGGCCGTCATGAACGGGGCGCGCGCGGGCGCAGGCCGTCCATTCGGTATAGCCCCGGCCCCACCAGCGATCATTTTCCGGGGTGCGGTGGAACTGCGGCAGGTAGAACGCGCTGACCAGGCTGGCGCGGGTGTGGGGCGCGGGCAGGGGGGCGGGTTCCGCCGCCTCAAGCTGCGCGGTCTGGCGTATTTCCAGCCCTGCCGCCCCGATCAGATAGCCCAGCACCCGTTCAAAGGCATGGGCGGTGGTGCCGTCAAGCTGGCCTGCCTCGACCTCGAAATCGGTCAGGTCCAGGCGCAGGCCGCGGATCAGGGTGATCAGCATCGGCTTGACCCAATAGATCGACCCCGCCGGAAACGACAGCGCGTCGGGGTCGGGGCGTATGCCGATGCGCCGCAAAAGCCGCGCGACCCCGTCGCGGTTCGATCCCCACCAGCGCATATCGGTGTAATGCTGGCCATCGGCCACCCAGAGCCCCGCGGCCCCGTCGGCCAGGAACCGGCCCAGCAGCGGCGCGGTTTCTGCCCCCGGCAGGATGCCCGCGATCAGATGCCTGCGCCATGCCTCGCCATCCTGGCGGTGCGGGGAGCGTTTGGTGTGGATCTTGCAGATCGCGCGGTAAGGATCGAGCAGGCCCGCGTTCACCAGATGCACGAAGGGAAAGATATCGCGCCCGTGGTTGGGCATGGTGATCACCTGCGCGCCGGGCCAGTCGGCGCGGATGCGCGCGGCCAGCGTGGCCGTCGGGGTGTGTTCGTCGATCGGTCTGCGCCCGGCCTGCGATCTGTTCTGCGATCTGGTCTGCGGCGCGGGCGGCGGCGCCCTGATCGCCGCGCTGATCGGCATCGGGCCGGTGGGTAAGGGTGACGAACAGATCGGCATCCAGATTTGAGGCCCGCAATGAGGCCACGATTTCCGGCCAGAGGTCGGGATAGTAAAGATGCACCACCACCGCCAGGTCACGCGGGGTGGTGCCCGCATCAGGATCACGGCGCAGGGCCGGGGGCAGAACCGTCAGCCCGCCAAGGACGCGGGGCAGGTCGCGGGTGACGCGGTTCTCGGCATGGCCGTGGCGCAGGTAATGCTGAAACGGCCGGTCCGCCCAGCGATCCAGATCCGGGTTGAGGCGCAGATAGGCCTGGGGCACGAAATCGGGGCGGGGGCAGCGGCCCTCGGCCTCGCCGGCGAACACGTAATGGCGCTCGGGGAAGGCGCGGAACAGCCAGTGCAGATCGGGATTGGCCTTGCGGTAATAGCGCCGGTCGAACCGGCCCGAGGCATGGATACCGGCCAGATAGCGCAGCCTGCCCGGCCCGAACACGAAGAAGCCGACCAGATGGCGCAGCCTTTGCATCGTTCTGGCGGTCATCCGGTCACGTTCCTCATGGCTTGTGCCTGCGTTTACCAAGCGCCACGCGGTGCTTCAACCGGTCTTGCGGCCGGTCAGGCGTTCAGGATGTCGCGGTGATAGCGGCTGAGAAATATCATGCCGAACACCAGGCAGACCCCGGCGAACCCATAGACATAGACCGGGGTGACGAAAGGCGCGTCATAGGTGCCGTAAAAGCCGCGGCGCATTTCGCCGATCACATGCACCAGCGGGTTGTACCACAGGATATCCCGCGCCAGCGGCGGCATGGCGTCATAAAGAAAGAACACCCCCGAGATGATGAACATCGGCCGGTTCAGGATCGACCAGATCGTGCGCCAGACCGGAAACACCTCTCCCAGGAAACAGTTCAGCGTGCCGATGCCAAGCCCAAGGGCCGCCGCCATTGCCAGCGCGTTCAGGATCGCCACCATGTCAAGGAACGCGCCGGTGCGAAACAGCAGCAAAATGCCGCCGCTGACCAGGCAGAACACCGCAACCTGGGTCAGCGTGTTCAGGATGAACCGCCCCAGCACCGCATCGACCCAGGTCACCCCCGGATAGGCCAGCAGCGGCCGCGAATACTGGATCGCCCCCATCAGCTTGGCGCCAAGATCACTGTACATCAGGAACGGCAGAAACCCGGTGGCATAGAACAGCGGGAAATTGGTCCCCAATGCGGGCGCGCGGATGATGAAGGAAAACACCACCGACAGCATCACGATACCGCCGATCGGATCAAGCAGCGCCCAGATATAGCCGCCCGGAGAGCGGCCATAGGTCGAGGACATCTCGCGCAAGACCAGCGCCGTCACGGTGCGCGCGGTCTTGAAGCGGCGCGGGCGCTGTGCGGGGCGCCGGGCAGGGGGAAGGGCAGGGCCGGAGGCGGGGGAAAGGCGGGTCTCGGTCATCTGGGCTCTTGGGGTGTGCGGGGCCGGGGTTGGGGGCAGGGATGGGGCAGGGACCGCTGGATTTCGGTTCCCATCTTATGTAGGAAGATGGGTGAACAGGCAAACACCGGGTTTGCCACCCCTGTTGCGGCGGTGTGCCCTTGTCACAGATACAACACGCAGGCGGTGTCACGCCGATTGCGGGCGCTTCGGAACCGGCGCGCGGCCCGCAACCGGTGCCGCCCCCAAAACCCGCGCCCCCGGCTGCCCCCAAACCCGGCCCTGCGGTGCGACCGGTGGCGCGGTCTGCGCGCCTGCGCCGCCGTCACCGCGCCACGCTGATCAGCTTTGCGCTGATGGTGATCGTGCCGGTGGTGATCGCGGCGGGCTATCTTCATACGCGCGCGGTGGATCAATACACCTCGACCGTGGGCTTTGCGGTGCGCACCCAGCAGGCCAATCCGTCGATCGATCTTCTGGGCGGTCTTGCCTCTTCGCTGGCCGGATCGTCGAGTTCGTCCGATACCGACATCCTGAACCATTTCATCCACAGCCAGGCGCTGGTGACCAAGATCGACGCCGATCTGGATCTGCGCGCCCTCTATTCCGCGCCTTATGATCGCGATCCGGTCTTTGCCTTCGATCCCGATGGCAGCATCGAGGATCTGGTGGATTATTGGGCCGATATGGTGAAGATCTTTTACGATCACGGCACCGGGCTGATCGAATTGCAGGTGCATGCCTTCGACCCGGTTTCGGCGCGTACCATCGCGCAGGCGATCCTCGAGGAAAGCACGCAGATGATCAACGATCTGTCGGCGATCGCCCGCGATGACACCACCCGCTATGCGCGCGAGGAACTTGACGCGACCATGGCGCGGCTGAAAGCGGCGCGCGAGGCGATGACCGCCTTTCGGTCGCGCACCCGCATCGTCGATCCTTCGGCCGATCTGCAAAGCCAGATGGGCGTGATCGGCACCTTGCAGCAACAGCTTGCCGGATCGCTGATCGAACTGGATCTGTTGCGCGATTCCACCCGCGCCGACGATCCGCGCGTCACCCAGGCCGAACGCCGCATCGAGGTGATCCGCGCCCGCATCGATACCGAGCGGCAGAAATTCAGCCTGGGCGGCGCGGACGCCAGCGGCGAGGATTACGCATCGATCATGGCCGAATACGAACGGTTGACGGTCGATCGCGAATTTGCCCAGCGGGCCTATACCGGGGCGCTGGTGGCCTATGACGCGGCGCTGGCCGAGGCGCGGCGCAAAAGCCGCTATCTGGCCGCCTATGTCAGCCCCACCCTGTCGCAAGAGGCGCAATATCCCGAACGCGGCATCCTGGTGCTGCTGGTCGGGTTCTTTGCCCTGCTGATCTGGACCGTGTCGGTGCTGGTCTGGTATGCGATCCGCGACAGGCGCTGAACGGGCCGGCGCAGAACAGGGCGCAGAACAGGGCGCTGAACGGGCCGGTGTCGGCGGGCGATGACGGGAACCGCGATGATCCATCTGGAAAACCTCAACAAGACCTATGTGGTGAACGGCACCCGCAAGGTGGTGGCGCGCGACATCACCGCCAGCTTTCCCGGCGGCACCTCTATCGGGCTTTTGGGGCGCAACGGGGCGGGAAAATCCAGCCTGCTGCGCATGATCGCGGGCACGATGGATCCCGATACCGGGTCGATCACCTCGGATGGCACGATCTCGTGGCCGGTGGGCTTTGCCGGCTCGTTCCACCCCGAACTGACCGGGGCGCAGAACGCGCGGTTCCTGGCGCGCGTCTACGGGGTGGACAGTGCCGAGCTGATCGCCTTTGCCGAGGATTTCGCCGAGCTGGGCGGGCATTTCCACCTGCCGTTCCGCACCTATTCCTCGGGGATGCGATCGCGGCTGGCCTTTGGCATCTCGATGGGGATCGGGTTCGACACCTATCTGGTCGACGAGGTGACAAGCGTCGGCGACGCGGCCTTTCAGGCCAAAAGCGCCGCGGTGTTCAAGGAACGCATGCGCCGCAGCGGCGGCATCGTGGTGTCGCATTCGGTGCCGATGATCCGCGACCTGTGCCAGGCGGGGGCGGTGCTGGAAAACGGGCGGCTGTTCTATTACGACAAGCTGGAACGCGCCATCGAACACCATGTCGCCAACATGGCCGGGCGCCCGCCGCCCTGGCAGGCCTGAGGGGCAGATCCGGGCGGCATCCGGGCGGATCGGTTCAGGGTGTCAGTTCAGGTTGTTGGTCTGGCTGGCCAGGCCAAAGACGCTGCCGATCAGGCCAAACACCGTGCGCACATTGCTGACCGCCGATTCGGTGGCCAGCACCACATCGTCGGGGTGGATATCGAACTTGCCCGCGCTGAACAGCCCGTCGGCGGTGGTCAGGTTGATCACGAAAACCGTGCGCGGGTGGGCGGGGCCGCTGCCTTGCGGCACGTCAAGCCTGGCGGCGCCGGTTGTTTCCCTAGCTGGTGCCGCGGCTGTCTGGGGGGCTGTGGGCGCCACCGCCGCGGCGGGATATTCGCGCAGGATCAACAGGCCCTTGAGGTTGGCGCGGTTGTCGTTCATCCCGCCCGCCAGCGCCACCGCTTCCAGCGCCGAAAGCCGGTCCTGGGGAAAGGGCACGATGGCCTCGCGCCCGGTCGACCCCATCGCCATGAACTGGCGGTCATCCTCTTCCACGAACACCTTGTCGCCGCCCTGCAAGGTGGTGTCGAGGCCGGGATCGGCAAAAAGCTGTTTGAGCGAGATACGGTAGGTATGGCCGCCGCGCACCAGCCGCAGTTGCGGATTGTTCATCCCCGGTGCCACGCCCCCCCCCATGGAAAGCAGCGACATCACCGTGAAATTGCGATCGGGCAGCGGCACCGCGCCGGGCCGGACCACGCCGCCGACCAGATCGACGGTGTGTTCGCGGCCGGGCTGATAATCAAGCTGCACCTGGGCCGAGGGCACGATTTCCTCGAAATAGCCCTGGATATGGCTGCGCGCCGCCTCGGGGGTCATGCTGGCCACGCGGATCTCGCCCAGATAGGGGGCAAAGATCGTGCCTTCGGGCGATACCTTGCTGGATTGCAGATCGACCACCTTTTGCCCCGGCACCGACAGAAGCGAATTTTCCTCGGGATCCCAGACCACCAGTTTCAGGCGGTCGCCGGGGTTGATGATGTTGCTGGCCGGGCCGCGTTTATGCGTCAGCCAGTCGCGCGGCGGGGTGGCGCCGGGGGCGGGCCAGCCTTGCAGCGCGGGCAGATAGGCGCGGCTGACCGGGTAGACGGCGAAATCGGCCTGGCCCCGGGCCGCGCCCGACACGATTTCCGATTGCAGCGCCGCGCCGCGCGGCAGGGTGCAGGCCGCGAGCAGCAGACAGGGCAGCAGCAGCCCGATCAGGGCGCGCAGGGCCGGAATGGGCAGGGCCGGAATGGGCAGGATCGGGCGGCGCCTTGCGGGGGTGACGGTCATCTTGTTCTCATATCCCCATGGTCATGTGCTGCCCGCCAGCGCCGGGTCTGGCGGGGTCTGGCCGGGGGGCAAGATACCGCACGCCGGGGCCGGGTCAACCAAAAGACGCGGGCCATGGATGCGGGCCAGGGACATGGGCCAGGCGCGCGGGCGTGAATCGGGGGTGCGGGCCGGCAAAAGGTATGGAAATGCTCCATTGATTTGCGGGGCGCAAGGGCTGTAGGGTTTCGCGTATTATATACCGGGATTTCAGACATGGACCTTTCGCATCTGCTGGAACCTCGTGCCGGCGACGGGCCAAGCGGCGAGAATCTGGAATATGATGCGGCCTTCAGCGCCATGGAACTGGCCGCGATGCCCGGCGAGGAACGGCAGGTCGGCGACAGCGTGATCGCCGCCGAGGAACCCGACCACAAGGAGGTCAGCGCCCGCGCGCTTGAGGTGCTGGAACAAAGCCACGATCTGCGCGCCGCCGCCTGTCTGGCCTATGCCCGGCTGCGGCTTGACGGCCTGCCGGGGCTGGCCGGGGTTACCGCCTATATGCGCGGCTGTCTGGAACGGTACTGGGACAGTTGCCATCCGCAGCTTGACGCCGATGATGACGACGATCCGACCATGCGGGTCAACGCGGTGCTGGCGCTGACCGATGCCAATACGGTGCTGCGCGCCCTGCGCCTTGCCCCGCTGAGCGACAGCCGCGCCTTCGGGCGCATGTGCCTGCGCGATATCGCGGTGGCAGAGGGCGATATCCCCGCCCCCGCCGATATGGATCAGATCCCCGATCCCGCCGCGATCTCGGCGGCGTTTCAGGATACCGACCCCGATCTTCTGACCGAACGGCTGGCGGCGGCGCGTCAGGTGCTTGGGGATGTGCGCGCCATCGGCGCGGTGTTCGACGATCGCATCCCCGGCCAGGGCCCCGATTTCGACCCGCTGGAAAAGCTGCTGCGCCAGATCATCCGCGCGCTGGAAACCGCCACCGGCGACAGCGGCGACAGCGATGCCGCGGCCGAAGACGACAGCCCCGCGCCCGCCATGGGTGCAGGTGCGGGCGCCGGTACGGGCGCCGGTACGGGCGGGGGGGGCGGGGCCATCAACGGCCCCAATGACGTGACCAACGCCATCGACCGCATCGTCGCCTATTACGAACGCGCCGAACCCTCCAGCCCGGTGCCGCTTTTGCTGGCGCGGGCGCGGCGGCTGGTCGGGGCCAGCTTTCTGGATATCGTCAAGGACATGGCCCCGAACGGGGTGGACAATGTCAACGTGATCGGAGGGCTTGAAGACGACGACTGACCGCGCCCCACACCAGGCCGACAGGTAACGGGCGCGCAAGACTGACACCAGAATTGACACCGCGGTGGCCGGCGCCCCCGTTCACACCCACAACCAAGGAGATGCAGCAATGGCCAGTTCCCAGAAGTTCATCGCGCGCAACCGCGCGCCCCGTGTGCAGATCGAATATGACGTGGAACTTTACGGTGCCGAAAAGAAGGTGCAACTGCCCTTCGTGATGGGGGTGATGTCGGATCTGTCGGGCAAATCCGAAGAACCGCTGCCCGCCGTGGCCGACCGCAAGTTCCTGGAGATCGACGTCGACAATTTCGACAGCCGGATGAAATCGATGAAACCGCGCGCCGCCTTCTCGGTGCCCAACACCCTGACCGGAGAGGGCAATCTGGCCGTCGATATCACCTTTGAAAGCATGGATGATTTCAGCCCCGCCGCCATCGCGCGCAAGGTGGAACCGCTGCGCAAGTTGCTGGAGGCGCGCACGCAGCTGTCGAACCTGATGACCTATATGGATGGCAAGACCGGGGCCGAGGATCTGATCGCGCAGATCATCCAGGATCCGGCGCTGCTGGCGGCGCTGGCCGCCGCGCCCGCGGCGGGCGACGAGACCACCGGAAACGAGGGATAAACCATGGCCGACGCAGAGCTTGAACAGCAGGGCGGCGCTGCCGCCACCCAGACCACCGAAGGCGGTTCCGATTTCGCGGCGCTGCTGCACAAGGAATTCCGCCCCAAATCGGATCAGGCGAAATCCGCCGTCGAACAGGCGGTGAAAACCCTGGCCCAGCAGGCGCTGGCCAATACCGCGCTGATTTCCGACGACGCGCTGCGTTCTATCGAGGGGATCATCGCCGAACTGGACAAGAAGCTGACCGAACAGGTCAACGTGATCCTGCACCATGCCGATTTCCAGCAGCTTGAAAGCGCCTGGCGCGGGCTGCACTATCTGGTGAACAACACCGAAACCGACGAGATGCTCAAGATCCGGGTGATGAACATCTCGAAAAAGGACATGGCCAAGACCCTGAAAAAATTCAAGGGCACCGCCTGGGATCAGTCGCCGGTCTTCAAGAAGATCTATGAAGAGGAATTCGGCCAGTTCGGCGGCGAACCCTATGGCACGCTGGTGGCCGATTACCATTTCGACCATTCGCCCCCCGATGTGGAACTTCTGGGCGAGATGTCGAAGATCGCCGCCGCCGCCCACGCGCCGCTGATCACCGGCTGCAAGCCGACGCTGTTCCAGATGGATTCATGGTCGGAACTGGCCAATCCGCGCGACCTGACCAAGATCTTCCAGACCCCCGAATATGCCGCCTGGCGCAGTTTGCGCGAAAGCGAGGACAGCAAATACGTGGGCCTGGCGATGCCGCGCTTTCTGGGCCGGCTGCCTTACGGGTCGAAAACCGACCCGGTCGAGGCGTTTGCCTTCGAGGAAGATACCGAAGGCGCGGATTCTGAGAAATATTCCTGGGTCAACGCCGCCTATGGCATGGCGGTGAACATCAACCGGTCCTTCAAGGAATATGGCTGGTGTTCGCGGATCCGCGGCATCGAATCGGGCGGCGCCCTGGAAGGGCTGCCCAGCCACACCTTCCCCACCGATGACGGCGGCGTGGATCAGAAATGCCCGACCGAGATCGCGATTTCCGACCGGCGCGAGGCGGAACTGGCCAAGAACGGGATGATGCCGCTGATCCACCGCAAGAATTCCGATGTGGCGGTGTTCATCGGCGCGCAATCGCTGCACAAGCCCGCCGAATATGACGATGCCGATGCCAGCGCCAATGCCCAGCTTGCCGCAAGGCTGCCCTATCTCTTTGCCACCTGCCGGTTCGCGCATTACCTGAAATGCATCGTGCGCGACAAGGTCGGTTCCTACAAGAGCCGCGAGGACATGGAGGGCTGGTTGCAGACCTGGGTCAACCAGTATGTCGATTTCGCCTCGGCGACCTCCCCCGAAGAGGAAAAGGCCCGCCGCCCGCTTGCCGCCGCGCAAGTGGTGGTCGAAGAGGTCGAGGGCAACCCCGGCTATTACACCTCGAAGTTCTTTTTGCGGCCGCATTACCAGTTGGAAGGCCTGTCGGTTTCCCTGCGGCTGGTATCGAAATTGCCCTCTGAAAAGGGGTGATCCCGAGGCACCCGTTTACCGGGTGCCATTGGAAGATATCCGGGCCGCGCGACCGGCCCGGATTCATTGAAGCCGGTGCCCCGATCCGGGGTGCCTTTTGCAGGGCCCCGGATCGGGGCGCGCGTACCGGCACGGGATGGCCCGCCCGGTCAATTCAGCAAGGGAGACCAGGATGTCTTTTGACGCATTTGTCTATTCACCGACGCACAGCAAGGAAAAGGTCGATGTCGGCGGTATTCCGGGGGAAACCCAGGACGAGGCGATGGCCAAGAACGGGGCGTTCGAGATCATCTCGTTCGAACTCGGGGCCGAGAACAACATCAACATCGGCTCTATCAGCGCGGGCGGCGGGGCCGGCAAGGCCACGTTCAAGGAATTCACCATCACCAAGAAGACCGACACCGCCTCGACCGGTCTGTTTCACGCGCTGGTGACGGGCAAGCATTTCGACGATCTGGTCATCGAATTGCGCCGGTCGGGCGAATCCACCAGCGCCTCGGGCGGGATGTTCATGAAGTTCGAATTCCGCCTGGTCATGGTGCAGGATATTTCGTGGTCGGGGTCGGATGGCGACGATGTCTGCGAGGAAACCGTGATCTTCCAGTTCGGCGCGATCGAGATCACCTACAAGGCGCAGGATGCCAAGGGCAAGATGGGCGGCACGCCGCAGGTCACCCGCTGGAGCCGCGTCAAGAACAACGCCTCGCTGACCGTCTGACAAAGGCCCCGGCCCCTGCGCGGGGCCGGGGACCACGCCGCCGCGACACGCCGCCAGGCAAGGGGCCGATACCTGCCCGCCGGGCGGCGTGTCGCGGCATCACAGGGCCCGCGCCGGGTAAGGACAGCATATGACCGATGACATCACCACAGCCGAGGCGCTGATCAAGGCCGGCGATCCGGGCGGGGCGCTGGGCGCACTTCAGGCCGGGGTGCGCGCCAGGGCCGGCGATGCGCGCCTGCGGGTGTTCCTGTTCCAGCTTCTGGCGGTGATGGGCGACTGGAACCGGGCGATACGCCAGCTCAAGGTTGCCGCCGAACTTGATCCGCTGGCCACGCCGATGGCCCAGACCTATCGCGAGGGGATCATCTGCGAGGTATATCGCGACAAGGTGTTCGCGGGGGAAAAGGTGCCGCTGGTCTTTGGCGAACCCGCCGAATGGGTGGCGCTGATGATCGAGGCGCTGGGGGCCGAGGCGCGCGGGCAGCACGGCGCCGCCGCCGATCTGCGCGCCCGCGCATTCGAGGCCGCGCCCGCCGCGCCGGGCAGGCTGAACGGCCAGCCCTTTGCCTGGGTGGCCGATGCCGACATGCGCCTGGGGCCGCTGCTGGAGGCGGTGGTCAACGGCAGGTATTTCTGGCTGCCCTTCGCCTCGGTCGCGGCGATCCGGGCCGAGGCGCCGGCCGACCTGCGCGATGCGGTCTGGACGCCGGTCACCCTTACCCTGCGGTCGGGGTCGGACCTGGTGGCGCTGATCCCCACCCGCTATGCCGGGACCGCGGCACAGGGCAGCGATGCCGAAAGGCTGGCGCGCGCCACGTCCTGGGTGGCGGTGGGCGCGCCCGAACATGATATCTGGGCCGGGCGCGGCCAGCGGGTGCTGACCACCGACGCGGGCGATGTGGCGCTGATGGATCTGCGCGAGCTGGTGTTCGACGGGGCGCTGGAAGAGGCGGCAGAGGCCGCAGAGGCGATGGACGGGCCCATGATCGGGCCGGAGGCGGCGGGGGGGCAGGATGGCTGATCTGACCCTGTCGGAACGTCTGCAGCCCAGCCTGCTTGACCGGCTGACCGACAGAAACCCCGAACTGCTGAAGGAAACCCGCGATTCACGGGTGATCGACATGCGCCGCCTGCGCGACATCTTGCAGCGCGATCTGGGCTGGCTGCTGAACACCTTTGACAATTCGCCGATGATCCCCGCCGAAGAATATCCGCATGCCGCGGCCTCGACGCTGAATTACGGCGTGCACGAGGTGGCGGGCGAATTCGCCTCGGCCACGCGGGTGCGGCTGATGCGCGGCGCGATCTTTCAGGCGATCGAACGGTTCGAGCCGCGCATCCGCGCCGAAACCCTGCATGTGGAATTGCGCGCCAATGAGGATGGCAGCACCGCCACCATCGGTTTCGACATCCGCGCCGAAATGTGGGCGCAGCCCTTGCCGATGGAACTTTACCTGCGCAGCGCCGTGGATGTGATCACCGGCGAGGTGCGTCTGGATCGCCCGGCAGAGGGCCTGCGCACCCTGCGCGGCGCCGGGGCGGCCAGTGCTGTGGAAAGGGGCGGCTGATGGATACGCGGCTTCTGCGCCATTACGAGGGGGAACTGGCCTATCTGCGCGGCATGGGCGCGGAATTCGCCGCCTCCTACCCCAAGATCGCCGCGCGGCTGGGCATGGAGGGCACCGAGGTTGCCGATCCCTATGTCGAACGCCTGCTCGAAGGGGTGGCGTTTTTGTCGGCGCGGGTGCAGTTGGAACTTGATCTGCAATATCCGGCGCTGACCGCGCATCTGCTGGAAATCGTCTATCCGCATTATCTGGCGCCGGTGCCGTCGATGATGATCGCGACGCTGCAACCCGATCCGTCGGTGGCCGATCTGACCGGGGGGTATCTGGTGGCGCGCGGCACCACGCTGCGCTCGCGCATCGACGAGGGCGCGCAGACCGCCTGCCTGTTTCGCACCGCCCATGATGTGACGCTGTGGCCGCTGGAAATTTCCCAGGCCGATTATATCGACGGGCGCGGCGCGCTGGTCGCGGCCGGGGTGGGGGCGGATGTGCCGCAGGCGCGCGCGGCGATCCGGCTGCGGCTGTCGGCCCTGGGCGGGGCCCGGATGGCCGATCTGGCGCTGGACCGGCTGACGCTGTTTCTGGGCGATGCCGGGGCCGGGCGGGCCTGGGATCTGCATGCGCTGCTGGCCACCCGCACCTGCGGGCTGGCCGGGCGATCCACCGACCGGCGCGATGACTGGGTGCAGCCGCTGACGGGTGGCAATTCGGCCAGCATTTCGGCACGCGGCTATGGCCCCGAAGAGGCGCTGCTGCCGACGCCGGCGCAAAGTTTCGATGGCTACCGGCTGTTGCAGGAATATTTCGCCATGCCCGAACGGTTCCGGTTCCTGGATCTGGCCGGGCTTGGCCCGGCGGTGCGGCGCGCCAGCGGCACCGATCTGGATATCTATATCCTGCTGTCGGAAAATCAGCCCGATCTGGCCGCCTCGGTTGTGCCCGCGGCGTTCGGGCTGCATGCCACGCCCGCCGTCAACCTGTTCGAGCGGCGCTGCGACCGGGTGCAGATATCGCCGCGCACGGTGGAACATCAGGTGATCCCCGACCGCACCGCGCCGCTGGATTTCGAGGTGCATTCGCTGCGTTCCGTCACCGGGATCAGCGAAGAGGGCAGCGATGACGTCATCTTTCACCCGTTCTATTCGGCCGATGATTTCACCGCCGCGGGCGATACCCATCCGGCCTATTACACCCTGGTGCGCCGGATGCGGGCGCGCACCGAACGCGAACGGCTGCGCGGGGCGCGCACCTCGTATCTGGGCACCGATGTCTATCTGAGCCTGGTCGACCCGCAAGAGGCCCCTTACCGCGCCGGCATCGGCCAGCTTGCGGTCACGGCGATCTGTTCCAACCGCGATCTGCCGCTGCTGCTGTCCACCGGCGGGGCGGATCTGTTCCATCTGCCCGATGGCGGCCCGGTGCGCCGGATCGACACCCCGGTCGCCCCGACCCGGCCGCGCCCGATGCTGGGCCAGGGCAATACCGCCTGGCGGCTGATCAGCCATCTCAGCCTGAATTACCTGTCGATCGCCGATACCGACCAGGGCGGCGGCATCGAGGCGCTGCGCGAGCTTGTCGGGATCTATGCGCCCGCGGGCGACCGCACCATCGCCAAGCAGATCGAGGGGCTGACCTCTGTCTCCAGCCGTCCGGTGGTACGCCGCATCTCCGACGGGGTGCTGTCGACGGCGGTGCGCGGGCTGCAAATCCGCATCGGCGTTGACGAAAGCTTCTTTGAAGGCACCAGCCCCTATGTGCTCGGCTCGGTGCTTGAGCGGTTCTTTCGCCGTCATGTGACGGTGAATTCCTTTACCGAAACCCTGCTGGAAAGCCAGCAACGCGGAGAGATCGCGCGATGGAAACCCGACCAGGGGCTGGGCCGGATCATCTGACGCATCTTGCGCGGCTGATCCGGTCCCCCGAAACGCACCATATCTTTCACGCGCTGCGCGTGATCGAGGCGGCCTTTCCCGACAGCCCACGCCTGGGCGAAAGCCGCCGCCCGGCCGAAGACCCGCTGCGCATCGGCCAGGAGGCGGAACTGGCCTTTCCCACCTCGACCATCGCGGCGCTGACCCCGCCGCCGGGGATCGCCGCAGGGCTGGCGGCGCTGGCCGGTCAGGACCAGGCGGCGGAGGGAAAGGTGGATGAGGGAAAGGTCGGCGGTGAAAAGGCGGCTGATCAAAAGGCGGGGGACGCCGCACAAGGGGTTGAAGAGGCGCCTGCCAAAACACCCGCCCCCGAGGTCTGGCGGCTGACCAACCGGTTTTTCGGCCTGTTCGGGCCCTCGGGGCCGTTGCCGCTGCATCTGACCGAATATGCCCGCGACCGGCGGCGCAACCACCGCGACCCGACCTTCATCGCCTTTGCCGACATGCTGACCAACCGGCTGGCCGGGCTTTTCTATCGCGCCTATGTCTCGGCGCAGCCCGCGCCGTCGTTTGATCGGGCGTTGCGGCCCGGCCCGGACGGGCGCGCGCCGCGCGATGCCTTTGCCGACCGGGTGGCGGCGATCGCGGGGGTGCTGGGGCCGGGGTTTCAGAACCGCGACGCGATGCCCGACATGGCGCGGCGGCATTTCGCGGGTTTCTACGGGCAGGGCGCGCGCCATGCCGACGGGCTGATGGCGATCGTTGCGGCCTTTGTGCGCGCCCCGGTCAGCTTGCAGCAATTCGTCGGATCCTGGCTGGCGCTGGAACCCGATGACCGCTGGCAGCTTGGCGTGCCCGCCGGCCCCGAGAAGGGCGGCGAAAGCGGCGTCGAAAGCGGCGGCGGGTTGGGGCGATCCACCTCGATCGGGGATCGGGTCTGGTCGCGGGCGTCGAAATTCCGGCTGCGTATCGGCCCGCTCAGCCTGGGGGATTACACGCGCCTGCTGCCCGGATCGGGATCGCTGAACCGGCTGGATGCGGTGGTGCGATCCTATGTGGGCGATGCGCTGGATTATGACGTCAATCTGGTGCTGGCCGCCGATCAGGTGCCCGCGGCCCGGATCGGCGCCACCGTCCGGCTGGGCCATGTCGGCTGGATCGGCACGCGGGCCGGGGCGCGCGATGCCGATGAGCTGTACCTGCACCCCCAGGCGCTGCGCGCCGCCACGCCCGCCGCCCGGCCCCCGATCACTCCTCAATCACCAGGGGCGCGCGCCGCCGCCACCGCCAACGAAGGAACCCACAGATGACCGAGATCAGCCGCGTTGCCCTGTTCGGCAAGCTCAACAGCCTGGCCTACAAGGCGATCGAAGGGGCGTTCGTGTTTTGCAAGCTGCGCGGCAACCCCTATGTCGAGGTGGTGCACTGGATGGCGCAGATCCTTCAGGGCCAGGATAATGACGTGATCCGCATCATCCGGCATTTCGATCTGGACGGGGGCAAGATCGCCGCCGATCTGACCCGGGCGCTGGATGCGCTGCCGCGCGGCGCGACCTCGGTCACCGATATGTCCGAACATCTGCCCGATGCGGTGGAACGGTCCTGGGTGTTTGCCTCGCTGCTTTATTCCTCCAGCCAGGTGCGCACCGGGCATCTGGTGCTTGGCATGCTCAAGACACCGGGGCTGAAGAACATCCTGATCGGGATATCCCCCGAATTCGGCAAGATCAGGCCCGATGACCTGGCCGAGGGGTTCCACAAGATCACCGATGGCTCGCCCGAAGACGGGCTGCGCGCGCAGGACGGATCATCGACGGGCGGCGGCGCGGCACCGGGCGAGGCATCGGGCGCGGTCGGCCCGGCCGGCATGGGCCGCGAAGAGGCGCTGGCGCAGTTCTGCACCGATCTGACCGAACAGGCCCGCCGCGGCGAGATCGACCCGATCGTCGGCCGCGACGAGGAAATCCGCCAGGTCGTCGATGTGCTGATGCGCCGCCGCCAGAACAACCCGATCCTGACCGGCGAGGCCGGCGTGGGCAAGACCGCCGTGGTCGAGGGGTTCGCGCTGCGCATCGCGCGGGGCGACGTGCCGCCCAGCCTGCGCGATGCGCGGATCCTGGCGCTGGATGTGGGCCTGTTGCAGGCCGGCGCCAGCATGAAGGGCGAATTCGAGAACCGGCTGAAACAGGTCATCGAAGAGGTGCAGGCCTCAACCACCCCGATCATCATGTTCATCGACGAAACCCACACCCTGGTGGGCGCGGGCGGCGCGGCGGGCACCGGCGATGCGGCCAACCTTTTGAAACCGGCGCTGGCGCGCGGCACCCTGCGCACCATCGGTGCGACCACCTGGGCCGAATACAAGAAACACATCGAAAAAGACCCCGCCCTGACCCGGCGTTTCCAGACCGTCGTGGTCGAGGAACCCAGCCCCGAACGGGCGGTGATGATGATGCGCGGCATCGCCTCGATGCTGGAACGCCACCACAAGGTGCAGGTGCTGGATGAAGGCATCGAGGCGGCGGTGAACCTGTCGGCGCGCTATATCCCGGCGCGGCAACTGCCCGACAAATCGGTGTCGGTGCTGGATACCGCCTGCGCGCGGGTGGCGATTTCGCAATTCGCGGTGCCTGCCGAGGTGGATGACAGCCGCCGCCGCATCGAGGCGCTGGAGACCGAACTGGCCATCATCGAACGCGACGAGACGGCGGGCTATGACGTGGCCGACCGGCGCGCGGTGATCGGCGATGTGAAGGCGCAGGAACAGGCGCGGCTGGCCGAGTTGACCGGCCGCTGGGAAGCGGAAAAGGCGGTGGTCGAGGAGATCCTCGATCTGCGGGCGCAATTGCGCGCGGGCGGCGCGCCGGTCGATGCCCCCGAGGCCGCGAGCGTTGAGGCCGCCGCCGCCAGCCCCCTGACCGGGGCCGAACGCGCCGATCTTCTGGCGCGGCTGAAGGCCAGGAACGCCGAACTGATCACCTTGCAGGGCGAGTCGCCCCTGATCCTGCCCATCGTCGATGCGCAGGCGGTGGCCAGCGTGGTCGGCGACTGGACGGGTATTCCGGTGGGCCGCATGGTCAAGGACGAGATCGACACGGTGCTGAACCTGGAAACCCATCTGGGCAAGCGGGTGATCGGCCAGGATCACGCCATGCGCATGATCGCCAAGCGTATCCAGACCAGCCGCGCGGGCCTTGACAACCCCCAGAAACCCATCGGGGTGTTCATGCTGGCGGGCACGAGCGGTGTCGGCAAGACCGAAACCGCGCTGGCGCTGGCCGAGGTGCTTTATGGTGGCGAACAGAACGTCATCACCATCAACATGTCCGAATACCAGGAAGCGCATACCGTTTCCTCGCTGAAGGGCGCGCCTCCGGGCTATGTGGGCTATGGCGAGGGCGGGGTGCTGACCGAGGCGGTGCGGCGCAAACCCTATTCGGTGGTGCTGCTGGACGAGGTGGAAAAGGCGCATCCCGATGTGCACGAGATATTTTTCCAGGTCTTCGACAAGGGCGTGATGGAGGATGGCGAGGGGCGGGTGATCGATTTCAAGAACACCCTGATCCTGCTGACCACCAATGCCGGCACCGACATGATCATGGATCTGTGCGCCGACCCCGATCTGATGCCCGATCCCGAAGGCATGGCCAAGGCGCTGCGCGATCCGCTTCTGAAAATCTTTCCGCCCGCACTTCTGGGCCGGCTGGTCACCATCCCCTATTACCCGCTGTCGCCCGACATGATCGCCAAGATCACCCGGCTGCAGCTTGGCCGGATCAAGCGCCGGGTGCAGGCCGCGCATGGCGTGCCCTTCACCTATTCCGACGCGGTGGTGGATACGATCGTCGGCCGCTGTCAGGAACTGGAATCGGGCGGGCGGATGATCGATGCGATCGTGACCAACACCATGCTGCCCGATATTTCCGCCGAATTCCTGCGCCGGATGATGACCGGCGGGGTGATCAGCAAGGTGGCGATCGATGTGACCGACAGCAATTTCACCTATGCGTTCGATTAGGAGGATTTCATGGCCGATACAGACAAGAAGAAGATGAAGGCAGAACTGAACGCCAGCCCCTTTGCCGAGATGGACAAGAAAACCGCCGACTGGATCAAAGCCAATCCGGCGCTGAAAAAGGTGTTCCTGCCGATCCAGTATTCGCAGATGGTCGAACTCGACAAACGCAAGTGGAGCGCGTCCAGGCTGAAGGACGCGCTTGACGGGCTGGCGCGCTATGACCTCAAGATCCTCGCCCATCGGGCGGCCGTGCATTACAAGGCCGCGATGAAGCAGGGGCCCAAGGGGCAATTGGCCGCCGAAAAGCAATTGCCCGGCGATTACAAGGAAACCCGCAAGGAATTGCTGAAAAAAGCCTCGCTGGCCATCGAAGAGGTGGTGGCCGACAAGGGCAACAACAAGCGCGGGCTGAAAGATGGCAAGGCGGCGCTCAAGAAGCTTGACGGGATCGACGAGCGCAAGATCTTTGCCGAACCGGCAAATCTTGCCTCCAGGGCGATGAAGGATCTTTCCCGCGCCCTGACCGCGGCAAACGGCGATGCCAGGCAAGAGGCCCGCGCCCTGACCGAGGCCACCAGGGAAATGACCGCCGCCGACAAGCTGTTCGAGGATCACGCCCGCGAGGCCCTCGCCGCCGTCAGCCTGATGCGCGGCCTGCCCAAATCGATCAGGGACGATGCCGCCCCCGAATTGCGCGCCTTTGGCGACATGGTGAAAAAGGCCGATGGCACCCTGGCCGCCTTCGAGACGGCGATGGAGCGTTTCGGCAAGGAAATGGACGGGGCGATTGCCGTGACCAAGGCCGGCAAACCCGATGCGCGCGATGCCGACCGGCTGGCAAAGGAACTGGCCAACACCTCGGCCGAGACGAGGACGGCGCAGGCGGTGATGAAGGACATGAAGATGCTGGGCAAGGAATTCGACAAGGTGGAGAAATTGTTGAAGTGAGCAATATCGCCGATACCGTTCCGGGCCCCGGCAAAAGCGCCGGGGCCGGGCCTGCCGGGCTGGGGCGGGCGCGGCTGCGCGGCTTTCTGGAACGCGACCGGGTCAGGAACACCATTCTGGCGCTGATCATCGTCAATGCGGTCACGCTGGGCATGACCACATCCGACACGCTGATGGCCCGGTTCGGCACGCTCTTGATACTGTTTGACCAGTTGGTGCTGGGGATTTTCGTTCTGGAACTGACGCTGAAGCTTTATGCCTACGGGCTTGGGTTTTTCCGCAATGCCTGGAACATCTTCGATCTGCTGGTGGTCAGTGTCGGGCTGTTGCCGCAGGGGCACGGGCTGTCGGCGCTGCGCGGGCTGCGGGTGATCCGGGCGCTGCGCATCCTGTCGGCGGTGCCGCAGATGCGCGCGGTGGTGCAGGCGCTTCTGGATGCGCTGCCGGGGATGGGCGCGGTGATCGTGATGCTGAGCGTGGTCTATTACGTGTTCTCGGTGATGGCGACGATCATGTATGGCGCGGCCTTTGACGAATGGTTCGGCACCATCGGGCGGTCGGCCTATTCGCTGTTCCAGATCATGACGCTGGAATCCTGGTCGATGGGCATCGTGCGCCCGGTGATGGTGCAATTCCCGATGGCCTGGGCGTTTTTCGTGCCTTTCATCGTGATCACCTCTTTTTCGGTGCTCAACCTCTTTATCGGTCTGCTGGTCAACACCATGCAGGCGGCGGTGGAAGAAGAGACCGAACAGGAATTCGAAAAGCTGCGCGAACTGGTGCGCCGCGAAACCGACCAGGTCGATGCCCATGTCTTGCAGTTGCAAGACGAGATCCGGGCGCTGCATGCGCTGATCGCAGGAAAAAGTGGTGGAAAATACGGCGGGCAACACGGGGCTGCCGCCCCGCAGGACAAGACAGGGGATAGCGATGGCTGATGACAAGAAGGATCCCTTTGCGGCGCTGCGCGCGGCGGGTCTGAAGAAACAGGCCGACGAGGCGGCGGCAAGGGCCGCCAGGGCGGATGCGACCCGATCCGCGCTTGATGCGCTGCGCGCTGCCGCCGCCCCCCCACCACCTGCCGAGGATGGCGCGCAAGATACCCTTGATGCGCTGCGCGCTGCCGCGCCGCAGGGGGCCGCAGCGCAGGGCGGCGCGGCGGAGGATCCGCTGGCGGGGCTGGATGATCTGCTTGGGAACGGGCAGGCCGATCCCGTGACAGAGACGGGGCCAGAAGCGGCGCCAGCCGCCCAAACCCCGCCGCCCGCCGCCAAAACGCCCACCACCCCGCCCGTCGCGCCGCAGGAACCCTTTGGCCGCCTCGATGCGCCGCGCCCGGATCGCGACACGCTGCACCGGCCGCGGTTTCGCATCGCGGTGCTGGGCGATTTCACCGGGCGCGCGGCGGCGGGCCGGATCGAGGTGGGCGAGGCCTTGGCGCGCAGGCGCGCGATCCGGCTGGATGTCGATACCTTCGACGATGTGATCGCGGGCTTTGCCACCACGCTGCGCCTGCCGGTCGCCACCCGGGACGGCGGCACCAGCGTGATCGAGGTGCCGCTGCGCGATATCGACGATCTGCACCCCGATGCGCTTTATGAAAACCTGCCGCTTTTTGCCGAACTGGCGGGGCTGCGCGGCCAGTTGAAGGCCCCCGCCACCTCGGCGCGGGCGGTGGAACGGCTGCGCGCCTGGGGGGTCAGCGATGGCGCCGGGCTGAAGACGCGGCACAGGTCGGCCGGTTCCGACATGCCCGCCGACCGCCGCCTGTCGGATTTCCAGGCGCTGATCGGGGGCGCGCCCACACCCGCCGCGCCGCCCGCCGCCGCCCCGGTCGAGGCGCTGATCGCCGGCATCATCGGCCCGCATGTGGTCGCCGCCCCCGCGCCCGAGGCCGGGCCGCTGATCGCGGCGGTCGATGACGCGCTCTCGTCGGCGATGCGGCTGGTGCTGCACCACCCCGAGTTTCGGGCGCTGGAAGCGCAATGGCGCAGCCTCGATTTCCTGGCCCGCCGGATCGAGACCGGCGACGCGATAGAGATCACGCTTTACGATGTCTCGGCCGAGGAACTGGCCGCCGATCTGGCCGCGCAGGAAGATCTGGCGCAATCGGGCCTTTATCGATTGCTGGCCGGGGCGGCCCTGCCCGAGGATCAGGGCGGCGGCGGCGCGGGCGGGTTTTCGGCGCTGTTCGGGCTTTATACGTTCGAGGAAACCCCGCCCCATGCCGAATTGCTGGCGCGGCTGGCACGGATCGCCGCGCATGTCGATGCGCCGTTTTTCGCGGCGCTGTCGCCCGGCTGCCTCGACACGCCGCTGCGCGACCGCCACCCGCTGACCGACCGCGCCTGGCGCGCCCTGCGCGCCCTGCCCGAGGCGGGCTATGTCGGGCTGTGCCTGCCGCGCTTCATGCTGCGCCATCCCTATGGCCAGCGCACCGATCCGGTCGATGCCTTCGGGTTCGAGGAATTCACCCCGCAGGCCGGGTTGAAATCGATGCTCTGGGCCAATCCGGTGGTGGCGGTGGCCACGCTGCTGGCCGCGACGCGCGCCAAGGTGAAAAACACCGCCCGGATGGAGCTGGGTTCGGTGATGAGCCTGGGCGAGATGCCGTTCCACCATGTCACCGACCGCCATGGCGATCAGGTGGCGCTGCCCTGCACCGACCGCAACCTGACGCTGGACAGCCTGGAAGGCGCGGTGGCGCGCGGGCTGATGGCGCTGGTCAGCCCGCGCGGGCGCGATGCGGTGCGGCTGGCCGGGTTCCAGTCGCTGGCCGGGGCGCCGGTGCTGGGCCCCTGGGCGGGCACGGTGCCCGGTGCCGGGGCCGCACCAGCCACCCCGGCGCGGGCCACGCCTGCGGCGCCCATGGAACTGGAAATGGAAATCCCCGCACCGGATGCGGCACAGGATGCGGCGGCGGATGATCTGGATGATCTGCTGGCCGATCTGGAAGGCGCGGATGCGGATGCCGGTTCTGATGCGGGGCTTGACGATCTTGACGCGCTCTTGGCCGGGTTCGAAGACACCCCCACCGATGGCGCCGCACCCGGTGACATGGATGACGAACTGGCCGCCCTGCTGGAGGGATTGTGATGCGCGACACCGATGACGGCGACAATGGCGGCGGCAGGGATGGGGGCGGCGAAGACGCGCCGCGGATGCTGCTGCTCGCGATCAACGAAAGCTACTGGCTGTGCGAGGGCAAGGAATTTCTCAACCCGATGCTGCTGGGGCGCGGCTATTTTCCCAGGCCGGTGCATTGCATCCGCTGCGCCGATATCTTCGAGTTGCGCCGCTATATCGGCCCCAACCGCATGGTGACGGATTTCTGGGGGATCAACCCCGATATCGTCGCCCGGCTGCGCCGCGACAACGATCTGCTGGAATATGCCGCCCCGGCGGTTTCGCCGGATGGTTCGGGCGATACGGGGCCAGACGATGTGGGGCCAGACGATACGGGGCGGGGCGGGCCGCCGCCGCAAACCCCGTGATGCCCGGCCAGGCCGCAACCGAGAAAGGATGTTTCGATGTCAGCTGAAAAGGCCGTTCTGGAAAACCGGCAGGTGCGGATCAAGGGCCCGTTGCCGCGCGAACGCATGTTCATCAAGGCCGCCCGGATCGAAGAAGGATTTTCCGAACTGACCCGCACCACCGTCGAATTCATGTCGCCCGACCGGGCGCTGGATCTTGACAAGGTGGTCGGCCAGCCGATCACCATCGAAATCCAGGCCGCCGATGAAAGCTGGCGCCAGTTCGGCGGCACCTGCATCGAGGCCGAGGCGCTGGGGCTGTATCAAGGCCTGGGGCTTTACACGCTGCAACTGCGGCCCTGGCTGTGGTTCCTGACCCGGACATCGGACAACCGGATATTCCAGGACATGACCGTGCCCGATATCGCCAAGAAGATCTTCGGCGAAATGGGCTTTGCCGATTTCGACATGAAGGCCAGGGGCACCGGCGCGCGCGTCTATTGCGTGCAGCACCGCGAAACCGATTTCGACTTTCTGTCGCGGCTGTTCGAGGAAGAGGGCATCTATTACTGGTCCGAGATGCGGCAGGGCAAGGAAACCCTGGTCATCGCCGACGATGCGGGCGCCCATGCGGCGGTGCCCGGACATGCCAGCATCGATTTCTACCTGCGCGAGGCCGAATACCGCCGCCGCGAGGATCATGTGTTCGAATGGCAGGGGTCGCGGCGGGTGACCTCTGGCAAGGTCACGCTGACCGATTACGATTTCGAGAACCCGCGCGCCGATCTCAAGGCGATCAAGGCAATCCCCAAGGGCAGCCACAGCCACAAGGACGCCGAGCTTTACGATTATCCCGGCCCGCATCGCAAGACCGCGCTTGGCGACAAATATGCCCGCATCCGCATGGAGGCCGAGGCGGCGCGCCATGACACCCGCGCGGGCGTCGGCAATGTGCGCACCATGGGCGTGGGCCAGACCTTCACCCTACGGGACATGGTCGACAAATCGCGGAGCGGCGATTACCTGATCACCCGCGCCACCCATCTGATCCAGATCGAAACCGATTACGAGGATCACGAAACCCGCACCCAGATCCTGCCCGGCCGATTGCTGTTCGACGCCGACAATACCGATACCTATCGCTGCACCTTCAACGTGATCCCCAGGGCCACCCCCTATCGGACCCCGCGCAAGACACCCTGGCCGCGCATCCCCGGCCTGCTGCTGGCCACGGTCACCGGCCCCGCGGGCGAAGAGATCTACACCGACAAATACGGCCGCATAAAGGTGCAGTTCCCCTGGGACCGCGAGGGCAAGCGCGACGAGAACACCACCTGCTGGGTGCGCACCGTCATGCCCTGGACGGGCAAGGGCTGGGGCTTTGTCGCCATCCCGCGCATCGGCCAGGAGGTGGTGATCCAGTTCGAGGATGGCGATCCCGATCGCCCGATCTGCACCGGCATGCTTTATAATGCCGACACCATGCCGCCCTATGCGCTGCCCGCCAACATGACCCAATCGGGCATCCAGACCCGATCGACCAAGGGCGGCGGGGCCGCGAATTACAACGAACTGGTGTTCGAAGACAAGAAAGACGCGGAATTCATCCGCTTCCATTCCGAAAAGGATTATTTCCAGACGGTGGAAAACAACGCGGTCATCAACATCGGCCTCGACAAGAAAGACCCCGGCGACCTGACCCAGACCATCCACCACCACAAGACCGAAACCATCAAGACCGGCGACAAGACCCTGACGGTGGAAACCGGCAGCGAATTCCGCACCATCGCCACCGACAAGACCGAGGATATCGGCGTGAACGACAGCCTGACCGTGGGCGCCGACCGCACCATGGACATCGGCGCCAATCTGACCGAAACCGTGGCCTCGGACATGGCGCTGAGCGTATCGGGCAAGCGCGATGTCACGGTGTCGGGCAATATCACCGAAAAATCGGATGCCAAGATCGCCATCTCGGCGGCGATAGAGATCAAGCTGTCGGTGGGCGGATCGTCGATCACCATCGACAATGCGGGGGTGACGATCAAGGCCCCGACCGTCACCGTGTCGGGGCAGGCGGTGACCAAGGTCGAAGGCGCGGCCTCGCTGATCCTCAAGGGCGGCGTGACGCTGATCAACTAGAGATGCGGACAACGGGAGGTACCGCCATGGGCGCGCGGTTCGACGATCTGAAGAAACTGCCACCCGAACCCGCCGCGCGGGTTCTGGCGCGCTGCAACATCACGCTTGAGACGCCGGTAAAGGCCCCCGCCGCGGCATTGGTGCCCGCGGTGCTGGGCGAACTGGCCGATGCCGCGGCCTGGCTTGACGTGATGCAGTTGCTGGCCGCGGCACTGCCCCCGCGCCAGGCGGTGTGGTGGGCCTGCCTGGCCGCGCGCGACCTGACTGGCCCCGACCGGGCTGGCCCCGACCGGACTGGTGGGGGCAAGGAGGTGCCGCGCCCGCTGGCCGCCGCCGAGGCCTGGGTGTTCCAGCCCAATGACGACAGCCGCGCCGCCGCGAAACAGGCCATCGACACCGCCGCCGCCAATGACGACACGGTCTATTGCGCGATTGCCGCGCTTTATGCCGCGGGCACGCTGGGGCCGGGCGAATTCGCCGATTTTCCCGCGCCGCCCAACGCGGTTGCGGCGATGGTGCAGACCATGAACATGCTGTCGGCCAGGGCCAACAGCGCCCGCTTTGACGATCATCTGCAAATGCTGATCGATCGCGGTCTTGACATTGCCCGTGGCGGCAATGGCAATGTGGACCCCAGGGAACCGGCGCCGGCCAGGGCGGCGCCCGCCGCGCCGACACCCCCGAAAGGAGCTTCCTGATGCCCGGCCCCCCGCAGGCCCGCCTGACCGACATGCATATCTGCCCGCTGACCGTGGGCAGCCCGCTGCCGATCACCGCGCCCGGCGCCCTCACGGTGCTGGTGCAATACCTGCCCGCCGCGCGTGTCACCGATATCTGCGCGGGCATCCTGCCGCCGGTGCTCCATCCTGTCGCCAAGGGATCGGCCACGGTGCTGATCCAGAAACTGCCCGCCGCGCGGATCGGCGATCAGTGCGCCGCCGGGGGGGCGATCACCCTTGGCTGTTTCACCGTTCTGACCGGAGGCTGACCGCCCGATGCCTGTGACCCTGCGTTTCCAATCCACCGGCATGGTGCCGGGCAAGGGCGAACCCGTCACCATGGCGGGGCCCAGCCTGACCATTGGCCGGGGCGATGCCAACGATCTGCAACTGCCCGATCCCGACCGGATCATTTCCAAGAACCATTGCGCGATCGAGAACCACAACGGCAATATCGTGGTGATCGATCTGTCGTCGAACGGCACGTTTCTGAATTATGGCAAGGTGCCGCTGGGGCAGGTCTCGACGCCGCTGCATGATGGCGACATCCTGTCGATCGGCGCCTATGAACTGGTGGTGTCGATCACCGGCGATGCGATGGGGGCGCGCGGATCGCAGGATCCGATGGCCGGGCTGGCCGATCCGGCGGCCGAGGCGCCGATATCGCCGGGCCGGGCCGATCGCGATGCGGGCGGGCTGGATCTGCTGGATGATCCGGGCCGGTCGGCCCCCGGCGGCGGCGGCGATTTCCTGGATGATCTGCTGGACGGCGGCACAGGCCCGACCGGGCCGCGCGCCATACGCCAGGAGGCATTCGACGAAGACGGGCTGCTGCCGCCGCTGGGCGAGGATGACGCGCCGCTGCTTGGCCCCGCCGCCGATCCCTTTGCCGGGCAGGGGGCCTCGGCGCAGCAGCACGGGGCCTCGCCGCTGGATGCCTTCACCCCGCGCAATCAGGCCGCACCGGTGATCCCCGAAGACTGGGATGATGATCTGCTGGCCCCGTCCGCAGAAACCATTCCCGAAAGCATTCCTGAAAGCATTCCTGAAAGCATTCCTGAAAGCATTCCTGCGCCACCCCTGCGCCCGGCCCCTGCGCGACCCGTGCCCCCGGCCGCGCCGTTTCCGCCTGCGCCATCGGTCGCGCCCCCAATCGCTTCCCCGGTTGAACCATCCGCCACGCCCGCCGCCCGCCCGCCGCCGCCCGCCGCCCGCCCCCTGGCATTGCATCATCATCCCCCGCCGATCCTTTCGCCGAAGATTCGCACCCCCCCCAACCGCGCGAACGCCCCGATCTGCCGCGCCCGCAAACCCGGCATCCCGCCGCACATCCCGCAGCACATCCCGCGCCGCCGCCACCTGCCCCCTCCGCCGCGGCGGATGCGCCCGCGCGCGCCTTTCTTGCCGCCGCCGGGGCGGGCGATCTGGCGATCCCCGATGCCGACCTGACCGACACCATGGCGCGCATGGGCCGGGTGATGGCGCTTATGGTCGGGGGGCTGCGCGAAATTCTGATGACCCGCACCTCGATCAAGTCGGAATTCCGCATCAACGCCACGATGATCAGCCGCGGCGCCAACAACCCGCTGAAATTCTCGGTCAGCCCCGAACAGGCGGTGGAAGCGCTGGTGCGCCCGGCGCGCCAGGGCTATCTGGACGCCGACGCCGCCACCATCGAGGCGCTCGATGATATCAAGGCCCATGAGGTGGCGATGGTCACCGGCATGCAGGCCGCGATCCGCGGGGTTCTGGCGCGGCTTGATCCCAGGGTTCTGGAAGGCAGGATCGAAACCGGCGGCGGGCTGACCGGGCTGTTGCGGGGCCGCAAGGCCCGGTATTGGGAAGTCTATGAAAAGCTGTTCGCCGAGATATCGGACCAGGCCGAAAACGAATTCCACGACCTGTTCAGCCGCGAATTCGCCCGCGCCTATCAAGAACAGCTTGACCGTCTGAAAGGGCCAAAACCGTGATGATCCGATCGAAGACCCCCCATCCCCGCACAGGTCGGCCCGGCCCGCATAACCTTGTCGGGAAGGGCGCCTGAATGGCCTGGGACAACAGGGTTCTGTGGACCGAGGGGCTGTTCCTGCAACCCCATCATTTTCAGCAGGCCGACCGCCACACCGAGGCGCTGATCGCGGGGCTGGCCGAACGGCTGGTGCCGCATGGCTGGGGGTTCTCGAAGATCGAGATCGACGAGGGCGCGCTGAAGATCGGGCAGTTCGCCCTGTCGGAATGCGCCGGGCTGACCCATGACGGGGTGGTGTTCCGGGTGCCGGGATCGGATGATCACCCCCCGGCGCTGGAAGTGCCCGAGACCATCAAGGATTGCGTGGTCTACCTGGCCCTGCCCGCGCGGCGGCCCGGCGCTGCCGAGGTCGATCTGACCGGGGCCGAACGGTCGGCCGCGCGGCTGCGCCCGGCCGAGATGGAAGTGACCGACACCATGGGCGACAGCACCAAGGCCGTGACCCTGGGGGTGGGCAAGCTGCGGCTGCAATTCGCGCTGGCGGTCGATGACCTGGCCGACCGGCTGGCGATCCCGGTTGCGCGCATCATCGAGGTGCGCCCCGACCGCGAGGTGGTGCTTGACCGCGGCTTTGTGCCGACCTGCCTTGATATCCGCGCCGCGGCCCCGCTGGCGGGGTTCCTGCGCGAACTCGAAGGATTGCTGGGCCACCGCATGACCGCGCTGGCCGGGCGCCTGGCCGAGGCGGGCGCCGCGCGCGGCGTCGCCGAGATCCAGGATTTCCTGCTCTTGCTGTCGGTCAACCGCACCCTGCCGCTGATCCGCCATCTGGCGGGGCGCGAAAACGTCCACCCCGAGGCGTTCTACCGCGATTGCATCATGCTGGCGGGCGAGCTTGCCGGTTTCATGACCGGGGAGAAGAAGGCGCCAGAATTTCCGCCCTATCGCCATGACGATCTGACGGCGAGCTTCGCGCCGGTGATCCGCACCCTGCGCCAGTACCTCAGTTCGGTGCTGGAACAGACGGCCACCGCGATCCGGCTTGATCCGCGCAAGTTCGGGATTTCGGTGGGCGTCATCGCCGACCGCAAGCTGGTGGGCACGGCGGGGTTCGTGCTGGCGGTCAATGCCGATGTGCCCGCCGAAACCGTGCGCCGCCATTTCGCCAGCCATGCCAAGATCGGCCCGGTCGAAGAGATCCGGCAACTGGTCAATTCGGCGCTGCCCGGCATCACCTTGCGGCCGCTGCCGGTGGCCCCGCGCCAGATCCCCTATCATGCCGGCGTCGTCTATTTCGAACTTGACCGCAACAGCCCCTATTGGCGCAAGATGACCACATCGGGCGGCATCGCGGTGCATGTTTCAGGCGATTATCCGGGCCTGGTGATGGAGCTTTGGGCGATCCGCGAAGGCTGAGGGACTGGGTGATTCTGGTGGGTGATTTCGGTGAATGATTTTTGGGGCCGGTGTGCGGCTGCGGCAGAAAGGATACGCGATGGCTGGCAATGATCCGTTCTCGGAACCGCAGGATGGCGAACGCACGGTGATCAAGCCCAACCCCGGCGGGCGTCTGGGCGGCGGCATGGCGGCCACGCCGCAACCGCCTGTCCAGCAATCTGGCCAGCAATCCGGCCCGCAATCCGGTGCCCCCGATGCCTTTGGCGTGCCGCAATCGCCAACCGGGGGGGCTGCCGGGGGCGCGGCGGGTGGCGCTGGGGGGGGGGGCAAGACCGCCGCCGACAGCCCGATCACCCTGGGGCTGACCGGGATGAACCGGCTCAATGCCTGCGCGGCGACGCTGTTTTCGCTGGTGTCCCGGATCCGCAACCGCGCCCAGCACCTGGACCCCGACGCGCTGCGCCGCAATGTGGTGGCCGAGGTGCGCGGGTTCGAAAGCCGCGCGCTGTCGGCGGGGCTTGATCCGCAGCAGGTCAAGGTGGCGCGCTATGCGATCTGTGCGACGCTTGACGATGTGGTGCTCAACACCCCCTGGGGAGAGAATTCTTCCTGGGGGCTGCAATCCATGGTCGCCACCTTTCACCGCGAAACCGTGGGCGGCGACCGGTTCTATGATCTGCTGGCGCGGCTGGAACAGGAACCGCAGCGCAATCTGGACCTGCTGGAATTCCTTTACATGTGCCTCAGCCTCGGGTTCGAGGGGCGGCTGCGCATCGAACAGGGCGGCGGCGAGAAACATCTCAACATCCGCGCGGGCCTGGCGCGGCTGATCCGCGCGCAGCGCGGGCCGGTCGAAACCGATCTGTCGCCGCATTGGGCCGGTGTCGATCGCCCGCACCGCCGCCTGTCGGCCTGGAAACCGGTGTGGATCGCCACGATCGTCCTGGCGGTGCTGCTGTCGGGGATGTTCATCGGCGTTTCCTGGGCGCTGAGCGGCGCGACCGAACGGGTGGCGGGCCGGCTTGCCACGCTTGACGGCGGCGCGGTGCCGACGCTGGAACGGCTGGCGCCGCCGCCGCCCCCCCCGCCGCCGCCGCCGCCCCAGCAATTGAACCGGGTCAAGGGCTTTCTGGAACAGGAAATCGCCGATGGCATCGTCGAGGTGTCTGAAGATGTCAGCCGCATCACCATCCTGCTGGCCGGATCGGGCATGTTCGGATCGGGATCGGATGTGCTGACCGACCGGTTCAGGAAACCGCTGGAAAATGTCGGGGCGGCGCTGGAAGATCAGCCCGGCCAGGTGATCATCGTCGGACATTCCGATGCGCAGCCGATCGCGACCGCGCGCTTTCCCAACAACATGGCGCTGTCGCTGGCGCGCGCGGATTCGGTGCGCAAGCGGCTGGAGGGCATCCTGTCCGATCCCGCGCGCCTGTCGGCCGAGGGGCGCGGCGACAAGGAACCGATCGCCGACAACGCCACCCGCGAAGGCCGGGCCAAGAACCGGCGCATCGAAATCATCCTGTTGAAGGCGGCCAACTGATGTTGTTCAGAAAATTTCTCCGCGGGTTGCGCAACGGCTGGTTCCTGACCCTGGTGATCGTCGTGGTCCTGGGGGCCTGCGTGTGGTATTTCGGCCCGCTGATCCTGTGGGGAGAGGATCGCCCGCTTGATCCGGTGCGCGCGCGCATCATCACCATCGCGGTGATCGCGGTGCTGGCCTTCATGATCCCGACCCTGCTGTGGGTGCTGCGCCGCCGCCGCGACCGCAAGATGACCGAAGAGATCGTCGAGTCCGTGGATA
The DNA here is from genome assembly GCA_014359745.1 of Paracoccaceae bacterium. Taxonomy (GTDB): domain Bacteria; phylum Pseudomonadota; class Alphaproteobacteria; order Rhodobacterales; family Rhodobacteraceae; genus JACIYW01. The sequence continues at coordinate 21,288 of JACIYW010000002.1, read as the reverse complement.
CCGGCGACGAGGTGCTCACCGGCGAGATGGACGAGATGCGCGCCAAGATGCGCAGCGCCATGGCGCAATTGCGCAAATCCCGGCGCGGGCGCGCCAGCATCTATGAACTGCCCTGGTATCTGATGATCGGCCCGCCCGGCGCGGGCAAGACCACCGCCATCGTCAATTCCGGCCTGTCGTTTCCGCTGGCCGACACGGCGGGGGGTGCCGCGGCCATCGGCGGGGTGGGCGGCACCCGCAACTGCGACTGGTGGTTCACCGATGACGCGGTGCTGATCGATACCGCCGGGCGCTATACCACCCAGGAAAGCGATGCCGAGGCTGACAACGCCGCCTGGCAGGGCTTTCTTGACCTGCTCAAGCGCTATCGCAAACGCCAGCCGGTCAATGGCGCGCTGATTGCCATCTCGCTGTCGGATCTGTCGATGACCGACGAGCTGACACAGGCCGCCCACGCCCGCGCCATCCGCCGCCGGCTGCATGAATTGCGCGAAAAGCTGGGCGTGCGCTTTCCGGTCTATGTGCTCTTTACCAAGGCCGACCTGATCGCGGGGTTCCAGGAATTCTTTGAACCATTGGGCCGCGAGGCGCGCGAACAGATCTGGGGCTTTACCCTGCCGCTGGAGGCCAAGACCAGAAAGGCCGCCGCCCGCACCGAGGCCCGGACCGAGGCCCGCACCGAGGAAAACCCCGCCATCGCCGGGTTCGATACCGAATTCGCGCTGCTGCTGGAACGGCTGAACGCGCAATCGCTGGAACGGATGCAATCCGAAACCGATCCGCAGCGCCGCAGCCTGGTCGCGGGCTTTCCCCCGCAGCTTGCGACCTTGCGCCAGGTGGCCCGCGATTTCCTGGCCGAGGTGTTCCAGGACAATCGCTATGAACACCGGCAGATGCTGCGCGGGGTCTATTTCACATCCGGCACCCAGGAAGGCACGCCGATCGACCGGCTGATGATGGGCATGGCGCGCACCTTCGGCATCGGGCGGCAGGCGATCGGATCGGGGCGCGGCACGGGGCGGTCGTTCTTTCTGACGCGGCTGTTTTTGAACGTGGTGTTCCGCGAGGCGGGGCTTGTCTCGGCCGATGACAAGGTGGAACGGCGCTATCGCTGGGCGCGGCGCGGCGCGATTGCCGCCGTGGTGCTGGTGGCCGCCGCCGCCGCCGGGCTGTGGACGCGCAGCTATCTGGGCAACCGGGCGCTGCTGGCGGCAAGCAACGCGGCGATAGAGGATTACCGCGCCGCCGCCGCCCTGATCCCCGGCAGCCCGATCGGCGACACCGATCTGCCCGGCGTGGTGCCCGCGCTCAACATCCTGCGCGACATGCCCGCAGGCCTGGCCTCGGGGCGGGCCGATCCGGCGGGCGATCTGGGCTGGGGGCTTTATCAGGGGCCGGTGCTGGCCAGCACCGCGCGGCAAAGCTATCGCGCGGCGCTCAACGAACATCTGCTGCCACGGCTGATCCTGCGTCTGGAAGAACAGATGCTGGCCAATATCAACAACCCCGATCTGCTGTACGAGGCGTTGAAGATCTATCTGATGCTGGGCGCGCAGGGGCCGATGAACACCCGCCTGGTCAAGGACTGGATGCGCATCGACTGGTCGATCGCCTTTCCCGGCCCCGACCGCGAGACACTGCGCGAGGATCTGGCACGCCATCTTGACACGCTTTTGTCCGAACCACGGGTCGAGATCGCGCTGAACGGGCCGTTGATCGAACGGGTGCGCATCATCTTGCTGGAAATGCCGATGGCCGAACGGGTCTATAACGGCATCCTCAACAGCCCCGCCGCCCAGGCGCTGCCACAACTGCGCCTGACCGATGTCGGCGGCCCGGCGGTGGCGCGGGTCATGACCCGGTCGTCGGGCAAACCGCTGGGCGAGGGGGTAGAGGGCATCTTTACCTGGAACGGCTTTCACGACGTGTTCCTGGGCGAGGCGCTTGGCGTGGCGCGGCGCATTCAGGGCGAAAGCTGGGTGCTGGGCCCGCAGGGCGAGGCCGAACAAAGCGATGCGGCGCTGCTGGCGCTGTCGCGCGATGTGCTCGATCTTTACTACAGCGATTATGTCGAACGCTATGACACGCTGATGGGCGATATCGACATCATCCCGCTGCAATCGCTGTCGCATGCCGTCGAGGTGGTCAATGTGCTGTCGGGGCCGACCTCGCCGCTGGTCAATATCCTGACCGCGATTTCAAAGGAAACCAGCCTGACCAAAAGCCGCGCGGTTCTCGATACCAGCGCCGCGAAGGCCGGGCTTTCCACTGTCGCCGAACGCGAGGTGCTGTCAAACCTCGATGCCACCAGCCAGTCGCTTTTCTCGGCGCTCAGTTCGGCGGCGGAAAACCGGCTGGCGGGGGCGGCGCCCCCGCCCCCGCCCGGCGCCTATGTCGAGAACCGCTTTGCCTGGCTGCACCAGCTTGTCGAGCGCCCCGAGGGCCAGCCTTCGCAGCTTGACGGGCTGATCGGCACGCTGGGCGAGGTCTATCGCGAACTCAACCGCCTGTCGTTCAGCGGCGCGCAGACGCTGGGCGGCGGCGGCTTTGCCGCGGCCCCCGAGGCGACGGCGCTGTCGCGGCTTCAGCAGGGCGTGGCCAACATGCCCGGCCCGCTGCCGCGCTGGGTGACGCAGGTTGCGCAGGGGGCGTCGGGGATCACCGCCGATGGCACCCGTGCCTCGCTCAACGCCACATGGCAATCCGAGGTGCTGCCGTTCTGCACCCAGGCGCTTGGCAACCGCTATCCGATGACCAGACGCGCGCAGGCCGATACCTCGATGCAGGATTTCGGCCGCCTGTTCGCGCCGGACGGAATGATTGACGGGTTCTTCAAGCAGAATCTGGCGAAATTCGTCGATACCCGCACCAACCCCTGGTCGTTCCGCCCCGGTGCGGGCACCGATCTGGGCATCGCGTCGGGGGTGCTGCAACAGTTCCAGAATGCCGCCGCGATCCGCGATGCGTTTTTTGCCACGGGCGGGGCGGTGCCCTCGGTCGCCTTTCAGATCACCCCGGAGGCGCTCGATCCCAAGGCGAAATCGGTCCAGTTGAAGATCGACGGCACGGCGGTGGATTTCTCGCACAAGGATGGCGTGCCGGGGCCCACGGCCATCACCTGGCCCGGCCAGGTCGGCATGGCGCAGATCGCCTTTGTGCCGCCGCCCGCGGGCAGCCAGGGCGGGATGCGCTTTGACGGGCCCTGGGGCTGGTTCCGGCTGCTGGACGCGGCCGAGGTGCGGCGCACCAATGTTTCGGATCGCAACCGCATCATCTTCAACATCGGCGGCCAGATCGCGATTTTCCAGATGCAGTCGGGATCGGTGCTGAACCCCTTTGCCCTGCCCGCGCTGGGGCAGTTTTCCTGCCCGGAGAGTTTTTGATGCCGATGCCCGTAATCCCAGAACCGGCGATGCCAGAAAGTGCGATATCGGGGGATATCCGATGAGCGGCGCGGTTTCCGGCCCGGATCAGGCCCGCCCGGATCAGGCCCGGCCAGATCAGATCCCCACCGCCGGGGCCTTCGGGGCCTATGGCAAATTGCCGGCGCTGGGGGATTTCTTTCGCATCGCCCTGCCGCGCGGTTTCATCGACCCCTGGGACGGGTTCTTGCAGGGCGCGATGACCGGCGGGCGGGCGCGGCTGGGCGGGCGCTGGAACGACTGTTATCTGACCGCGCCGATCTGGCGCTTTACCCTGGCGGGCGGGCTGGCGGGGCCTGACCCGGTGATCGGGGTGATGATGGCCTCGATCGACCGGGTGGGGCGGCAGTTTCCGCTGACGCTGGCCGCCACCCTTCCGGGCAGCCGTTCGGCGCTGCTGGATCATTTCATCGCCACGCCGACCTTTCTGGATCTCGAAGGTATCGCGCTTGGCGCGCTTGATGACGCGATGACGCGCGAGGCGCTGGCCGCGCGACTGGCGCCGCTTGGGGCGCGCGCCGGGCGGGCCGAGGCGGCGCTGTCGGCCAGGCCCGGCACCCTGGTCGCGGTTGGCGCCGGGGCACAGGGGCTGCTGACCGATCTGGCCGCGGGGCTGGCGGGCGCGCGCTTTGCCCGGCCCAGCGTCTGGAGCGCGGATGTCACCGGCGGGCTGCGGCTGATGGTGTGCGAAGGCCTGCCCGATGCCGATCAGGCCGAGGGGCTGTTCGATCTGGATGCGCCGGTCTGGTCGGGCCGGGCCCCCGCCCCCGCAGCCCCCGCACCCGCACCGGAACCTGCCCCGGCACCGGCCGCGCGGGTCGACACCCCAAGGCATGATACCCGCCCCCCGCCCCCCAAGGCCAGGGATGCGGGGCCAGACACCGGGCCGGATGCGGCACCCGCGCCCGATCCGGGATATGACCCGCTGGAGGATCTGTTGTCGTCGCCCGAACCGGGCACCGCCACCGAGGCCAGGGCCGACCCCGACGCGGGCGCCGATCTGATCGCCCAGCTTCTGTCGGATGGCCCCCCCGATGATGGCCCCCCACAGGATGACACCCCAAAGGCGGGCGGTGATGACGATCCCACCGCCCCCCCTTCCCCTATCCCGCCTGACGGCCAGCGAAAGGATCCCGCCCGATGACCGACGGAGCAAGGCCGATCCGCTATTCCGCCACGACCCATGTCGGACGCGTGCGCCAGGTCAACGAGGATGCGATCCTTGCCCTGCCCGATCAGCGGATCTGGATCGTGGCCGATGGCATGGGCGGCCATGCCGCGGGCGATTTCGCCAGCCAGACCGTGACCGAGGCGGTGGCGATGCTGCCCGCCGATCTGCCCCCCGGCGATCTGATGCGCCAGTTGCGCGGCGCCATCCTGGGCGCGCATGACATCATCCGCGCCGAGGCCGCGGCGCGCGGCGGCGAGGTGATCGGCACCACCGTGGTGGCGCTGATCCTGTCGCAGGATCATTTCGCCGCCCTCTGGGTCGGCGACAGCCGGATCTACCGGTTCCGCAACGGCCGGGCCGAAATGCTGACCACCGATCATTCGCTGGTCGCCGATCTGGTGCTGGCCGGTGAAATGACCTGGGACGAGGCCGAACATCACCCGCAATCCAATGCCATCACCCGCGCGGTCGGGGTGGGAACCGAGCTGGCGCTTGACAAGGTGCATGGCGCGCTGGAACCGGGTGACCGGTTTCTGCTGTGTTCGGACGGGCTGAACAAATATGCCACGCTGGCGCAGCTAGAGGCGCTGGTGCCCGGCGCCCCGATCGAAACACTGGCCGACCGGCTTATGCAGCTTGCGCTTGATGGCGGCGGGGCCGACAATATTTCGGTGATCGTCGTCGATGTCGGCTGATCGCCCCCCAACCCCGGAGACCCAGAACCGATGAGCGCAAGGCCGACCCCCTCTTATATCGTGCCCGCGATCGTGATCGCGGTTGGCCTGGTGCTGGCGCCGGTCGTGTGGCGCGTCGCCTCGATCGTGATCCAGCCCCCCGGCGGGGGTGGCGGCGGCGCGGTGGACAGCGGCGCGCGTATCGACATCGAGATGCTGCGCGGCCAGATAGAGATCCTGGCCGACCGCATCGAACGCCTGCAGACCGAGTTGCGCGCGGCCCCGCCGGGCGGGCAGGCGCTGCCGCCCACCGATCAGGTGTTTCGCCACGACGGGCCCAATACCATCGCCAACGCCTATGCCGATATCGTGCAGATCGCCGCGCGCCGCGCCATCAACACCGAACTGACCGTGGCAACCCCGGCGTTTCTGGTGGAATTCCTGGGCCTGCCGCGCGGCGATCTGTCCGACACCTGCCAGCCGATGACCAATCCGGCGCTGCGCGAGATGCTGGTGACCGAAGATGTCGGCCCGATCCGGGTGCAGATGCTGCGCCCCGCCATCGACAGCCTGCGCGAGGTCTTCGAACAGGTGCGCCGCACCGACCCCGATCTTTACGACCGCATCGATACCGCCGGATCGCTGTGCGTGCGGCTGGTGCGCGGGTCGGGCACCAGCGTGTCGAACCATGCCTTCGGCCTGGCGGTGGATCTGAACATCGACAGCTATCTTGATACGCTGGGCGATGGCTATACCCAGCTTGGCCTGACGATCCTGGCCGATTTCTTTCGCGATGCCGGCTGGATCTGGGGCGCCGCCTTTGGCCGCGAGGACAGCATGCATTTCGAGGTCAGCCGCGAATTGCTGGAACACTGGCGGGCAGAGGGCAGGATCTAGAATCCGTCGGGGAAAACCCCTTGACCGGCGCGCGCAGGGAGGGTGCGGGAGATGAGTATTTTTTTCGAGAGGATGGGAAAGAGCATTATTTGGTGCGGTCTGGGTGCGGGTCTGACTGCGCGCCCCACGCCAAGGCCTGCACCCCTGTCAAGACACCCCGAAAGCCTGACATGAACACCCCCCCCTATCCGACCCTTGGCCAGGCGTTTCGTATCTGGACCCGTGTCGGCCTGCTCAGCTTTGGCGGGCCGGCCGGGCAGATCGCGGTGATGCACCGCATTCTGGTCGAAGAACAGAAATGGCTGGGCGAAAGGCGGTTCCTGCACGCGCTGAATTACTGCATGCTGCTGCCCGGACCCGAGGCGATGCAGCTTGCCGTCTATATCGGCTGGCTGATGCACCGCACATTGGGCGGGGTGATCGCGGGGTTTCTGTTCGTGCTGCCCGGCGTGGCGGCGATCATGGCGCTAAGCTGGATCTATGCGCTTTACGGCAATGTCGGGGTGGTGGCGGCGCTGTTTTTCGGGCTGAAGGCGGCGGTGCTGGCGATCGTGGTGCAGGCGGTGATCCGCATCGGCGGGCGGGTCTTGCGCAATCGCGCGCTGATCTGGGTGGCGGCGGCGGCCTTTGTGGCGATCTTCGGCTTTGGCGTGCCGTTTCCGCTGATCATTCTGGCGGCGGGGCTGATCGGCTATCTTGGCGCGCGCGCCAATCTGCCGACCTTCGCGGCGGGGGGCGGCCATGGCCGACCGGGCCCGGTGCAGGTTGAAGATGCCGACACGGTTCTGGGCGCCGATGTGCCCGCGCATGCCCGCGTCAACGTGGCCTTCGCGCTGCGCGTCTCGGGGATCTTGCTGGCGCTGTGGCTGGTGCCGGTGGCGGTTCTGGGGCTGATGCTGGGGCTGGATGATGTGTTCAGCCAGATCGCCCGGTTCTTCAGCCTGATGGCGGTGGTGACCTTTGGCGGCGCCTACGCGGTGCTGGCCTATGTGGCGCAAGAGGCGGTGCAGCATTTCGGCTGGCTGCGTCCCGGCGAGATGCTGGATGGGCTGGGCATGGCCGAAACGACGCCGGGGCCCCTGATCATGGTCACGCAATTCGTCGGCTTCATGGCCGCCTTTCGCGAGGCGGGCAGCCTGCCGCCGCTGCTGGCGGGCACGCTGGGCGGGTTGCTGACCACCTGGGTGACCTTTACGCCGTGCTTTCTGTGGATCTTTCTGGGCGCCCCCTTCATCGAGCGGCTGCGCGACAACCGCCTGCTGGGTGGGGCGCTGACTGCGATCACCGCGGCGGTGGTGGGGGTGGTGTTGAACCTGGCGATCTGGTTCGGGCTGCATGTGATGTTTGACGAAACCGTGCGGATCGCCGCCTGCGGGCTGCGGCTGGACCTGCCGGTGGCCGCTTCGGTGAACCTGCCCGCCGTGGGGCTGGTTCTGGCGGCGCTGGGGGCGGTGTTTGGCCTGCGCCTGGGCACCGGGGTGGTGCTGACGGGGGCGGCGCTGGCCGGGGTCGGGCTGTATCTGGCGGGCCTGTAGGGCGCGCGCCAGGGGTGTTTTCCCAATGGTGTTTCCCGCCGCCTATTGCAGGTTGAAGCGGAAATAGGCCAGGTCGGCGCGCGCGTTCAGCCCGCGTTCGACGATCTCGTCGGCCATGATCGGCATCAGTTGCGCGGCGCGCACCCCGGCGGCCCCGGCGGCGGTTTCGATCACCTGATCGCTGGTCACCGCCATCATCATCAGCGGCAGGCTGGTTTCGGTTTCCCCGGCGCTGCCGGTGAAATTCAGCGCCAGGCCAAAGCGGCGCACCCCGCCCGGTTCTTCGCGCAACTGCCCGGTCAGGTCGTAGACCACGCCTTCGGCATCGACCAGCATCAGCCAGACCGGCCGCCCGCCGGTGCGGGTGATGGTGCCGCGGATGCTTTGCCCCGCGGCCAGGCTGTCGCGGTCAAGCACCAGGCGCGGGCGCGACAGGTCATCCTCTGCCCCCCGGCCGCTTGCCGCAAGATCATTGGCAAAGCTGACCACCGCACATTGATCGGGGCGCACCAGATGCACCGAGGTATCGGGCGGCGTGCCGAAATCGCGTGCAAACGTGTCTTTCATCGTCTCGAACGGCGCGGGCGAGGTGCCAAAGGCCGCAACCTGCAGGCTGTCGCCGCGCGTGCCCTTGATCACCAGATAGCTGCAGGCCCCGGCATCATAGCCGCGCACGAAATCCATCTGCCGGTCGATCGGGCTGCGGGTATCGGCCACAGGCGGGGCAGCGGGCGGGGTGGCGGGGGGTGTGCTTGCGGCTTGCGCGGGCGGGGCGGATGGTGCCTGGGCTGGTTTGCCCGCCTCCGGGGCGGAGGGCGGCGGGGCGTCGCCTGAACCCTCTGGCACAGCCTCGGGCGCCCCCGGCAACAGGGCGGCCACCGAGGCGGGCAAGACCGCCGCCGCCGTGTCCGACAGGGATCTTGAGACCGGCGCGGGCAGCAGGCCCATCTGCCAGGCCACCCCGCCGCCAGCCCCGCCCAGCACCACAAGCCCCAGGATCAGCGGCAGCACCCGGCGCCGTTTCGGCGCGGGCGCGGCACTTGGTGCGGCCTGATTTCCCGGTGCGGTCGGCTGCCCCACCGGCTGCCCGGTGCGGGGGGTGGCACGGGGCGCGCCCGTGGTGGTGAAACCGCCCATCCCGGCAATGCGGGTGCGGTCGTCGAACCCGTCGCCGCCCGGCGGCACCGAATGCGCGCTGTGCGGGGGCACCGAACTGACCTCGGCCTCGCCGCCCAGAACCGCCAGCACGGCGGCCATGCTGTCGGGCCGGTCGGCGGGGTCGGGTTGCAGCATCCAGCCCAGAAGCTCTGCCAGGTCGGCGGGTATCCCGGTCAGGTCCGGCACGCTGACGCGCTTTTCCAGCGCGCTGGCGGGGTTGCTGCCCATGTCCAGCCCCTTGCCCAGACAGGCGGCGGCGGCCACAAGGCCCAGGCTGTAGATATCGGTGCGTTCCGTCACCTCGCCCTGGAAGCGGCCCATCTGTTCGGGGGCGACATAGCCGTATTTACCCGCGAACTGGTTGCCGATCAGCGTCTTGTCGCCCGCGGCCAGCGATTTGGCGATGCCGAAATCGATCAGCTTGGCATGATCGACGCGGCCATCCTGCAAGATCACGTTATCGGGCGACAGATCGCGGTGCACCACGCCGTAACGATGCGCGGCCGCCAGGCCACCGGCCACCCGGATCAGCACCGCGCGCACATCCTCGGCCGCCATCGGACCCTTTTTCATCCGGTCCGACAGCGCCTCGCCATCGACGAATTCCATCACCAGACAGGGCCGCTGAATGCCCGGATCGATGGTAAAGACGTGATAGCGCACGATCGCGTCATGCGCGAGCCGGTTGAGCGTGCTGGCCTCTTTCTGAAACAGCGACAGGATCATCTGGTCATGGGCAAGGGCGGGCAGCACGATCTTGATGGCCACCGGATCGCCGGAATGGATGTTGACGCCCCTGTACACCTCGCCCATGCCGCCGGTGGACAGGTGTTCGACGATTTCATAGGTGCCGATGATCTGCGTGCCCGCCGGAACCCGGATCGGGCCATCCGCCAGCGGCGGGGTGCTGCCCGCGCCGGTACTCATGCGCGGGCCTCCCCAGCCGGGGCATTACCGGGGCCAGTGCCGGGGCCGGTGCCAGTGCCAATGCCGGGAGCAGCCACCACCACCACCGTCACATTGTCCTGCGCGCCGCGTTCCAGCGTCAGGTCGATCAGCGCGCCCGCCGCCGCCCCGGCCTGCGGATGCGCGGCCAGAAGGGTGGCGATTTCAGCATCGGTCACATGTTTCATCAGCCCATCCGAACACAGCACGAAAACATCCCCCGGTTCCAGAACCCCGCCGACCCGGTCAAGCACCAGCGGATCGCTGACCCCGACCGCGCGGCTGATCACATTGCGCCGTGGCCAGGTCTTGGCCTCGGCCGGGGTGATCACCCCGGCGGCCAGAAGATCGTTCACCTCGCTGTGGTCGCGGGTAAGCTGTTCCAGCCGCCCGCCCCGCAGCCGGTAGGCGCGGCTGTCCCCGGCCCAAAGACAGCCCCAGTCCCGGCCCCGGATCACCAGCGCCACCATCGTGGCCCCGATCACCGCGCCGGGGCTGCGGGCGGCCAGCGCGGCAATGTCGCGCCCGGCCCCGGTCACCGCCCGGTCCACCCCGTCAAGCGCGGCATCCAGCGCGCGCAGATGCGGCACCCCGGCCAGTGCCCTGACGATCAGCGCCGCCGCCTCGGCGCCGCCGACATGCCCGCCCATGCCATCGGCCACCGCCCAAAGCCCCTTGTCGGGGGCGCTGAACACCCCGTCTTCGTTCACGCTGCGCACCTGGCCCGGATGGGTCAGCGCCCCCCAGGCCACCGGCGGGATCGTGGCCTCGGGGCGGGGTGGAATCGTCTGGGTCATGAAAGCTCCTGAACGGGAATCGCAAATGGGGCGCGCGACAGGCCCGCGCACGATAGAATGCCGCGCGGGCGCTGTCACCCTCTCGCGTGCATCCTGCCGCGCGCCCGGATCAGAACTGGATCCGCATCTGCGCCGTCAGCCCGTAAGAGCTGACATCATCGCTGAACCGGTAATCGCCGCGCACCGAGGCATTCATCTGCTTGGCGGCACCGAACTGGCCCTCTTCGAAGATCTTGACATAGGACAGGCCAATGCTCAATTCGCTGAAATTGCCGATCCCCTCGGATTTCAGATCGCTGGTGACCCCGCCGAACTGATAGACCGATTTCTGGTTTTCGCTGATGTCGCTGTAATAGGTCGCGGTCACGAACTGGTTGATCGCGCTGGTGCCGCTTTCGGCGATCACCGTACGCGCCAGCGTCGTGCCCACAAAGGCCACGCCCTGGGTGTAATCCTTGGTGGTCAGCGTGCTGCCATCGTCAAAGTCAAGCCGGTCGCCATTGACCCAGGACAGGCCGAACCCCGCCGTGGGCACCAGCGACAGGTTGTTGGGCAGGGTGAAGGAATAGCTGGTGCTGCCCGACAGGGTGGTGGTCTTGGCGGTAAAGTCGGCATCGGTCAGCGGCAGGCCCGGAAAGCCTGGCTCGGCAGTGTTGGTAAAGCTGAAATCGGTCTGTTCGCGGCGCAGTTGCAGATCGGCGGCAAACGGGCCACGGGCCATCGCCAGATAAAGCCCGGCATAGTACTGATCGAAATCGCCGCGGGTGGTGCTGGTGACCTGATCGGTGAACTCTGTCGGGTTGAGCGGGTTGAGCGCGAAGACCCGCTGGCGCACATCGCCGGTGTTGAAGCCAAAGATCACCCCGGTGGCCACATCCCAGCCGCCCGAGATCGCATCGAAACAGCCGTAATCAAGCCCGCCCTGAAGGCCGAAGTAATCGGCATCGACGGTGGCGGGCAGATTGCTGATGCCGTTGTCGGTCAGCGCCGTCGCCTCGGCGGTGCCGCCGGTGCCGCGCGCCCAGGTGCCGGGGTTGCATTTGTCGGGATCCTCGAACACCAGACCCGACACGAAGGGGCTGGTCGGCCGGTTGACCACGGTGCCGATCAGCGATTGCACCAGCGACACATTGCCCGCCAGCCCGGCGATGGCCGGGTTGATCTGGCTGACGACAAGCGCCTGGGTGCCGGTATTGGCCAGGCCCACCTCGACCACCCCGCCCGGAGCGGGCAGGCCGGTGCTGTTAAGCGTGGCCCCGCTCAGGTCACTGGCGCTCAGCACCACCACCCCGACCGGCTGTGCGATCGGCAGGCCCGGTGCCACATGGAAATCCAGGTTGACCGTGCCGGTGATCGCCCCCGATACATTCATCCGGTCGCCGACCTGCGGCACCCCGCCCGGATTGGGCGTGGACAGATCCAGGTTGAACGACAGGTTCTGCGTGCCGGTGACATCGCCGGTGACGGTGATCACATCCGTCAGCCGCCCGTTCGACGCCGCGTCCAGCCGCCCGCCCGCCCCGTCAAAGGCGCTGGCGGTGATTGCAAAGGTCGGGCCGTTCACGATGATCAGCCCGGCATTGGCAAAGGTCTGGCTGGTGCTGATCGCACTGCCCGCCCCCGCCGTGATCTGCCCCGCCGCGCGGTTGACGATCGCGCCGCTGCCGCCAAGCACCGCGCCATCGGCCAGGGTGATCAGCGACTGGTTGTCGAGCAAGCCGCCGGCATTGGCCAGCACCCCGGCCACATTGGCGGTGCCGGTATTGGTCAGCGCCGTGGCCGACAGGGTGTGCCCGGCGCCCACAGTCAGCGTGGCGCTGTTGGTGAACGCGCCCAGCCCGGTGAAATCGCCGCCCGCAAGCGTCAGCGTGCCGGCATTGGCCAGGCTGCCGCCGCTGCCCGCAAGATCGCCATTGACGGTAAAGCTGCCGCCCGCAAGGTTCTGCGACGCGCCGCCGATACTGCCAGAGGCCAGCGTGGTGGCGCTGTTGATCACCCCGCCCGCCAGCGCCCCGGTGGTGGTCAGCGTGCCACCGATCACCGATGTGGCACCGGCGATGGTGCCGCTGTTGTCCAATGTGCCCGCTGTCAGCGCCGCCGCCCCGGCGATGGTGCCGGTGTTGGTGAAACTGTCCGATGTGGTCAGCGCCGCGATGCTGCCCGCGTTGCTGGCGGTGCCGGTATTGGTCACCGTGCCCGCCGTGCCGCCCGCCGCGTTGGTGAAACTGGCCGCGTTGGCCACATCGGCCAGCGTGCCCGCGTTCGTCACCGCCCCCGAGCCCGAGATCGTGGTCAGCCCCGCAACCGTGCCACCGGCATTGTTGGCAAGGCTGCCCCCCGACACATCCACCGTGCCCGCCACTGCCCCGGTCGAGGTGACCGTGCCGCCGCTTTGCACCAGGTTGCCCGCCACCGTGCCGCCCGCATTGTCAAACGTGCCCGCCGCGATCACCAGATCGTCCGACAGGGTGCCCGAACTGGTCAGGCCGCCGCCCGTGACCGTCGCCACCCCCGTCACCGTGCCGCTGTTGGTCACCGCGCCGCCGGTCACCGCCAGCGTCGTGGCCACCGTGCCCGCGTTGGCAAAATCGCCACCGCTGTTGACCAGCGCCGCGATGGTGCCCGCGTTGCTGCCGGTGCCGGTGTTGGTCACCGCCCCCGCCGTGCCGCCCGCGAGGTTGGCAAAACCGGCGCCATTGCTCACCGGCCCGGTCAGGGTGCCCGCGTTGGTCAGGCTGGCCGCGCCCGAGGTCACAAGATTGGCCGCCGTCAGCGTGCTGCCCGCCGCCACCGTGACCGCCGCGTCATCCCCGGCGACAAGATCGCCCGAAATCGCAAAGGTGCCGCCGCCCGCCACATCCAGCGTGGCGCTGCCCGCATTGCTCAGCGTGCCGATGGCATCGACATTGCCCGCGCTCAGCCCGATCGCGCCAAGGTTCGACAGAACCCCAATATCCGACACCAGCGCCGAGGTGCCGCCCGCCCCGGCAAAATCGATGCTGCCGCCAGCCAGGTTGTTGATCGCGCCCGCGTCCGTCACCGTGCCGTCGGTGCCGACGGTGATCGCCCCGGCGTTGTTGAGCGTGTTATCCGTGCCCTGCAAACGCGCGCCGGTGTCCAGCGCGATGGTGCCTGCGTTGTCGATCACCCCGGCCGCCAGGGTATTGCCCGCCGCAACCGTGATCGCGCCGCTGTTGGTCAGCGTGGTGATGCCGGTGGCATCGCCGCCCGTCACCGCAAGGCTGCCCGCATTGTCCAGCCTGTCATCCAGCGCCAGCGCCCCGGTCACGCCCAGCGTGCCGGTGGCCAGATTGTCGACCGCCCCCGAAACCGTGCCCGCCACATTGGCCGTGGCCGCATTGCTCAGCCCGCCCGCCAGCGTGCCGGTGCTGGTCAGCGTGCCGCCCGTCACGTTGGTGGCGCCGCTGATGGTGCCGGTGTTGGTGAACCCGCCCGCGGTCTGGTTCAGCGCCGCGATGCTGCCCGCATTGCTGCCGGTGCCGGTGTTGGCCACCGTGGCCGCCGTGCCGCCCGCCGCGTTGGCAAAGCTGCCCGCGTTGGCAACGCCCGCCAGCGTGCCCGCATTGGTCACCGTACCCCCGGCACCGATCGTGGTCAGCCCCGCCAGCGTGCCGCCGGCGTTATTGTTCAACGTGCCGCCCGAAACGGTGGCCGTGCCGGTCACGGCACCGGTGTTGGTGGTGGTGCCCGCCTGGTTGATCAGGCTGGCCAGCGTGCCCGCATTCGTCACCGTACCGCCATTGTTGGTCAGCGCGCCGGTGGTGCCGGTGTTGCCAAAGCTGCCGCCCGTCACCGAAACCGTGCCGGTGATACCGCCCGCATTGGTGGTGCCGCCCGCCTGATTGGTGACCGAAGCCAGCGTGCCGCCCGCCGCATTGGTCGCCGTGCCGCCATTGTTGGTCAGCGCGCCCGCCGTGCCGGTGTTGGCAAATGTGCCGCCGGTCAGCCCGACCGCGCCGGAAATGGTGCCCGCGTTGGTGCTGCTGCCCGCGCTTTGCGCAAGGCTGGCCAGCGTGCCCGCGTTGGTCAGCGTGGCCGCATTGGTCACCGCGCCCGCCTGACCGCCCGCCTCGTTGGTCAGGTCGCCCGCGTTGGTCACCGCCGCCAGCGTGCCCGCATTGGTCACCGTGCCGCCCGCATCGATCGTGGTCGTCCCCGTCACCGACCCGCCGGTGTTGATGTCAAGCACCCCGCCGGTGACCAGGGCCGCGCCGTCGAAGACCCCCGACCCGCCGGTGGTCGATACCGTCCCGCCGGCAACCGTCAGCGGCCCGCTCAGCGTGCCCGCATTCCCTATCGTGCCCGCGCCCTGGTTGACCACCTGCGCCGCCGACAGGCCAGTGCCCGCCGCGATGGTGACCGAACCGTCATTGCTCAGCACACCCAGATCGGTCAGCGTGCCGCCAAGGATGTCGATCACCCCCGAGGCGGTGTTGGCGATGTCATCGCCCGTGGCGGTGACCGCCCCCGCCCCCGCCGAAAGCTGCAAAAGCCCCGCGTTGGTGATGATCTCGCCGCCCGCATCATCGGTATCGGCATCGATCGTGCCCGCCCCGTCGAACCGGATCGTGCCGCTGGCCAGGTTGTTGATCGCGCCCGCGTCCTGCACGGTGCCGCCATCCGCGACCGTGATCAGCCCGTCATTGTTCAGCGTGTTGGCCGTGCCCGCCAGCGTGGCCCCGGCGCCAAGATCGATCACCCCGGCGGTAAGGTTGTCGATCACCCCGGCCGAAAGCGTGTTGCCCGCACCCACGGTGATCTGCGCGCCGTTGGACAGCGTGGTGATGCCGGTGAAATCGCCGCCCGTGACGTTCAGCACACCGCCGGGGGCGATGTTGGCGAAGGTCGAATCGGCGGTCGTGTCGCCGGTGATGGTAAAGGTGGCGTTGTTGGAAAACGCCCCCGACAGCGCGCCCGAGGCCCCGATAGTGCCGGAATTGTTGTCGATCCCGCCGGTGAAGATGCCGCCCGCCAGGGTCAGCGCGCCGCCGTTGTTGGTGGTGGTGCCGGTAACCGTGGCGCCCGCGTTGTTGGTGAAGGCGCCGCCGGTCAGCGTCACGTCGCCATTGATACCGCCGCCGTTGTTGTTGGCGAAGCTGCCGCCCGACAGCAGCAGCGTGCCGGTGACGGTGCCGCCGTTGGCCACGGTGCCGGCCGACTGGACAACGCTGGCCAGCGTGCCGGTGTTGGTCAGCGTGCCGGTGACGCTGGTCGCCCCGGCGCTGCCCGTGTTGGTGAAGCTGCCGCCCACCGCCAGCGCGCCGGTGATGGTGCCGGCGTTCGACCCGGTGCCACCGGTCTGGTTCAGGCTGGCCAGCGTGCCGCCGCCCTGGTTGGTCAGCGTGCCGCCCGTCTGCGTCGTGGCCCCGGCGACGCTGCCCGCGTTGGTGAAGCTGCCCGAGCCAAGCGCAACCGCCCCGGCAAGGCTGCCGTCATTGGTCAGCGCGCCGCCGGTGACATTCGTCGTGCCGGTGAAGGTGTTGGCGCCGGTCAGCGTGGTGGTGCCGCCCGCGACAGTCAGCCCGCCGCTGCCACCAAGGATGCCCGAGATCGCCGAGGCGCCGGCGTTCAGCGTCAGCGACCCGCCGTTCAGGTTGACCGCGCCCGCGCCATTGAGCGCCGCGATGCTCTCGTCGCCGGTGAGGGTGACGGTACCGGCATTCGCCAGCGTGGCACCAAGCGCCAGCGCGCCTCCGTCGGTTTCCAGCGTGCCGCCGGTCAGCGTCACGTCGGTGGTGGCCAGCGTGCCCGCACCGGTCACGGCCAGCGTGCCGCCGCTGATGCTGGCGGTGCCGGTAAAGCCGTTGGTACCGGTCAGCGTCTGGGTGCCGCCCGTGATCGTCAGCCCGCCCGCGCCGTCGATCTGCCCGGCGAAGCTGCCGCCGCTGGCCCCGAGGCCAAGCGTGTTGGCGCCGAGGTTCACCACCCCGGCGCCGTTCAGACCCGCCAGCGCCTCGTTGCCGCCAAGGTTCAGCGTGCCGTTCACGGTGGGTGCCAGCGTATCGTCGATCTGCCCGGCGCCGCCGGTGGTCAGCGTCGCGCCGCCATTGATGGTCAGCGCCGCGGCATTGGTGATCGTCGCGTTCGCGCCCAGCGTCGTCAGCGCGAGGTTGCCGACGGTGATCGCGCCGACACCGTCGAGCGTGCCGTTGATGGTGCCGCCATTGAGGCTTTGCGCCCCGGCCGAGGTGACGGTGGTACCGGCGCCGAGGGTGCCGCCCGTCTGGGTAAAGCTGCCCGCGATGATGCCCAGCGTGCCGCCGGTCGTCCCGCCCGATTGCGAGAACAGCCCGGCGAGGTCGACCGTGCCCGCGCCTTGCAGGCTGCCGCCCTGCTGCATCAGAAAGCCGTTGATGTTCACCGCCGCCCCGGCGCCGATATCGAGCGTCGCGGTGTCGGCGTTGATCATGTTGGCGACATCGTCAAGCGTGGTACCGGCCGCCAGCGTGATCGTGCCGGTGCCCTCGTTGCGCAGGTTGCTGGCCAGCGTCGTGACCACGTCGCCCGCGACGCCGTCGAGGTTGATCGCCCCGGCGTTGGCAATGAAGTTGATGTTCGGGTCGCCGCCGCCATCATTGGCCCGCAGCGTGCCCGACCCGGCGAAATTGATGGCGCCGGCGGCCAGGTTGTTGATGCTGCCCGCGTCGGTCACCACACCGCCATCGGCGACGTTGATCACCGCGCCATTGTTGAGCGTGTTGGCGGTGCCCGCCAGCGTGCCGGCCACCCCGATGGTGCCGCCATTGTTGGCGATGGTGCCCGCCGACAGGGTGCGACCAGAGGCGATGGTGATCGCGCCGGTGTTGGTCAGCGTGGTGATGTCGATGAAATCGCCGCCCGAGACGTTCAGCGTGGCAGTGTTGGTGAAGGTGTTGTCGGCGGTGGAATCGCCGGTGACGGTGAAGGTGCCGCCGTTGGTGAAGGCGCCCGACAGATCCGCGGCCAGGTTGGTGTTGCTGCCGGCCAGCGCGGCGACCCCGCCCGAGAAGGTGCCGCCGAGAATGCCCAGCGTGCCGCCCGAATTGACCGTCACCAGCCCCAGGGCGTCGCCGCCTAAGGCGTTGGTGAAGGTGCCGCCGCCGTTGATGGCGACGGTGCCGCCCAGCGTGCCGGTCAGGCGCAGCACGCCGGCGTTCACATCGGTCGCCCCGGTGAACAGGTCGGCGCTGCCCAGAATCCAGGTGCCGGTGCCGTCCTTGGCCAGCGTGCCGGTGCCGCTCAGCGCGCCGGTGATGGCGCCGTCGCCGGTGCCGCCAAGGCTCAGCCCGAAGCCGGCCCCGTTGACCGCGCCCGCCAGCGTCAGCGTGCCGGCGGCGGAATCGATCCGCGCGGCCGAACCCAGCGTGACCGCGCCGCCCAGGCTGTTGGCGCCCGAGACGTTGCGCAGCGCGCCGCCGTTGGAAATGCCGGTGCCGTTCAGCGTCAGCGCCTCGGCGGCGATGGCGATGCCGCCCTGCACCTCCAGCGCCGCGCCCGAGGCCACGGTGGTCCCGGCCGCGGCGGTGCCGAGCGCGTTCGCGTGCCGCACGTTCAGCACCCCGGCGGTCACATCGGTGGCGCCGGAATAGGTGTTCGCCCCGGTCAGCGTCAGCGTGCCGGTGCCGGTCTTGACCAGCGACCCGGTCAGCCCGCCGTCCGCGATCACCCCGGCATAGGTGGTGGAGGCATCGTTGCCCCCCGCGATCAGGGTGTTTGAGAAAAGGTTCACCGTCCCGCCGCTGCCCGCCAGGCTGCCGATGGTCTCGGTTTCCGCGACACCGAAAAGCTCCAGCGTGCCGCCGTTGACCACCACCGCCGCGGTATCGGCCACCGTATCCCCGCCGCTCAGCCCAAGAATGCCCGCCTCGAGCGTCAGCGGCCCCTCGAAGGTGTTGGCCCCGGTCAGATCCTGAAGGTTGTCGCCGATCTTGGTCACCCCGCCGGTGCCCGAAATCACGCCGGCAAACCCGAAGCCGCCCAGCCCGTCGCCGCCCAGCGTCAGCGTGCCGGACCCAAGCGTGACCGCGCCGGACCCGGACAGCCCGCCGATCGCCTCGTCGCCGGTCAGCGCCAGCGTGCCGTTGGCGGTGACAGCGGCGGTATCGGCCAGCGCGCCCGCCCCGGCCCCGCCGTCGGTGGACAGCGTCGTGCCGCCGTCGATGGTGACGGTCCCCGAGGCAAGGCTGCCCGCCCCGGTCAGCGCCAGCGTGCCGCCGCTGACCGTGGTCGATCCGGTGAAGCTGTTCGCCCCGGTCAGCGTCGTGGTGCCCGCGCCCGACCGGATCAGCGCAAATCCGCCCGCGCCGTTCTGGATCGCGCCATCAAAGGTCGATGTGCCGGTCAGCGTCAGCACCGCGCCCGCACCGCCATTGGTCACCAAGCCCGCCCCCGACAGCCGGTTGAGCGTGGCATTCGCACCGTTCAGGTCCAGCGTGCCGTCGGTGTTCACCTGCGTCGCGACCCCGGCATTGCCCAGCAGCGCCGCGGCATTGGTCCCGGCAACAAGCGTGCCCGCGTCCACGGCGACGGTGACGCCGGTGCCAACGGTGGGCGCGGCGGGCGCGTTCAGCACCACCGTGCCGGTATCGCCCGCCTGCCCGAAACGCAGCGTGGCGCTGTTGCCAAGGTCCAGCGCGCCGGGGGTAAGCGTCAGCTCCCGCCCCGTGGCGGCGGCGATGGCGTTGCCCGCGGCCCCGGTCACGGTGACATCGTTGGTCAGGGTGAAATCATTGGTCACCGCCCGCAGCGCGCCGCCTGAAAGCACCAGCGCGCCGGTGCCCAGCCGGGTGCCTGCATCGATCACGACACCCCCGCCCGAGATCGTGGTGCCGCCCGCATAGGTGTTGGCCCCGGTCAGCGTGAACGTGCCGCTGCCATCCTTGACCAGCCCGCCGCTGCCATCGATCACCCCGGCGAAGCTTGTATCGGTCGCGTCGCCGGTGGTCAGCGTGTTGGCCCCAAGCGTGACCGTGGCCGCCGCATCCCCCGCAAGGCCGCCGATGGTTTCCGACCCGGTCAGCGTCAGGTTGCCGGTGCCGTTCAGCGTCACCGCCGCCGTATCGGCCAGCGCCGCGCCATCCGCCGTCAGCCCGCCGGTGCCGTTCACCGTCACCACGCCCGAGGCGATGGACCCGGTCACCGACAGCCGCCCGGCGTTCACGACGGTCGATCCGGTGTAATCGCTGTTCCCCGACAGGGTGAAGATGCCCGCGCCCTGCTTGGTCAGCCCGCCGCTGCCGGTGATCACGCCGGCAAAGGCGGTGTCGCCCGCCCCGCCGGTGATCAGCCGGTTCGCCCCCAGGTTGACCGTGCCGCCGGTGCCCGCAAGGCTGCCGATGGTCTCGTCCGATCCCGACAGCGCCAGCGTGCCGCCGTTCACCACCACCGCGTTCGCATCAATGATGGCATTGGCATTGGCCAGGGTCAGCGTGCCGCCGGTGACCGTGGTGGTGCCGGTGAAGGTGTTGGCCGCCCTCAGCGTGGTCGCCCCGGTGCCCTGCTTGGTCAGCCCGCCATCACCGCTGATCACCCGGCCAAAGCTCGTGTCCTGCGTGCCCGCCACCGTCAGGGTGGCGCCGGCGTCGATGCTGACCCCGCCGAGGGCAGAGGTCACCCCCGAAAGCCCGCCGATCGTCTCGCTGTCGATCACCTGCAGCCTGCCGCCGCCGAATTCGTCGGGCATATCGACCAGTCCGGCGTCGGCGAGCGCCGCGCCGCCGGTCAGCCGCAGCACACCGCGGATGATCGTGGTGGTGCCGGTATAGGTGTTGGTGCCCGACAGCGTCAGGTCGGCCCCGTCAGAGACCATCGCCAGCCCGCCACTGCCCGAGATCGTGCCCGCGAAGGTTCTGATCACGAAGGGGGTGGGCCCGATGTTGAGCGTGTTGGCGCCCAGTTCCACCCCGGTGGTGGTGACGGCGGAGTCAAGCCCGCCCACCCGCTCATCCCCCGACAGGCGCAGCACGCCGTCGCCGGTCAGCACGACCGGGCTGTTGTCGGGCAGCGCGTTGCCGCCCGCGCCCAGCACGCCGTCGTTGATGGTGACGCCGCCGGAAAAGTCGTTGGTGCCCGACAGCACCACGGTGCCCGACCCGTCCTTGACCAGGGAGGTCGTGGACGGGTTGTTGCGAATCGTGCCGGCGAAAGTGGTGTCGCCCGTCCCGTCCAGCGTCAGCGTGGCAAGGATGCCGGACCCGTTTTCGATGATGCCGCCGCTGCCCGCCAGATCGGTGATCGTGGTCGCCTGCCCGTTCAGATCCAGGATGCCGCCGGACATCGTGGTGCCCGCGCCGCCCGAAAAGAAATTGTCGGCGACATTGGCGTTCATGATCCGCACCCGGCCGCCGGTGATGGTCACCGTCGATGTGGCATCGTTGCCGATCGCGCCGCCCGTCGCCAGGTCGACCCGGCCGCCCGCCCCGCTTGACAGCGTCAGCGCGCTGCCCGCGTTGCGGGTGAAGGTGGCGGTGGCGTCGCCCAGCACCAGCACGTCGTCCCCCGGCGCGCGCACCGTCGCGGTGCCCGCCACGGTGATGTCGTTGGTCACGGTGAAGGTGGTGGCCCCGGCCGCGCCGTCCGTGACCTCGAACACGCCGCCGTCCAGCCGCAGCGCGCCGCTGCCCAGCGTCGCGGGCGTGCCGCCGAACGCGCCCAGCCGCAGCGTGCCCGCGCCCAGCGTGGTGCCGCCGG
>JACIYW010000199.1 GCA_014359745.1 Paracoccaceae bacterium | reverse complement strand
GCCCATGATATTGTCGTTGATCCGCTGGTGATGCCGATCGGCGCCATGGCCAGCGCCGGGCAGCAGGTGTTCACCCTGGTGCGCCGTCTGCGCGATGAATTGGGCGTGAACACCACTTGCGGCGCCTCGAACGTATCCTTTGGCCTGCCGCATCGCCACGGTATCAACGCGGCCTTTCTGCCGATGGCCATCGGCGCGGGCATGACCAGCGCCATCATGAACCCGATTCGCGCGCCTGAGATGGAGGCGATCCGCGCCGCCAATTTCCTGATGAACCATGATGCGAACGGCGCCGAATGGATCCGCTTTGCAAGGGTGCTGGAGGCGGTTCAGGCCGGGCAAAGCTTTGCCGAGGCGTCGGCGCAGGCGGCGGCGGGCGGTGCCACGGGCGGGCGTTCGGGGCGCGGCGCGCGGCGTCGGCGGGAATAGGGGCGCTGTGGGAAGCGGCGGGCGTTTTCAGCTTGACGTCTGGCCCCGGCCTGTCAAAACCACCGCATGGGAACAGCGACACTTACCATCGATCTTGACGCGCTCGCCGCGAACTGGCGCGCGCTTGATGCCGCCTCTGGCAAGGGGGTGATCACCGCCGCAACCGTCAAGGCCGACGGGTACGGGCTTGGCATCGGGCCGGTGGCGCGCACGCTGCACCGGGCGGGGGCGCGCAAGTTCTTCGTGGCCGTGGCCGAAGAAGGCGCCGCGATCCGCGAGGCGCTTGGCCCCGCCCCGGAAATAAACATCTATTCCGGCCACATGCCCGGCGACACCGACATGATCCATGATCTCGGGCTTGTGCCGATGCTCAATTCGGTCGAACAGCTTACCCGCCATTTGGAGGCGCTGCCACGACACCCCTACGGCATTCAGATCAACACCGGGATGAACCGGCTTGGCATGCAGCCGGCCGAATGGCTGGCGGTGGCCGATATTGCCCTGTCGGGCGCGCCGACCCTGATCATGAGCCATCTGGCCTGCGCCGATACGCCCGATGATCCGATGAACGCAGCACAACTGGCGCTGTTCGGGCAGTTGACCGATGGCACCGGTGTGCCCCGGTCGATTGCCGCGACCGGCGGCATCCTGATGGGCCCCGAATATCATTTCGACATGACGCGCCCCGGTATCGGCCTGTATGGCGGGCAGCCGTTCGAGGCGGCAAACCCCGTCGCCCATCTGTCGCTCCCGGTCATCCAGACGCGCGACCTTGAGCCGGGCGAGGCGGTCGGATATGGCTGCACCTGGGTGGCAGAGGTGCCAACGCGGATCGCAACCCTGTCGGGCGGCTATGCCGACGGGATCTTGCGCGCGATGGGCAACCGCGCCACCCTTTGGCACGAGGATGTGCCGTGTCCGCTGGTAGGAAGGGTATCGATGGATTTGTTGACGGTGGACATAACGCACCTGAACGACGACCCAAAACACCTTGATTTGCTTGGGGTAAATCAAACCGTGGATGATCTGGCACTGGTGGCCGACACCATCGGATACGAGGTGCTGACCAGCCTTGGGCCGCGTTTTGCGCGCCGCTATGTGGGCGCCGGCGCATGACGACCGTGCTGGCCCCCGTTGCGCATCTTGGGCGGATGACCCTGGCGATGCTGGCCTCTCTTGGCCGGGTGGCACTGTTTGCCATGCTGACCATATCGCATCTGTTTCGCCCGCCGTTCTACCTCAAGGAATTCGCGCAGGCACTTATGACCATTGGTTATTTCAGCCTTCCAGTTGTGGGGATGACCGCGCTTTTCACTGGCGGCGCGCTGGCCTTGCAAATCTACGCCGGCGGCGCGCGGTTCAACGCCGAGTCGGTCGTGCCCTCGATCGTGGCCATCGGCATGACGCGCGAACTGGGTCCGGTTCTGGGCGGGCTGATGGTGGCGGCGCGCGTTGCCTCATCCATCGCGGCCGAGATCGGCACGATGAAGGTGACCGAACAGATCGACGCGCTTGTCACCCTGTCCACCCACCCGATGAAATATCTGACCGTGCCGCGGGTGCTGGCGGCAACGCTGGCCGTGCCGGTGCTGGTGGGCGTGGGGGATATCATCGGCATCATGGGCGGCTATCTGGTGGGCATTACCCGGCTGGATTTCAACTCTGCAACCTTTCTCAGGAACACGATCGAATTTCTTGAGGCCTGGGATGTCGGTTCGGGGCTGGTCAAGGGCGCGGTCTTCGGGTTCGTCGTGGCGCTGATGGGCTGCTATTACGGGATGAATTCGGAACGCGGGGCGCAGGGCGTGGGCCGGGCGACGAAATCGGCGGTGGTTGCGGCCTCGGTCATGATCCTGGCGACAAACTACATCCTGACAGAACTGTTTTTCACATCATGATCACGATGAAAGATATCCACAAGGCTTTTGGCCAGAACCGGGTTCTGCGCGGCGTGAACCTGGTGGTGCCCAAGGGCAAGAGCATGGTGATCATCGGCGGGTCGGGCACGGGAAAATCCATTCTTCTCAAGTGCATACTTGGCCTTGTCAACCCTGACAGCGGCGTGATCACCGTGGCCGGAGAGGATGTGACCCACACCGACCGCGACGTGCTGTTGTCGCGGTTCGGGATGCTGTTTCAGGGCGGCGCGCTTTTTGACAGCCTGCCGGTCTGGCACAACGTGGCCTTCCGGCTGCTGCGCGGCAAGGCCGCCCTGCCAAGGGCCGAGGCCCGCGCGGTTGCCATCGAAAAGCTGCGCCGTGTCGGGTTGAAACCGGACGTGGCCGATCTTTTCCCCGCCGAGCTATCGGGCGGCATGCAAAAGCGCGTGGGCCTTGCCCGCGCCATCGCCGCCGAACCCGAGATCATCTTTTTCGATGAACCCACCACCGGGCTTGACCCGATCATGTCGGGCGTCATCAACGATCTGATCCGCGAAATCGTGGTGGAAATGGGCGCCACCGCCATGACCATCACCCATGACATGACAAGCGTGCGCGCCATCGCCGATGAGGTGGCGATGCTGCATGACGGCATCATTCAGTGGACAGGGCCAATCGGGGACATGGACGCCAGCCCAGACCCTTACCTGCAACAGTTCATCCACGGCCGCGCCAAAGGCCCGATCGAGGCCGTGCGCTGATGATCCGGGTGCGGCAAGGTGCCAATCTTGCCCTGCTGGTGCTTTATCCCATCGCCTGGTTCGCGCCCCTGATGACGGCGCAGCTGCTGCCGCTGTTCGGGAAATCGGTGATCTCGGTGATCTCGGGCCTTCAGGCGCTGTGGGAAACCGATGTGTTTCTGGCGCTGGTGGTGACGTTTCTAGCACTTTTCGCGCCCTATCTTAAAACGCTGGGCCTGACCCTCG
>JACIYW010000198.1 GCA_014359745.1 Paracoccaceae bacterium | reverse complement strand
AACCGGCCCCGTAGGAACCGCCGGTGATGATGGTGAATTTCGGCACCCGCGCCGAGGACATGGCGGTGATCATCTTGGCCCCCGCCTTGGCGATACCCATCTGCTCAACCTCGCGGCCGACCATGAAGCCGTTCACATCCGCGAGAAACAGCAGCGGGATATCGCGCTGGACGCAGAGATTGATGAAATGCGTGGCCTTCAGCGCCGCCTCGACAAAGAGCACGCCGGTATTGGCAAGAATACCGACCTCGTGGCCGTGGATACGGCCCCAGCCGGTCATGATGGTGTCGCCGAAAAGCGGCTTGAATTCATGAAAATCGCTGTCGTCCACAAGGCGCGCGACGATCTCGCGGTTGTCGGTCGGCACCCTGGGGTCACGGCTGACGATGCCGTAGATCTCTTCCACCGGATAGGCCGACGGGCGCGGCACCTGGGGCGTCTTGCGGGGCAGGGGTTTTTCGCCCAGGTGGCTGACAATTTCGCGGGTGATCGCCAGCGCGTGCGCGTCATCCTCGGCCAGGTGGTCGGTCACGCCCGAAACGGACGAATGCATCTTGCCGCCGCCCAGCGATTCCACATCGACCTTTTCGCCGGTCGCCGCAAAGGTCAGTTCCGGCCCGCCCAGATACATGAAGCCCTGACCGCGCACGATCACCACCTCGTCGCAAAGCGCGGGAATATAGGCGCCGCCCGCAGTGCAGGGGCCCATGACCACCGCGATCTGCGGCACACCGTCGCCCGACATGCCGATCTGCTGATGAAAGATCGAGCCGAACTGGCCTTCGTCCGGAAAGATATTTTCCTGATCCGGCAAAAACGCGCCGCCGGAATCGACCAGGGTGATCACCGGCAGACGGTTTTTCCAGGCGATTTTCTGGGCCCGCACATGTTTGCGGCAGGTTATGCCGAAATAGGTGCCGCCCTTCACGGTGGCGTCATTGGCGATGATCATGCAGTGACGACCTTCGATCACGCCGATGCCGGTGATGATGCCGGCCCCCGGCGGCACGCCGTCATATTTGTCCAGCCCGGCAAGCTCGCCGATCTCAAGGAACGGTGTGCCCGGGTCGATCAGCCGCTCGACCCGTTCGCGCGGCAGGATCTTGCCCTTGCTCACATGCCGTTCCCGCGCCTTTTCGGGGCCGCCGACGCGTTGCAGGCGCCGTAGGGCATGCAGTTCATCGACCTTTTCGCGGTAAACCGCGTCATTTGCCCGGAAGTCATCTGACCCGGTGTCGAGCAGGGATTTCATTCTGGTCATGGCAGATCGGGATACTCTCTGAGAACAAAGGCAACCTTGGCGGCGCCGGGTTTTTCGAACGTGTCGGGTGCAACAAGATGAACATCGGCCTTGAACACCAGAGCGTCACGCAGACGCTGTTCGATCTTTTTCTTGAGGGCGGCGTCATCGGCCGGATCGCGACCGGGGCCGCGTTCGACGATCACCTTCAACGCGCCCTGCGTGGTATGGCCTTCGAAATCTGCCACAATCCGCATGACGCCATTGGTTTCCGGCGCCATTTCGGTGATCACGCTGTTGATCGCAGAGGGGAACACATTGGCCCCGCGCACGATCAGCATGTCGTCGGTCCGCCCGGTGCAGCGGATCTTGGGGCCGGTGCGCCCGCAGGAACATTCGGTGTCGATGACCTCGATATAATCGCCCGAGCGGAACCGCACCACCGGGCTCGCCTGCCGACCAAGCGCGGTATAGACCATCTCGCCTTGGGCGCCTTTTTCCCAGGGGATGATCCTGCCGCTTTCGGGGTCGAGCAGTTCGGTGATGATATAATCCATGTTGACCATATGCATACCCGACTGATCATCGCATTCGGCCCAGTAGGTCACGCCCAGATCGGTGCCGCCAAGCATTTCGGTGCATTTCGCGCCCCAGGCTTCTTCGATCCTGGCGCGGATCGCGGGGATGCCGCCACCCGGTTCTCCGCCCACGACCACCCGTTCGACACCCAGTTCACTGGCCTTGCAACCAAGCACCTCGGGCGCCTTCTCGGCCAGGTGCAGCACGAAATTCGGTGCCCCGACGATACAGCGTGGACGGGTGTCGTGACAGGCCCGCAGCAGCCGTTCGGCGCCGCCATCCGCCCCAACGGGCACATCGATCGCGCCCATGTATTGCAGCCCCTGCATCACCGGGATACCGCCGACAAAACCCTTGGCCAGCGAAAACGCGTGCAGTACCAGATCGCCGGGCCGCACGCCGTTGGTAAAGAAACAGCGCGCCGTCATCTCGTGCCACATCTCGGTGTCCGCTTCGGTCAGCGCGATATAGGACGGGCTGCCGGTCGTGCCCGAAGAAGCCTGCATCTGGATGATGTCGGCCATCGGCGCGGCGCGGTGCTTGCCAAATGGCCGCTCTGCCGCCAGGCTTTCGCGGATCTCGGTCTTGTAGGTAAAGGGCAGTTTCTGAAGGTCTTCGATCGTGCGGATAGCATCGAAACCCACGCCCGCGTCGGCGTATTTTTCCTGGTAGAAGGTCGAGTTCGCCTTGAGATAGTCCATTTGCGCGCGCAACCGATCTTCCTGGATGCGGCGCACCTTTTCGAGGGGGGTGCCCTCGATCTCGTGCCAGAAGCGGTCGTTTACCTTGTCGGCGGCGTCTTGCCGCCGGAAGCGCATTCCGAATTGCATGTCGTCCTCCCTGACAGGCCGTTCGATCAATAGGATCGTGGCAGGCCCATGACTTTCTCACCAATAAAGCTGAGGCACAGCTCGCGGTTCACGGGCGCGATGCGCAGCAGCCGGACCAATGGATACATTTCGTAAAGTCCCGTATCCTCGGTAAAGCCCGATCCGCCATGCGCCTGAAGTGCTGCGTCCACAGCCTCGATCCCGGCTTCGGCGGCGGCATATTTTGCCATGTTCGACGAAGCCCCCGCAGGCAGTTTGTGATCAAACTCCCACGCCGCGCGGCGGGTCATCAGACTGGCCATTTCCACCGCCGTATGCGCCTTGGCCATCGGGTGCTGCACGCCCTGATGCGCGCCGATGGGTTGGCCGAAGACATTGCGCTCGGACGCATAGGCCACGCCCTTGTTCAGGGCGAACCGACCGATGCCGCAGCACAGCGCGGCCAGGATGATGCGCTCGGGGTTGAGGCTGTCGAACAGGATCGAGAACCCTTCGTCCACCTCGCCGACCACATCCTCGGGGCCAAGATCCACATCGTCGAAGAACAGGGTCCACTGTTCTTCGGGCAAGGGGATCGAAATCTTGACCCGCTGTTGCGCGACGCCTTTCTTCTTCAGGTCCACGGCAAACAGGGTAAAGCCGTCGGTCTTGCGGCTGACCTCGGTGTGCGGTTTGGTCCGCGCCACCACCAGGCAATAGT
>JACIYW010000197.1 GCA_014359745.1 Paracoccaceae bacterium | reverse complement strand
GGCGGGGGCGGGAAATGAGTATTTTTTTCGAGAGGATGGGAAGAGCGTTTTTCTGTACGGTTAGGGTGGGGGGCTGATTGGCGCCTGACCTAGAACCGCCGCCAAAGCGCAACCGTCAGCCGCCGGTCGCGGTCATTGCCGATCTCTTGCGTGGCCTCGACCACCAGGGTGCCAAGGCGGCCGATCTCATGGCCAAGCGCGGGCGAGATTTTCAGGAAATCGTCACGGTCGGTGTGATAGGTGCCGATGCTCAGCATCACAAGGGATGTCGCGGTGGGGCGCAGGCCCGCCTGGCTGTAGGTTTCGAAATCGGTCCCCTCGCCGCCAAAGGATGGCAGGACCGACGCGCTGCTGCGCAACCAGCCGCCCTGCAACGGTCTGTCAAACCCGCGCCCGTAATGCACCACCACCCGCGCCCGCGTCGCGGGTTTCGGCCCGGCCAGCACCGTGCCGCGCTGCACCCCCAGCCCGACCGAAATCGGCGCCCCCGCGCCGACATCGCCCAGATACCAGCGCGCGCCCACCTCCCATCGCATCACCTCGCTTGCCGCCGCGCGGCTTTCGACCGCGGTAGATACCGTTACGCGGTCGGTCACCCCATATTCGCTGTAACTTCCCGCCAGCCGACCGCTCCGCCCCGCGACCCGCTCCGCCCCGGCCCAGACAGAGACGAATGTCTGCCCTTTTTCACGCGGCCACGGCCCGGCGTGGCCCTGCGGCGCGATCAGGCAAATCAGCAAAAGGCACAGGACCACCCGCCACATGCCGCAACTCTGCGTTGAGGATGGTTAACAGGCCCTTAACCGAAACCCGCATTCAGCCCGGCCCCAACCGCGTGCCCGGTGCCAGATCGGTGCCGCGCAGGAATTCCGCCGCCACCATCGGCCGCCTGCCCGCGCGCTGCACCTCGGTCACGGTCACGGCGCCGGTTCCGCAGGCCACGGTCAACCCGCCCAGAACGGTGCCGGGGGCGCCTGTCCCGGCCGCCAGATGGCTGCGCAGCAGCTTTATGCGCTCGCCACCCAATTCGCACCAGGCGCCCGGAAAGGGCGACAGGCCCCGGATCAGCCGATCCACCTCGGCCGCCGGGCGGGTCCAGTCCACCCGCGCCTCGGCCTTGTCGATCTTGGCGGCATAGGTCACGCCGGCTTCGGCCTGCGGTTCGGGGGAAAGCGCGGGCAGGTCCGCCAACGCCGCCATGATCAGCCGCGCACCCATCGCCGACAGCCGGTCGTGCAGATCGCCCGCCGTGTCTTGCGCCCCGATCTGCGTCGCCTCGCGCAACAACACCGGCCCGGTATCCAGCCCCGCCGCCATCTGCATGATGCACACGCCGGTTTCCGCATCCCCCGCCATCACCGCCCGCTGAATCGGCGCCGCCCCGCGCCAGCGCGGCAACAGCGAGGCGTGGATATTGAGGCACCCCAGACGCGGCGCATCCAGAACCGCCTGCGGCAGGATCAGCCCATAGGCCACCACCACCGCCACATCGGCATGCAGCGCCGCGAATTCGGCCTGCGCCCCGGCATCCTTCAGCGTCAGCGGATGCCGCACCTCAAGCCCCAGTTCCCCGGCCCGCACCTGCACCGCCGAGGCGCGATCCCGCTTGCCACGGCCCGCGGGGCGGGGGGGCTGGCAATAGACCGCCACAACCTCGTGCGCGCCCGCCAGCGCATCCAGCACCGGCACCGAAAATTCCGGCGTGCCCATGAATATCACCCGCATCGCCCTGCCCCCTGCCCCCCAGCTTCATCTTGGCCCAAATACGCGGCTCCCGACCGCGCCAGAATCGCCCACAGGCGAATGCCTAACCCCCGGCAAACCTGCGCGCCCGGCGCAACAGCATATCGCGTTTTACCTTGGACAGGCGGTCAAAATACATCCGCCCGTTCAGATGATCGATCTGATGCTGCACCGATGTCGCCCAAAGATGCACGAAATCGCGATCTTCCACCGCACCCTCGGCATTCAGAAACCGCACCGTCACCGCCCGCGGACGGGCAATCACCGCCGACACGCCGGGCAGGTTCGGGCTGGCCTCTTCGTGGTCGCGCATCTGGCCTGAGGCGTGCAAAACCTCGGGGTTGGCCATCAGCACCGCCTGCCCGCGTGCCGTCGAACAATCGACCACCGCAAGGCGGAGCATCACCCCGATCTGCGGCGCGGCCAGGCCATAGCCCGGCATCGCCTCCATCGTGTCGACCATATCGGCCCAGATCGCGCGGATATCGTCGGTGATCGATGCAACCACCGCCGCCGGGCTGCGCAGCCGCGCATCGGGCCAGCGCAGACAGGCGCGCGCCACCACGATCAGGCCCGCGCCAATTCGCGTTTCAGCTTTTCCATCTTGCGGGTGATCATCTGCCGCCGCAGCGGGCGCAGGTAATCGATGAACAGCTTGCCGTTCAGATGGTCGATCTCGTGCTGCACGCAGGTGGCCCAGAGGCCGTCGAATTCCTCTTCCAGCCCGGTCCCGTCCAGGCCGGTCCAGCGCACCCGCACCCGCGCCGGACGCTCGACCTCGGCGTAATGTTCGGGGATCGACAGGCAGCCCTCTTCATAGGTGTTCCGCTCTTCGGACGACCAGGTGATTTCGGGATCGATCAGCACCATCGGGCGCGGCGCCGCCTCGGGGTCTTTGACGCAATCCATCACCAGCAGCCGCGACAGAACACCCACCTGCGGCGCGGCCAGCCCCACCCCCGGCGCGTCATACATGGTTTGCAACATGTCCTCGGCCAACGCGCCGATTTCGGGCGTCACCACCCCCACGGGGGCACAGACCTTTTTCAGGCGCGGATCGGGGTGCAAAAGGATCGGGCGTAGCATGACGATCATCTAAGCGATCCACCGATCCTGTGCAACGGGGGAAGCCCTTGAAATCCCCCGCCACTTGCGCCCATAACCGGGCCATGACCCCAGGCAGGAACCGACATGACCTTTGACCGGATCATTGACCGACGCGGCACCCATTCCAGCAAATGGGACACGATGGAGCAGATTTACGGCGTCTCACCCAAGGATGGGCTGGCGATGTGGGTGGCGGATATGGATTTCCGATCCCCCGCCTGCGTGGACAGGGCGCTTGCCGAGTACACGGCGCAGGGCGTTTACGGGTATTTCGCGGATTTCACCGCCTATCACGATGCAATCCGCTGGTGGATGAAGGAACGCCACGGCTGGGCGGTCGCGGCGGGCGATATCCTGACCACCCACGGCCTTGTGAACGGCACCGGGATGTGTGTCGATGCCTTTACCAAACCGGGGGACGGGGTGGTGCTGTTCACCCCGGTCTATCACGCCTTTGCGCGGGTGATCCGCGCCGCCGGGCGGAAGGTGGTCGAATGCCCGCTGGTGAATGACAACGGGCGCTACACCATG
>JACIYW010000196.1 GCA_014359745.1 Paracoccaceae bacterium | reverse complement strand
GCCTGAGCGCGCGCGCTTGAGCCGGCGTCGCGGGCGGCGTAAACTTGGTGAATGAGCCCGCCTCGAACAGACATCCGCCCAGACACCCGCACTGGCATCAGTGACGACCCGGAACACCGCGCCGTTCCTTGGACGCAGCGGATCATCATCGCTGCGCTGATCCTTCTGGCGGTGGCGGTGGTCTGGTTCAGCAACGCCTGGCTGACGCAGCGCTTTACCGAAGCCACGCGCAACCGGTCGGAGCTGCGGCTGGTGCTTTACACCGGCAATATCCTGAGCGAGGTGCAGCGCAATGCCTCGGTGCCGTTGCTGTTGTCGCGCGACCCCGAACTGATCAGCGCGCTGCGCGCGGGCGAATTCATGGCCACCACCCGCCGCCTGATGTCGTTTCAGGGAGAAATCGGCGCCGCCTCTATCACGCTTCTGGATGCCGACGGGCGCACGGTGGCCGCGACCGACCGCAACCGCCTGGGGGAAAACAACCGGCAAGCCGCGTATTTCATTGACGCGTTGCGCGCCAATGACACGATTTTCAGTTCGGTGCAGCAAGAAGGCGGCGGCTATCGGTTCATCTTTTCGCGGGCGTTGCGGGCGGATGGCACGGTTCTGGGCGTGATCGAGGTGGGCGTCGATCTGATGAAATTCGAACGGTCCTGGGCCGGGTTCGCGGATGCGGTGATGGTCACCGACAGCGAGGGCCGGATCATCCTTTCGACCGAACCGCGCTGGCGCGGGCGCAGCGTTGACGAGGCGCTGGCGCTGCGTTCGCCCCCTTCGGCAATCCGGCGCGCCATTCAGGCCACCGCCGACTGGGCCCAAGACCCCCCCGATGCCTGGCTGCGCGGCGAGGCGGTGATGCGCAACGAGGCGCGCATCCCGTTCCGGGGCTGGCGGATCGTTTCCTTCACCCGCTACGATTCGGTGCGCGAGCAGGTCAACGGGGTGCTGGCGCTGGAAATCATGGGGTTCGCCATGTTGCTGGCGCTGACATTCTATGTGCTGTCGCGCCGTGCCTGGTCGCGCAGCGCGTTTTTGCAGCGCGAGTCGGCGGAACTGCGCCTGTTGAACCGCCGCTTGCAGCGGGAAATCGCTGAACGCGAAAAGGTGCAAAAGGATCTGGCGGTGGCCGAACAGACGCTGGCGCAAAGTTCCAAACTGGCGGCGCTGGGCGAGATGTCGGCGGCGGTCAGCCACGAGCTGAACCAGCCGCTGGCGGCGATGAAGACCTATCTGGCGGGCGCGCGGCTGCTTTTGCGCCGCCGCCGGCCCGAAGAGGCGCTGAGCGCGTTTCAGCGCATCGACGATCTGATCGACCGGATGGCGGCGATTACCCGGCAGTTGAAAAGCTATGCCCGCAAGGGGGGCGATGCCTTTGCGCCCGTTGATCTGCGCGCGGCGGTGTCGGGGGCGCTGGCGATGATGGAGCCGCAGCTCAAAAGCCTTCAGGTGCGTGTCAACCGCACCCTGCCGCGCGAGCCGGTGATGGTGATGGCCGATCGTATCCGGCTGGAACAGGTGATCATCAACCTGCTGCGCAACGCGCTGGATGCCACGCGCGGCGTGGCCGACCGGCAGATCGATCTGCTGGTGACGGTTGGCGATGTCGCCACCCTGTCGGTGCGCGACAATGGCCACGGGATCGAGAACCTGGAAGGGTTGTTCGAACCGTTTTACACCACCAAGAAACCGGGCGACGGCGTTGGCCTGGGTCTGGCGATTTCTTCGGGGATCGTTGCGGAACATGGCGGCCGCCTGACGGCCCATAACGCGGCAGATGGCGGCGCGGTCTTCGCGATGCAACTGCCGATTCAACAAGAACCTGCCGAGGCAGCCGAGTAAGGACGAACATGGCACGCGAATTGAAAGTGGCGATCATCGACGATGAACAGGACATGCGGCAATCCATCAGCCAATGGCTGGCGCTGTCGGGGTTCGACACCGAAACCTATGCCAGCGCCGAAGAGGCGCTGAAGATCATCGGCGCCGATTTTCCCGGTGTGGTGGTGACCGATATCAAGATGCCGGGAATGGACGGGATGGCGCTGCTGAAACGGCTGATGGGGCTGGATTCGGGTCTGCCGGTGATCATGATCACCGGGCACGGCGATGTGCCGATGGCGGTTGAGGCGATGCGGCTGGGCGCGTTCGATTTCCTCGAAAAGCCCTTCAACCCCGAACGGATGACCGAACTGGCCAAACGCGCCGGGCAGATGCGGCGGCTGACGCTGGATAACCGGGCGTTGCGGCGGGAATTGTCGGACGGGTCGGTGCTGATCAAGAAGCTGATCGGCACCTCGCCCGACATGGAACGGCTGCGCGAGGATATCCTGGATCTGGGGCAGGCCGATGGCCATGTGCTGATCGACGGGGAAACCGGCACCGGCAAGACGCTGACGGCGCATGCGCTGCACGCGGTGGGGCCGCGCGCGGGCAAGCGGTTTGTCAGCGTCTCTTGCGCCGCCCTGTCCGAGGATGCGCTGGCCGCGCGCCTGTTTGGCCCGATGGGCGAGGGGGCCGGCCTGCCCCTGATCGAAGAGGCGCGCGGCGGCACCCTGTGCCTGGAGGATATCGAGGCGCTGAGCCCGCCGTTACAGGCGCGGCTGCTGACGCTGATCAACGATCAGGGCACCCCGCCCGAAACCCGCATCGTGGCGATTTGCAACGATCACGAACAGGATCGCACCATCGAGGATGTGCTGCGCCCCGATCTTTATTACCGGCTGGCGGCGCTGAAGATCACCCTGCCGCCGCTGCGCGCGCGGGGCGAGGATATCCTGACGCTGTTCACCCGCCTCAGCGAACAATTCGCCGAGGAATACGGCTGCGACGCGCCCGAGGTTTCGGCGCAGGAGGCCGCACAGCTTTTGCAGGCGCCCTGGCCCGGCAATGTGCGCCAGTTGATCAACATCGCCGAACGCGCGGTGTTGCAGAACCGGCGGGGATCGGGATCGATCTCGTCGCTGTTGATGGCCGATACCGAAACCGCGGGCCCGGCCATGACGACCGAGGGCAAGCCGCTTAAAGACTATGTCGAGGCCTTCGAGAAGATGCTGATCGACAACACCATGCGCCGCCATCGCGGTTCCATCGCGGCGGTGATGGACGAGCTGTGCCTGCCACGCCGCACGCTGAACGAGAAAATGGCCAAATATGGGCTAAGCCGGTCGGATTACCTTTGAATGGCGGCTGGTCCGGATTTCAGCCCGTCGCGGCCATTGCCTTGACCGGCGCGCGTGTGGCGGGCGCGGGATTTGAGTATTTTTTTCGAGAGGATGGGAAAGAGGGTTTTCCTGTTCGGTCACGGCGCGGACCGGGCTGCGCGCAAGGGGCGCCGGTTACCGGGATGCGCCATCGGCCTTGCGCAGGCCGAATTTGCACTCGCC
>JACIYW010000195.1 GCA_014359745.1 Paracoccaceae bacterium | reverse complement strand
GGTGACGGTGGATCACGGGTTGCGCGCCGGTGCGGCGGATGAGGCGCGCGCGGTGGCGCAGTTCTGCGCGGCGCGGGGCATCGCGCATGACACGCTGCGCTGGCAGGGGTGGGATGGTCGAGGCAATTTGCAGGCCGCCGCGCGCGACGCGCGCTATCGGCTGATCGCCGATTGGGCGCGGCGGGGCGGCATGGCGGCGGTGGTGCTGGGCCATACCCGCGACGATCAGGCCGAAACGGTTCTGCTGCGCCTTGCGCGCGGGTCGGGGGTTGACGGGCTGTCGGGCATGGCCGCGCAACGCATGACGCGGGGGCTGCTGTGGCTGCGGCCGCTGTTGGGGGTGCGGCGGGCCGCGCTGCGGGCGTTTCTGCGGGCCGAAGGGATCGGCTGGTTCGACGACCCCTCCAATGACGATCCGCGCTTTGACCGGGTGCGCGCGCGCGCGGCGCTGGCGTCGCTTGCCCCGCTTGGCATCGACGCCGAGGGGCTGGCGGCCACCGCCGAGCGCCTGCAAGACGCCCGTGCGGCCCTTGAGGCAGTGACAGCAGCCGAGGCGGAACGGCTGATGCGCGTCGAGGCGGGCGATGTGGTGATCCGCGCCGCGCCCTTTGGTGAATTGCCGCGCGCGGTGCGCGAGCGGATGATTGCCCATGCGCTGTGCTGGATTTCCACGGCGCCCTATCGCCCCCGGCATGCGGCCCTGCGCGCGCTGTCAGAGGGGGTGTTGGCCGGACGGGGCGGCACCTTGCACGGCTGCCTTGTAACGCTGCGCCGCGCCGAGGTCTGGATCGGGCGCGAACCGCAGGCGGTGGCGGGGCATTCCTGCCCGGTGGGCAGGGTTTGGGACAACAGGTGGCGGCTGACCGGCCCCGAGGCCCCGGATGCGGTGGAGGCTGATGACCTGACCATCGCGGCGCTGGGGGATGCGGGGCTTGCCCAATGCCCCGGCTGGCGCGCCACGGGCCTGCCGCGCGCCTCGGTTATGGGGTCTCCGGCGGTGTGGCGTGGCGCCACGCTGGTGGCCGCACCGCTGGCGGGGCGGGCAAATGGCTGGGTGGCGCGGCTGGAACAGGGCACGCAGGGCCTGTTTAAAATGGCACTATCTGATTGAACCTGCCGCCCGAATGTCTATCTTAGCCGGGTAGCCCGCGCGCCGGGCACCGGATTTGGGGAGATACCAGTGGGCAACATGCGAAATATCGCATTCTGGGTTGTGCTGTTCTTGTTGATACTTGCTCTGTTCAACCTGTTCAGCGGCAATCAGACGACGACCGCGACCCGGACCATAAGCTTTTCGGAATTCATTCACAGGGTCGAAGGTGGGCAGGTTTCATCGGTGACACTGGATGGCGAGCGGGTAACGGTGCGCGCGCAGGACGGTCAGCAATATACCACGATCAAGCCCGAAGGCGTTGATCTGACCGACCGACTGCTGAAAACCAACGTGTCGGTCGAGGCCAAGCCGCAGGAACAATCGGGGTTCTTTTCGGCGCTGTCGCTGTGGCTGCCGTTTCTGGTGCTGATCGGCATCTGGATCTTCTTCATGAACCGCATGCAGGGCGGCGGGCGCGGCGGCGCGATGGGCTTTGGCAAGAGCCGCGCCAAACTGCTGACCGAAAAGCATGGCCGGGTGACGTTTGACGATGTTGCGGGCATCGACGAGGCCAAGGACGAGCTGGAGGAAATCGTCGAATTCCTGCGCAACCCGCAGAAATTCAGCCGCCTTGGCGGCAAGATACCCAAGGGCGCGCTGCTGGTTGGCCCGCCGGGCACCGGCAAGACGCTGCTGGCGCGCGCCATCGCGGGCGAGGCGGGCGTGCCGTTCTTCACCATCTCGGGGTCGGATTTCGTGGAGATGTTCGTGGGTGTGGGCGCCAGCCGCGTGCGCGACATGTTCGAACAGGCCAAGAAGAACGCGCCCTGCATCGTCTTCATCGACGAGATTGACGCCGTGGGCCGGTCGCGTGGCGTCGGCTACGGCGGCGGCAATGACGAACGCGAACAGACGCTGAACCAGTTGCTGGTGGAAATGGACGGGTTCGAGGCCAATGAGGGCATCATCATCGTGGCCGCGACCAACCGGCCCGATGTGCTTGACCCCGCGCTCTTGCGCCCCGGCCGGTTTGACCGTCAGGTGCAGGTGCCCAACCCCGATATCAAGGGCCGCGAAAAGATCTTGGGCGTGCATGCGCGCAAGGTGCCGCTGGGCCCCAACGTTGACCTGCGCATCATCGCGCGCGGCACGCCGGGGTTTTCGGGCGCCGATCTGGCCAACCTGGTGAACGAGGCGGCGCTGGCGGCGGCGCGGATCGGGCGGCGCTTTGTCGCGATGGAGGATTTCGAGAACGCCAAGGACAAGGTGATGATGGGGGCGGAACGCCGATCCATGGTCATGTCCGAGGACGAAAAGAAGCTGACCGCCTATCACGAGGCCGGCCACGCCATCGTCGGGCTGAACGTGCCGCAGCACGACCCGATCCACAAGGCGACGATCATTCCGCGCGGGCGCGCGCTGGGCCTTGTGCTGTCGCTGCCCGAACGCGATCAGTTGTCGGTGACCTTCACCAAGTACAAATCCAAGATCACCATGGCGATGGGCGGCAAGGTGGCCGAAGAGCTGATTTTCGGCAAGGAGAACGTCACCTCGGGTGCGGCCTCCGATATTCAACAGGTCAGTCGGATCGCGCGGGCGATGGTTACGCAGTTCGGCATGTCGGAAACGCTTGGCAACATCGATTACGCCAATGAACAGCAATCCTATCTTGGCAATTATTCGGGGGGTTCGAACGTGTCGCCCGATACGCAGGAACGCATCGACGAAGAGGTGCGCCGCATCGTCGATGAGGGCTATGAAGAGGCCAAGCGCATCCTGACCGAAAAGATCGAGGATCTGCACCGGCTGGCGAAAGGCTTGTTGGAATATGAAACGCTGACCGGGCCGGAAATTCAACGCGTCATCGACGGCGAGGCGTTGAACCGCAATGACGACGGCGATGACACGCTGGGGGGCGGGAACCGGCCAAGCCTGACGGCCATTCCCAAGACCAAGCCGAAATCGCCGAAAGATGATGGCGGCATGGCACCCGAACCGTCTGCGTGACGCTGGAAAGCAGTTGATTTTTGCCAAGGCCCCGCATGGCAACATGTGGGGTCTTTGGTATTGGGGTTGGATTTCAGCCCGTCGGGGTCATTGCCCTGAGCGGCGCGTGCGTGACGGGCGTGGGAAATGAGTATTTTTTTCGAGAGGATGTGCAAAGGGGGCAAAAGAAAAGCCGATGGCGGTGCGGCGCTGCCGTTTACGCAGTCAGCCGCCGACCGCGCCGCACGGGCCGGGCGACATTTTCGCGCAACCTGCCGGGAATGTGGATGATTGGCCGCGATCCGCTTGGCCTTGGCGCGCAAACGGGTCTAAATTGCCG
>JACIYW010000194.1 GCA_014359745.1 Paracoccaceae bacterium | reverse complement strand
GGTTGAGGTCGTGGAAACCACCCATGCAAGCGCGATGTCGCGCCTGCCGGGGGCGGTGATTGCGGGGTTTGACGGGCTGCCGCCAGAGGGGGGGGAAGACCACCGGCGCCTGGGCTGCGGGTCGATCCTGGCCGAGGTTCTGGGCCTGCCGGTGGTCTGGGATCTGCGCGCCTCGGATCTGGGCCTGGGCGGGCTGGGCGGGCCGATCGATCCGTTTTTCCACTTCGCCTGCGCGCGCCGCGCCGGTCTGGCCGCCCCGGTGGCGTTTCTGATCCTCGGCCCGGTCTGTCGGCTGATCTGGGTCGATCCTGCCCGCGCGCTGGCCGAAGAACCCGGCGCCTGTCTGGCCTTCGACGTGGGGCCGGGGGTGGTGGGCTACGGCGCGGGGCAGGTGGATGGTGCGGTGATCGACGCCCTTATGCAGGACGGCTATTTCCTGAAAATGCCCCCGAAACTTGCCCCGGCAGGGGCGTTCGCGGCCTATCACCGGGGCCTTGCCGCGCTTGATCCACCTGACGCCGCCGCCACCTCGCGCGCGGCCCTTGCCGCCGCGTTGGCGCGGGGTTTC
This sequence comes from Paracoccaceae bacterium, assembly GCA_014359745.1. Taxonomy (GTDB): domain Bacteria; phylum Pseudomonadota; class Alphaproteobacteria; order Rhodobacterales; family Rhodobacteraceae; genus JACIYW01. The sequence goes on along the minus strand of JACIYW010000194.1, from coordinate 2,945 downwards.
GAACATCTGCCAACCCTGCCCGACCGTTTGCTTGTGCAGGGGCAGGCCGATGCGGCCTTGCTTTGCGGCCTCGCGGCGTCGCTTGGTTGTCCTGTCGCGCCGGTCGCATCGATCGGTCTTGATGGCGATGCGATGGGCGCGCAGGCGCTGGCCTATCTGGCGGTGCGCGTTGCGCGCGGCCTGCCCACCACCTGCCCCGGCACCACCGGGGTTGCGGCAGCGGTGGGGGGCGGCCAGATCAGCCGCCCCTCATCGCCGCACCCGCAGGGATGACGCGCGGCTTTCCCATTCATCTTGGCAAATACACTCAAACAACCGGGCCACACGCGCTGCCGGTCGCACGACTTGCGCGATTACATCGCCGTCCAGCCGCCATCGACCGAGATGGTGGTGCCGGTGATCTGATCCGCGGCGGGTGAACACAGGAACAGAACCGTGCCGCCCAATTGTTCGACGGTGGTGAATTCCTTGGACGGCTGGCGTTCCAGCAGCACCTTTTCGATCACCTCTTCGCGGTCCATGTCGTATTCCTTCATCGTGTCGGGGATCTGTGCCTCGACCAGCGGGGTCAGCACATAGCCCGGACAGATCGCGTTACAGGTGATCGGTTCGCGCGCGGTTTCCAGCGCCACCACCTTGGACATGCCGACGATACCGTGTTTGGCGGTGACATAGGCCGATTTGAACGGCGAGGCGGTGAGCCCGTGCGCCGAGGCGATGTTGACCACCCGGCCCCAGCCCGCCTTGCGCATCATGGGCAGGGCTGCGGCGGTGGTGTGAAAGGCCGAAGTCATGTTGATGGCGATGATCGCATCCCATTTCTCGACGGGAAATTTATCAATCGGGGCCACATGCTGAATGCCCGCGTTGTTCACCAGGATATCGCATTTGCCCGCCTGTTCGATCAGCGCGCGCGCCTCATCGCCCTTGGACAGGTCGGCCTTGATGTAGCGCACCTTCACCCCGGTTTCGGCCGCCATTTCGCGGGCAAGCGCGTGGTCTTCTTCGGTGTCGGAAAAGGAATTCAGCACCACATCCACACCGGCCCGCGCCAGTTCCCAGGCGATGCCAAGCCCGATACCCGAATTCGATCCGGTCACGACGGCGGTTTTTCCCTTGAGGCTCATGTCACTCTCCACTTGTTGATGCGGTCAACCTATGTTTCCGCAGTTGCGAAAACCAGTGTGCACGCGCCGCATGACAAGGACGTGAGCCAAAAAAAACGCCCGCACAAGGCGGGCGTCAAGTCATTGAGGCAGGTTTCATACAGGCAAGAAACCTATCGAGCAGTGCCCCATATATACGCATTCTTCCGCCGAGGTCCAAGCTAAAAGTTTGAAAAGGTTGTGAAGCCTGCAAGACCATGCTCATAACGGCAAAACCGCATCAGGGGATCGTTGCCAGAATGTACCCAGTCATTTTCGGATCGGCGCGCCGCCTTGTGGCCGCGTTCGTGATTCTGTGCATCTGCGGCGACGCGGTGGCCGACCCGCAGCATGGCATAGCTATGTATGGTGCCCCGGCCCTGCCACATGATTTTGTGTCGCTGCCCTATGCCAACCCCGATGCGCCCAAGGGCGGGCAGATCACCTTTGGCGAAACCGGCGGTTTCGATTCGCTCAACCCGTTCATCCTGAGGGGGCGCGCGCCCTTCGCGGTTGCCCGCCTGACGGTAGAGACATTGCTGGGCCGCAGTTATGACGAACCGTTCACGCTTTACGGTCTGCTGGCCGAATCGGTCGATACCGACCCCGCCCGGTCATGGGTTGAATTCACCCTGCGGCCCGGCGCGCGATTCTCGGACGGGGCGCCGGTTACGGTGGACGATGTGCTCTGGTCGTTCGAGGTGCTCGGCACCAAGGGCAATCCGCGCTATCTTGGGGCATGGTCGAAGGTCGCGCGCGCCGAACAGACCGGCCCGCGTTCGGTGCGCTTTACCTTCACCGCGCCCGACCGCGAATTGCCGCTGATCCTGGGCCTGCGCCCGATCCTGCAAAAGGCGCAATGGCAGGGCCGCGCCTTTGATCAAAGCGGGCTGACCGTGCCCGTCGGTTCCGGCCCCTATGTGATCGCGGGCTTTGACGCGGGGCGATCCATCACCTTTCGCAAGGATCCCGACTGGTGGGGGGCCGATCTGCCGTTCAACCGGGGCCAGCACAATTTCGATGCGATCCGGTATGAATATTTCGCGGATGCAGGCGCGCTTTTCCAGGCATTCAAGGCCGGAGAGATCGACCTTTACCGTGAAAACAACCCCGCGCGCTGGAACGACAGTTACGATTTTGACCGGCTGCGCAGCGGCGCGGTGGTCAGGGATGAAATCCCGCATCACCGCCCCTCGGGGATGGCGGGGCTGGTGTTCAACACCCGCCGCGCGATCTTTGCCGATTGGCGGGTGCGCGAGGCGCTGATCGCGGCGTTCAACTTTCCCTTTATCAACAACACCCTGAATGGCGGGCAGGAACCGCGCATCACCTCCTACTTTGCCAATTCGCCGCTTGCCATGCGCCCCGGCCCGGCCACTGGACGGGTGCGCGCCCTGCTGGCCCCCTTTGCCGACAGCCTGCCCCCCGGCGCGATGGAAGGCTACAGCCTGCCGGTGGCCGACGGGTCGCTGTCAAACCGCGCGGGGCTGCGTGCGGCCACCGATCTGTTGCAACAGGCCGGATGGCGGGTGCGGGACGGTGTCTTGCAAAACGCCGCGGGTGCGCCCTTTACCTTCGAGGTGCTGCTGGAACAGGGCAGCGCCAATGTGCAGGCGATGGTCAACATCTATGTCGCGGCGCTGCGCCGTCTTGGCATCACCGTGCGCATCACCACGGTGGATTCCGCGCAATATTTCGAACGCACCAGCGCCTATGATTTCGACATGACCTATTTCACCCGCTCCCTCTCGCTTAGTCCGGGCAATGAGCAGTGGCTGTACTGGGGATCGCAGGGGGCGA
>JACIYW010000193.1 GCA_014359745.1 Paracoccaceae bacterium | reverse complement strand
GACCCGGCTGGAGGCGATCGAAATTCAGGTGGGGCGCACCGGGGCCCTGTCGCCGGTGGCGCGGCTGGCCCCGGTGACGGTGGGCGGGGTGGTGGTGTCGAATGCCACGCTGCACAACGAAGATTACATCGCCGGGCGCGATTCGCGCGGGGGGGCGATCCGGGGCGGCAAGGATATCCGTGTCGGCGATTGGGTTGAGGTATATCGCGCGGGCGATGTTATCCCCAAGGTGCGCGATGTGGATTTGACGCGGCGCAAGAACGGCGCGCAACCTTATGAATTTCCCCAAAAATGCCCTGAATGTGGATCAGATGCCATCCGTGAAGAGGGCGACGCGGTGCGCCGCTGCACGGGCGGGCTGGTTTGCCCCGCGCAGGCGGTTGAACGGTTGAAGCATTTTGTCAGCCGCGCTGCCTTCGATATCGAGGGGTTGGGCGCCAAGCAGGTCGAGGCGTTGTGGCGCGACGGCTGGATAACAGAGCCCGCCGATATTTTCACGCTGGAAGAACGCTTTGGAAGTGGCAGGAAACAATTGAAAAATCGCGAAGGGTGGGGGGAAGTATCCGCCCGTAACCTGTTTCGCGCCATTGAAGAAAAACGCACAATCCCGCTTGCGCGCCTGATCTTCGCGCTTGGCATCCGCCATGTCGGCGAGGCGACGGCCGGCTTGCTGGCCTCCCATTACACCACATGGCCCGCGTTCGAGGCGGCAATGACGGCGGCGATCGTCGGCGAAGGCCCGGAATGGGAAGACCTGGTGTCGATCGACGGGGTGGGCGCGGTGCTGGCCACCTCGCTGGTCACCACCTTTCATCAGGAGGCAGAGCGCGAATTGATCGACCGGCTGGTGAAACAGTTGCACGTTGAACCCGCCATCGCCCGCGTCACCGACAGCCCCATCGCGGGCAAGACGCTGGTCTTTACCGGCACGCTGGAACGCATGACCCGCGCCGAGGCCAAGGCCCGCGCCGAGGCGCTGGGGGCCAGGGTGGCGGGATCGGTTTCGGCGAAAACCGACATTCTGGTCGCCGGGCCGGGCGCGGGGTCAAAGGCCGCGAAAGCCGCCGCGCTGGGGGTCGAGGTGATCGACGAAGACGCCTTTCGCGCCCTGATTGGCGAGGGTTAGATGGGATCGCGCCCCGAGATCCTGTTTCCGCTGTTTGCCGAACTGGAAACCCTGGATGGTGTTGGCCCCAAAACCGCAAAACTGTTCGCGCAGATGGGGATAGAGCGGCCGCGCGACCTGCTGTTCACCTTGCCGTATTCAGGCGTGAACCGCGCCCGCCGCGATACGATCCGCGCCGTGGTGCCGCCCGCTGTGGTCACGGTCGAAGGCGTGGTGGGCGGGCATTTTCCCCCCGCGGCCAAGGGGCGCCCCTACCGGGTGATGTTTCGCGATGCGGCGACGGAATTTCAACTGGTGTTCTTTCATCCGCGCGGCGATTACCTCAAACGGTTGCTGCCGACCGGGCAACGGCGGCTGGTTTCGGGCAAGGTCGAGATTTTTGACGGCATCGCGCAGATGGTCCACCCCGATCATGTGCTCCGCCCCGAGGAAGCGGGGGATCTGCCGCTCTATGAACCGGTCTATCCGCTGACCGCCGGGATCACCCAGAAACTTGTGGCGCGCGCGGTCGCCGCGGCCCTTGCCCGCGCGCCCGATGATCTTGCCGAATGGATCGATCCCACCCTGAAGGCGCGCGAGGGGTGGCCGGGCTGGCACGCCGCCGTCACCGCCGCGCACGCGCCCGCAAGCGATGCCGATCTGGCCCCCACCGCCCCCGCGCGGCAGCGTCTGGCCTATGACGAGATGTTCGCGCATCAGTTAACCCTGGCGCTGGCGCGCGCGGCGCTTCGCCGTGGCAAGGGTGTGGCAACGGCGGGCACCGGCGCCTTGCAGCGCAAGGTATTGGCAAACCTCGATTACAGCCCGACCGCCGCCCAGACCCGCGCGGTGGCGGAAATCGCCACCGACATGGCCGCGCCCACACGGATGAACCGGCTTTTGCAGGGCGATGTCGGATCGGGCAAGACGCTGGTCGCGTTCATGGCGCTGCTGATCGCGGTCGAGGGGGGCGGGCAGGGCGTGATGATGGCCCCCACCGAAATCCTCGCGCGCCAGCATCTGGCCAGCCTTGAACCGCTGGCGCGCGCCGCCGGGGTGCGGCTGGATATCCTGACCGGGCGCGACAAGGGCGGGGACCGGGCGGCAAAGCTGGCGGATCTGGCGGCGGGGCGGATCAACATTCTGGTCGGCACGCACGCGGTTTTTCAAAAGGATGTGGACTTTGCCGATCTGCGCCTTGCGGTGATCGATGAACAGCACCGCTTTGGCGTCGCGCAGCGCATGGAACTGGGGGCCAAGGGGCGGGCGGCCGACATTCTGGTGATGACCGCAACGCCGATCCCGCGGTCGCTTTCGCTCGCACAATACGGCGATATGGATATTTCGGTGCTGGATGAAAAGCCGCCGGGCCGCACGCCGGTGCAAACCGCGCTGATCCCCACATCGCGCATCGATGAGGTGGTGGATCACCTGCGCCGCGCCCTGGCCGAAGGGCGACAGGCCTATTGGGTATGCCCGCTGGTGGAGGAAAGCGAGGTTCTGGATCTGACGGCCGCCGAAGACCGGTTCGCCCGGCTGCGCGCGGCCCTGGGCGAGGGGGTGGTGGGCCTCGTTCACGGGCAGATGCCCCCCGCCGACAAGGACGCCGCAATGGCGGGGTTCGAGGCGGGGCGCATCCGGGTTCTGGTGGCCACGACGGTGATAGAGGTGGGGGTGAATGTGCCCAACGCCTCTATCATGGTGATCGAGCGGGCCGAATGGTTCGGGCTGGCACAGCTTCATCAATTGCGCGGGCGCGTCGGGCGGGGGGCGGCCGCATCGACCTGCCTGATGCTGTATCAATCGCCGCTGGGCGAGGCGGCGGCGCGCCGCCTCAAGACCCTGCGCGATACCGAAGACGGGTTTCGCATCGCCGAGGTCGATCTGGAAATGCGCGGCGCGGGCGATGTGATCGGCACCGCGCAATCGGGCCTGCCACGGTTTCGCATCGCCGATCTGGAACGTCAGGCGGCGCTGATGGCGGTGGCGCAATCGGATGCGCGCGCGCTGCTGGCCATTGATCCGGCCCTTGAGGGCGCGCGCGGGCAGGCGGCACGGGTGCTTTTGTGGTTGATGGATCAGGATCGCGCGATCCGGCTGATCAATGTCGGTTAGCGTTCGGCACCTGACATAGGAGTCCCGACGGCGCCCCGCTGTGGCATGGTCGGCGGATGAGACGCTCCGACATCTGCCTTTACCTTGGCCCCGCCGACAGCGCTGAGCGTCAAGCTTTGCTGAACAACCGCAACACGCCGCGCGAGCGCCCGACCGCCGCCGCCGCACCAAAGGTGCGCCGACCTTATCGGCACGCCTCCGGCGTGACGGGCGGGCGCTTTTGCAACGTTGCATCCCGTTCAATCGTTCGATGTCCTTGCACCATAAACTGCCGACCACCGCCGTCGCAGCGTCCCCCCCCGGCGGTCAGCCGCCCGCGCGGCTCATTGCGTCAATACTGACGAACGGTTCGGGCCGGTGG
>JACIYW010000192.1 GCA_014359745.1 Paracoccaceae bacterium | reverse complement strand
GGCATAGAGTGCTGTCAGCGAAATGCCCGCCACCGCCGTCGGCAGGGCAAAGGGCAGGTCAACGGCGGCATCGACCAACCTGCGCCCCCAGAACCGATAGCGCACCAGCACCCAGGCCAGCACGATCCCGAACACCAGGTTGAAAACCGACGCGATCAGCGCCGCGCGGAACGACAGCGCCAGGGCCGACCAGATGCGGCGCGAATTGACCATGCCCCAAAGATCGGCGGGGCCGATCATCAGCCCCCGGCCCAGCAGTGCCCCGATGGGCAAAAGGACCACGATGGACAGAACCGCCATCATGATCCCGAAGCTCAGCCCAAACCCCGGCAGGGGTGAGGGCGAGCGAAGGATGCTCGCCCTCATGGCTTATTCCTCGTAGATCTGGTCGAAGATACCGCCTTCGCCGAAATACTCGGGCTGCACCTTGGGCCAGCCTCCGAAATCGGCGATGCTGACCAGGTTCACCTTGGGAAAGCGCGCGACATCTTCGGGCGCGGCCTTGGACGTGTCCCAGGCGCGGTAGAAGTGTTTGAGCGCCAGCGCCTGCGCCTCGGGGCTGTAAAGGTGCTCCAGATACGCCTCGGCGGCCTTGCGCTGTGCGTCCGAGGTGATGTTGCCATCGACCAGCGTCACCGGCGGCTCTGCCAGGATCGACACCGACGGCACGACGATATCAAACGCATCCTCGCCGCGTTCCTTGAGCGCGAGGAACGCCTCGTTCTCCCAGGCCAGCAGCACGTCGCCGATGCCGCGTTGGGTAAAGGTGGTGGTCGATCCGCGCGCGCCGGTGTCGAGCACGGGCACGTTCTTGTAGAGCTTGCCGACGAATTCAGCCGGATCGAGGCCATTCTTCTCGGCATAGGCCCAGGCGGCAAGGAAGTTCCAGCGCGCGCCGCCCGATGTCTTGGGGTTGGGGGTGACGACGGACACGCCATCGCCGATCAGGTCGTTCCAGTCCTTGATGCCCTTGGGGTTGCCGTCACGCACCAGGAAAACGATGGTCGATGTATAGGGCGAGGAATTGTGCGGCAGGCGCGATTGCCAGTCGGCGGGGAACTTGCCGGTTCTGGCGGAAATCTTGTCGATATCCGCCGACAGCGCCAGCGTGACCACCGTCGCCTCCAGCCCGTCGATCACCGCGCGCGCCTGTGCGCCCGCGCCGCCATGCGATTGCTGGATGGTGACCGGTTCGTTGCCCTGCGCCTGCCACCACTCGTTGAACAGCGTATTGTATTCGCGATAAAATTCGCGGGTCGGATCGTAGGACACGTTAAGGATGCTCACGCTGTCCTGCGCCTTGGCAGCACCCGTCCCGACTGGGCCGAACATCAGGCCAAGCGCGGCCACCGTGGCCACAAGCCCGCTGCGCAGGCCGCTCTTGCCCAAAAGCCGCGCGCCGATATCGGCGACGGCGCGCCGTGTCTCGATGGCTTGCCCGATCAGTCGAGCCTTGCCGGTGTCGATCTCGATGCGGCCATCGCCGAGACTTCGGATGAATTTGCCCTGCGCCTGCGCTGCGCATAAGCGCCCTGCTGGATCGTGCGATACATGGGTGTCTCCTTTGCTCAGCCCCGTGTTCAAATCTCGTGTCAGACGGGCGGGGCCGGGGGATGCAACCACTCACTCAGGCGCGGTCCCGGTCGATGCCGTCTGACACTTAAATAACGACAGAGATACTCGAGTATTGCAAAGGAAAAATAACGCCCATCTTGATCATTATTATAGAATTATATTCTCCGGCAGCGCTGGCAGCGTCGGAAAAATGCGCCAGCGGATCGGAATCGCGTTGCAGATCGGCCAGCGTCAGGGATTCGGGCATCAAAATACAGGTCGCGTAGAACCCGCCAAACACGGCCCGCACCCGGCAGTTCTGTCCATCTTGCAGATGCTTGAAATCCTGTAGCGCGGTTCGGCCAGCGCGGTTCGGCCAGCGCGGTTCGGCAGTGCCGGTCGCCCGCATTGGCCCGGTCAGGCACCCGAGGGTGTTGTCGGCAGTTGGAACCGCGCTTCGAATCCGTCCGCCGCGCCCGGCCTTGGCGATGCCAGGGTCAGCCTGCTTCCCGTGCGGTTTGCGATCGCGGCAACGATATAGAGCCCGAGACCGCTGCCGTCCGACTTTTGCGCGCCGCGCTGGAAGCGTTCGGTCAGGCGGGCAAGGCGATCCGGCTCCACAACCGGCCCGGCGTTCGACACGATCAGATCGCCCCCCGGCGTCAGGCAAACCCCGACCTCACCATGGGCCGCGCCATGCCGAACCGCGTTCTCCACCAGGTTCCGGCAGACGATGCCCAGGGCGTCAGGGTCGATGGTTGACAGGACCGGGGTCTCGGGAAGGTCGAGCGCAAGGTCGGGCGATTGCGGGCTGCGCGCCATGTCCTCGACGGTGATGCGCAGGGCCGCCCGCGCATCATGGGCCGTGTCCGACAGCAGCCGCCCGCCCTCGGCGCGCGCCAGTTGCATCAGGCGCTCGGTCCGGCGCGTCAGCCGTTTCAACGTCTCCTCGATTTCGGTTGCGCGCTGTGCCGCGGCCCTGTCTTCGGTTTCCGACCGAAGCCGTTGCGCCTGTGCGATGGCCCCGGCCAGCGGTGTGCGAAGCTCATGCGCGGCATTGGCCGCAAAGCTGCGCTCGGCCTCGAACGCCTCGCGCAACCGGGCCAGAAGGCTGTTCAGGGTCGTGGCCAGCGGGGTTATTTCCGTCGGCAGGTCATCGGCGGGCACCTGTGACAGATCGCGGGCGCCGCGCGCCTCCAGCTTTGTGCGGAACCGGCGCAGGGGGTCAAGGCTGAAGCGGACGGCGAAGATGATCGCCGCCAGTGCCAGGGGCAGCAAGATCAGCAGCGGCAGGCCAAGGCCCATCCGGATTTCGCGGGCGACCTTCGTGCGATGGGCCAGCGGTTCGGCCACGGTGATGCGGATCGTGCCCTGAAGGGCGGCGTCGGAGTAGAAGCGATGGGTGGCGGTCTGCCGAAATCCCGGCCCCTCGTAGGGCGGGAACATGGCCGGGTCGGCGGCATGGGATTGCAGCAGGATGCGCCCGGCGGCATCGCGCACGATGTAGGTGAAGAACTCGTCATGCGCCCGGATCGGGGCGAGGCGTTGGGTTATCCCCTGCTCCTCGCGCCCGACGATATCGGTCACGGCCAGCGGCAGGATGCGTTCCGCCGTTTCGCGCAGGGCGGAATCGAACACCTCGTCCATCTCGCCGCGCACGATCACCGCCGTGACCGTGGCGGCCAGAATCCACAGCAGCGTCAGCACAAGGCCCAGCGACAGGCCAAGCCGCGCCTGAAGGCTTGCGGGGCGCAGCCTCATGGCTTGCCTAGGCGGTAGCCCATGCCGCGCTCGGTCTCGATCACCGCGCTGCCCAGCTTCTTGCGCAGGCGGCTGACATGAACCTCGATGGTGTTGCTCTCCACCTCTGCATCGAAAGCATAGAGCTTTTCCTCAAGCTGCGCCTTGGACAGAAGCTGACCGGGGCGGGACAGGAAAGCCTCGAACAGCGCCCATTCGCGGGCCGTCAGCTGCACGGGTTTCCCGCCCTTGTGGATGCTGCGCGCGGCAAGGTCGATCTCCAGCGGGCCGTGGGTGATGATCGGGTT
>JACIYW010000191.1 GCA_014359745.1 Paracoccaceae bacterium | reverse complement strand
CGACGGCATTTTCGACGTGACCCGGTTTCAGCCGCTGGCGCGGTTGGGGTACCGGGATTATACGGTGGTGGACAATGTGTTTTCGCTGAACCGCCCCGGCCAGAGCTAGGCCATCGGGGGTCTTTTCAGCCGGGGGCGAGGTGGCTAGAAGGGCCGCAACCAAACCCCGCGCAAAGGATGCCGCAATGACCACCATCATCGACGTGATCGGCCGTGAGATACTTGATAGCCGGGGCAACCCGACGGTCGAGGTGGATGTGGTGCTGGACGATGGCACGTTCGGGCGGGCCGCCGTGCCCTCGGGCGCCTCGACCGGCGCGCATGAGGCGGTGGAACGGCGCGACGGCGACAAGGGGCGCTATCTTGGCAAGGGTGTGCTGGGCGCGGTTGACGCGGTCAATGGTGAACTGGCCGAGGCGCTGGTGGGGATGGATGCCACCGAACAGGTGGCCATCGACCAGATGATGATCGAAATGGACGGCAGCGCCAACAAGGGCCGTCTGGGCGCCAATGCCATTCTGGGCGTGTCGCTGGCCGTGGCCAAGGCCGCCGCCGAGGCGATGGGCCAGCCGCTTTACCGCTATGTGGGCGGCACGTCGGCGCGGGTGCTGCCGGTGCCGATGATGAACATCATCAACGGCGGCGAACATGCCGACAACCCGATCGATATTCAGGAATTCATGATCATGCCGGTGGCGGCGGCAAATATCCGCGATGCGGTGCGCATGGGGGCGGAGGTGTTTCACACCCTCAGGAAGGAATTGTCGGCGGCGGGCCTGTCCACCGGGATCGGCGATGAGGGCGGCTTTGCGCCCAACCTGAACTCTGCCCGTGATGCGCTTGATTTCATTTTGAAATCCATTGAAAAAGCCGGGTATCGGCCGGGTGAGGATATCTATCTGGCGCTGGATTGCGCGGCGACGGAATACTTCAAGGATGGCCGCTATGTGCTTGCAGGGGAAGGAAAAACCCTGACATCCGATGAAAACGTCGCCTATCTGGCGGCGCTGGTGCGGGATTATCCGATCCTGTCGATCGAAGATGGTTGTTCCGAAGATGACTGGGACGGCTGGCGGGCGCTGACCCAGGCGCTGGGCGACAAGGTGCAACTGGTGGGCGACGATCTGTTCGTGACCAACCCCGCGCGCCTGTCGGAAGGCATCGCCAAGGGCTGCGCCAATTCGCTGCTGGTCAAGGTCAACCAGATCGGCACGCTGACCGAGACGCTGGCGGCCGTCGAGATGGCGCATCGCGCCCGCTATAGCTGCGTGATGAGCCACCGGTCGGGCGAGACCGAGGATGCCACGATTGCCGATCTGGCCGTCGCCACCAACTGCGGCCAGATCAAGACCGGCAGCCTTGCCCGGTCTGACCGGCTGGCCAAGTACAACCAGTTGATCCGTATCGAGGAACTGCTGGGCGACAGCGCCCAATACGCCGGGCGCGGCATCCTGCGCGGCTGATAGACCGGGGCACGTCCGCCCCCCGGTGGGCGGCCTTGTTGCGCTGCGACTTTTCGCTTCATCTTGGAAAAAATACGCAGCTCCCGCGCCTGCTGTGCGCGCGCCGGTCAAGCGAAAGACCCCGACAGACCGAAATCGGCGTCAGGTTTCAGGACAGGATCACATAGCCCAGAAACAGGCCATGCGCGATCAGAAGGCACATGACGGCAAAGGATCCCAGATCCTTGGCGTCGCGGGCGAATGCCTGCCATTCGGGGGACAGGTGATCGACCATGGATTCGATGGCGGTGTTGAGCGATTCCACCGCCAGAAGGATCAGGAACAGCACCGCGAAGCAAACGAAATCAATGGCCGGTTTGCCCAGCCATGCCATGACGCCAAGGATCGCCGCGCCGCCAATCAGTTCCTGACGGAAGGCCGATTCCGCCCAGAGGCGGCGCAGCCCGGCCAGCGAATAGCCGGCGGCGGCAAGGATGTGGCGCGCGCCGGTCACGCGCGGCGGGCGCGGGCGGCGGATGGGGGGGCGGATGGGGGGGCGCCCTGGATCAGCCGCTGACATGGCGGCATCCCGCGATCAGATCGAGACGATCCTGGCGCGCCGAGGTCTCGATGTTCATCAGGCCCAGCACCGTGTGAAACAGGCTGTCGTGGCTCAGCGTTTGCGCAGCGCCCCTGGCCGCGACGCAGGCGGCGTCCACCCCGAGCGCGGCTTGAAACGCCGGTGACATCCACAGCAGCATCGGCACCTGCGTCTGCACATCGGGGGCCATGAAATAAGGCGCGCCGTGCAGGTAAAGCCCGCCTTCGCCCAGCGATTCGCCGTGATCGGACACATAGATCAGCGCGGGGATCGCCCGATCCTGCGCGGCCAGATAATCGATGGTCCGGGCCAGCACATGGTCGGTGTAAAGGATGGTGTTGTCATAGGCGTTGCGGATCTGATCGGCGGTGCAACTGGTGAATTCGGTGGTGCGGCAATCGGGGGTGAAGCGTTCGAAGGCGGGCGGGTAGCGCAGGTAATAGGCCGGGCCGTGGCTGCCGATCTGATGCAGGACAAGCACCGAATCCCCCTGCATGTTTGCCACGAAGTCCTTGATGAAGCCCAGGAAAATTCCGTCGTTGCATTCGCCATTCTTGCAAAAGGCCGGGTCGGTCAGATCGTTCAGGCGGTGCTTTTCCACCCGCGCGGCGACATCCTTGTCGCCGGTGTTGTTCTCGAACCATGCGACCTTGACCCCGGCATGGGAAAGCACGTCAAGCAGGTTCTCGGTGCCGATGCCCCTGGCATAGGAATAGTCTTCGCGCCCGAAAGACGAGAACATGCAGGGCAGCGATGTGGCGGTGGCGGTGCCGCAGGACCGGACATCGGCGAAATAGATCACCTTGCGCGCGGCCAGTTCGGGGGTGGTATCGCGCCCATAGCCATTGAGGCCGAAATCGGCGGCACGGGCGGTTTCGCCGGCGACGATCACGGTCAGCACCGGCTTTTTCGCGGCGGCCAGCCGCGGCCCCTTGATCGCGTCCCGGCCAAGGGGGGCCACCACCACCTTGCCGGAGGCGAGCATCATCTTGCCATAGCGCAGGGCACCGGCAAGCGGCGCGCCGGGCTGATAGCTGCCCTGAAGTTCGCGGTGTTCGCGAACCACCGCCGCGAAGGTGCGGTACTGGCTGAGCGTGAGGCCCACGAACAGACCCGCGAAAACCACCGACATCAGCCCCCATGTCCACAGATTGCGCCAAAGCGGCTGCGCGCGGATCCGCACCCAAATGACCAGCGCCGCAGGCAGCACGCCGAACAGCGCCACATGGATCAGGAACTGCGGGGTGATCAGTTGCCGCGATTCGGCGATCGTCGTCGTCATGGCGTTCTGCACCATGTCGCGGTCGATGATCACCCCCAGCGTATCCATGTAATAGGATGAGACCGCCGAGAGGATCAGCACGAACACCAGCACCGGCTTTTGCAGCCAGCGAAAGCCGAAAACCGTGAGGATCAGCGCGGTCAGCGCCCAGATCGCCGCGCCAAAGGTGGCCACGGTGATCGGATCGCCCTCGAAAAGGGTGTAGTTACGTTGCCACAGGGTAAGGTTGTCGGCGGCCATGATATAGGTCGCGACCAGCAGGTTGAGCGTTGCCCATCGCA
>JACIYW010000190.1 GCA_014359745.1 Paracoccaceae bacterium | reverse complement strand
TGCCCGAGCTGCGCGAACTCAACATCGGCCATTTCCTGATCGGCGAGGCGATCTTCGTCGGCCTGAAACCCGCGATCACGCATATGCGGCAGTTGTTGGATGCCGCCCGGACAAAAGCCTGAACCCCCAACTAACCCAGTACGGCCTTGACTGCACGCACGGTACCGGCGACCACCTTGTCGGCTTCTTCCTTTGTCAGGCAGAAAGGTGGCGCGAAGCCGAGGATGTCGCCCTGCGGCATGGCCCGCCCGATCACCTTGTCCTGCGCAAGCAGCGTGGCCGAGACCTGAGGGCCGATCTTCCGTGCCGGATCGAAGAAACGCCGGTCCGCCTTGTCTTCCACGAACTCGACGGCGCAAAGCATGCCTTCACCGCGGATGTCGCCGACATGCGGATGGTCCGACAAAGCGTCGCGCATCGTCTTTTGCAGATAGGCCCCGACCTTGCCCGCATTCTTTATCAGTCCCAGATCGTCAATGAGCTTGAGGTTCGCCACCCCGGCCGCCGCGCCGATCGGGTGGGCGGAGTATGTCCAGCCGTGGCCGATCACGCCGTTCTCGTCCGCGCCCTGCTCCAGCACCTTCCAGACCTTGTCCGAGATGATGGAACCCGACAGGGGCGCATAGGCCGATGTAAGGCCTTTTGCGATGGTGATGATGTCGGCCTCGATCCCGTAATGGTCCGAGCCGAACATCGTGCCCAAGCGCCCAAAGCCGGTCACGACCTCATCGGCGATCAGCAGGATGTCGTACTTTTTCAGCACCTTCTGGATCGCCGCCCAGTAGCCCGTCGGCGGCGGCACGATGCCGCCGGTGCCCAGGATCGGCTCGCCGATGAAGGCGGCGATGGTGTCCGCGCCCTCGCGCGCGATAAGCGCCTCCAGTTCGGCCACGCAATGGGCGACAAAATCGGCCTCGGACTGCGCGAGGTCCGCGCGGCGGTAGTAATAGGGCGCCTCGGTATGGATCACCTGGGCCAGCGGCAGGTCGAACTTCTTGTGGAACAGCTCCAGCCCGGTCAGCGACCCGGTCATCAGGCCCGAACCGTGATAACCGCGCCAGCGCGAGATGATCTTCTTCTTTTCCGGCCGGCCGAGGATATTGTTGTAATACCAGACAAGCTTGACGTTGGTCTCGTTCGCATCCGATCCGCCAAGGCCGAAATAGACCTTCGACATGTTCGAAGGCGCCCGGTCGAGGATCATCTTTGCAAGCGTGATCGAGGCCTCGGTGCCGTGGCCGACATAGGCATGGTAATAGGCCAGTTCCTTCGCCTGCGCCGCGATCGCCTCGGCGATCTCCTGCCGCCCGTATCCGACGTTGACGCAGTAAAGCCCGGCGAAGGCGTCAAGCAGCTTGTTGCCGTCGCGGTCCTCGATGAAGACGCCAGAGGCGGTCTTGATTACCCGGTTCGGCGCCTCGCCCCGCGCGTGCTGGGCGAGATGGGTCGAGGGATGGAAGAAGTTCTCGCGGTCCCACTGGTCGAGTTGATCGTTCTTCAGCATGTCATTTTCCCTCTCATGCCCAGTCGCGGCAGACGTATTTGATTTCGGTGAATTCCTCCATCCCAAGCCGCGATCCTTCGCGGCCGAGGCCCGACTGCTTCATGCCGCCGAACGGAATCGGCGCGCCGGTGACATTGGTGCGGTTGACCGCGACCATGCTGAACTGCAGCGCGCGGGAGAGCCGGTAGATCCGGCGCGGATCCTGGGTGTGGATATAGGCGACAAGCCCGTATTCGGTGGCGTTGGCGCGCTGGATCACCTCGTCTTCGGTGTCGAATGGCAGGATTGCCGCGACGGGGCCGAAGGTTTCCTCGGAGAGGATCTTTGCCTCCACCGGCACGTCGATCAGCACCGTCGGCTGGTAAAAGAGCGGCCCGAGCGGATGGCGCTTGCCGCCGCAGGCAAGCCTCGCACCCCTGGCCAACGCGTCGGCGACGTGCTCTTCCTGCTTGGCCACGGCCTTCTCGTTCATCAGGGGGCCGATGTCCTGGTTGTCCATGCCCGGCCCGATGGTCAGCCGCATCGACGCTTCGGTGAAGCGGCGGCAGAATTCTTCGTAGACCGGCCGTTCCACGAAGATCCGGTTGGCGCCAAGGCAGTCCTGGCCAGAGGTCGCCCATTTCGCCTTCATCGTTTCCGCGACGGCGTTCTCCATGTCCGCGCCCGCGAAGACGATGACCGGCGCGTGCCCCCCCAATTCCAGCACCAGCCGCTTCACCGTATCAGCGGACTGCCGGTAAAGCAGCCGCCCGACCTCGGTCGATCCGGTGAAGGACAGCGCGCGGACGCGGGTATCCCTGGTCCAGGGTTCGACGATCACCGGGGCGATGCCGGTCACGACGTTGAAGACACCTGCCGGAACGCCGGCGCGTTCGGCCAGTTCCGCCAGCGCCAGCGCCGAGAACGGGGTTTCGGCCGAGGGGTGGCAGACAACCGTGCAGCCCGCAGCAAGCGCGGCGGAGGCCTTGCGTGTCAGCATCGCCGAGGGGAAGTTCCACGGCGTGATCAGCGCCGCGACGCCCACCGGTTCGCGCCAGAGCTCGACCTCGGCATCCGCGAGATGGCTGGTCACGCCTTCGATGTTCGGGCGCTTGGTTTCTTCGGCGTAGAACTCGATGAAGGCCGCGCCATAATCGATCTCGCCCCGCGCCTCGGAAAGGGGCTTGCCCTGCTCCAGCACCATGATCCGTGCAAGGTCTTCCTTGTGGGCGAGGACCAGTTCGAACCAGCGGCGCAATATCGCCGCGCGGGCCTGCGGCAGAAGGCCCGACCAGTCGGCAAAGGCGGCCTGGGCCGCGTCCACCGCAGACCGCGCTTCGTCGCCCGACAGGCTCGCAACCTCGCCGATGATCTCGCCGGTCGCCGGATCGGTCACGGCCAGGGTGGCGCCAGTCGCGGCGGCACGCCACTGGCCACCGATATAGGCGAAGCTGCGGACCAGCCGCTTGTCGGTGATATCCCTGCGGGTAGAAAGGGCGCTGTTCAGCATCATGACCTCACGTGGAAATGTCCCACGAAGAATTGCAGAAATCGGCAGTGGATAAGACTGAACTTCACCGGATCGTCAGAAGATTCCTCTGCCACGACCGGGTTTCGCAGATGATCTGCGATTGGCCCCGGATCTGG
Organism: Paracoccaceae bacterium; assembly: GCA_014359745.1. Taxonomy (GTDB): domain Bacteria; phylum Pseudomonadota; class Alphaproteobacteria; order Rhodobacterales; family Rhodobacteraceae; genus JACIYW01. The sequence goes on along the minus strand of JACIYW010000190.1, from coordinate 521 downwards.
GGCGGATTTCAATCAGTCGGGTTCATCCCCCTCACCGGGGCTCACACGGAGGGCGCGGGAGAGGCGTATTTAAGCCAAGATGAAATGAAAGGGCGTTTTTCGGTACGGCCAGGGTGCGGGGGGGATCGGGCACACCACGCGCCAAGGCCTGCGGGTGGTCGCCGGTGACATGCCGTCGGTCTGGCCGTTGATGGCCAGCGACATGACGCGACCAATGCGCGCCGCATCTCTGGTTGATCGGACCTCTATGGCGACTGTCGGCGCCGCAACCGCCGCCCCGGACGCGGACCTGCGGGGCACGCCGCGCCCGGACCAACCGGCCTTCACGTTTCCAGAAGCACATCGAACGGCGGCGCCCCGCCACCCTTGACGGGCTTTGTCACGATATAGGTGAAGTAGCGCGCGAGCCCGATCCGCGCGTCAAGCATCTGGTCGATCAACCGTTGATAGGCGTCGATGTCCCGCGTCACGATCTGCATCAGATAATCGAACCCGCCGCCCAGGGCCCAGCAGGCGACGAC
>JACIYW010000019.1 GCA_014359745.1 Paracoccaceae bacterium | reverse complement strand
CCACCTTGCTAGACGCGCGCAACCGGGAACGGCGGGCAATGCCCGATCGGCCCCGGCGGGCGGCCAGACGGCGGCCCGACCAGAAAGGCCGCTGTAGCTCAGCTGGTAGAGCACGTCATTCGTAATGATGGGGTCGGGGGTTCGAGTCCCTTCAGCGGCACCACTTTCCATTTCGGGGTCGATCCGCGCCAGAGGCGGCCAACAGGCCGCACACCCCTTTACTGCGCCCCCCGAAAGCCCCAGATAGGGGGGGAATGGAGGCTGGTCATGCCGCACATAACGCTTGCGCTTCTGCTGGCCGGGGTCATCGCCGCCGCGGCGCTTAGCGTGGTGGTGGCCGCCCTTGTCGCCCCTGCCCTGCCCGTGCCCGCCGCACCGATTGCGGGGCTTTTGGCGATCGCGGCGGCGCTGGTCGTGCGGGGGTGGCGATGATCCCCGATGATGACACCCTTGCCGACGCGGGCCTGCCCGCCCCCGCGCGCACGGGCCAGGTGCTGCTGATCGCCTGCGGGGCGCTTGCGCATGAGATATTGGCGATCAAACGCCTCAATGGCTGGGATCACCTTGATCTGACCTGCCTGCCCGCCAAGCTGCACCTTTACCCCGATCGCATCCCCGATGCGGTGGCCGCCGTGGTGGCCGAACATCGCGCGCGGTATGAAACGATCTTTGTCGTCTATGCCGATTGCGGCACCGGCGGGCTGTTGCAGGCGCGGTGCGCCGATCTGGGGGTCGAGATGATCGCCGGGCCGCATTGCTACAGTTTTTTCGAGGGCAACGACGCCTTCGCCGCCAAGGGCGATGACGACATGACCGCGTTTTACCTGACCGATTTTCTGGTGCGCCAGTTCGATGCCTTTGTGTGGCGGCCGATGGGTCTGGACCGGCATCCCGAATTGCGCGACATGATCTTTGGCAATTACACAAGGCTGATCTATCAGGCGCAAACCGACGATCCGGCGCTGGACACGCGCGCGAGAGAGTGCGCCGCGCGGTTGGGGCTGGCCTATGAGCGGCGGCTGACCGGGTACGGCGATCTGGCGGTTGCCTTATCGGATGTTGCGGCGGCTACGCCCGATCCCCGGCCCCATCCCCCGCCCCATCCCCGGCGGTAACGCGGGCGATGCCGCGGATGCGCCCCACCATGGCGCGCAGCCCGTTCGATCGCTGCGACGACAGGTGATCGTGCAGGCCAAGGCGGGCCAGTTCGGCCTCGGCATCGATATCCAGAACCTCGGCCACCGTCGCGCCGGAATAAAGCGCGTGCAGGATGGCGATCAGCCCGCGCACGATCATCGCATCGCTTTCGCCCTGAAAGGTCAGCCGGGCGGTTGGGCCGGTGCCCGCGATCTCGGGCACGATCCAGACCTGCGAGGCGCAGCCCTCGACCTTGGTTTCGGGAATGCGCTGCGATTCGGGGAGCGATGGCATCGCGCGGCCAAGTTCGATGACATGGCGATAGCGATCTTCCCAATCGTCGAAAAAGGCGAAGGTCTCGACAATATCTTCAAAGGTGTCGCGTGGCATGGGGCCTCCGTGGTCTTGGGGGGTGTTAGGGCAAATGCGCGCCGATTGGTAGCCCCGCCGCGCATCGGGGCGGCTTTTCAACCCCCACCGTTTGCGATAACCCAAGGCAAAGCCGCAGGGCAAAGCCACAGGGACCGCACATGAAATTACCGCTTTTCGCCGCGCTGACCGCCGTGGTCGTTCTGTCGGGCTGCGGCTCGCGCCTGAACCCGGTGAACTGGTTCGGCGGCAATGATGCCAAATCCGAGGTGGTGCAGACCCTGGAGCCCGAGGGCGGGTATCCGCCGCGCCCCGAAGACCGGCGGCCGCTGGTCAAATCGGTGACGTCGATGACGGTCAATCCGATGCCGGGCGGCATCATCCTTTTCGCCGTCGGCCTGCCACCGACGCAGGGCTGGTGGGATACCGACCTGGTGGCCGACAATGGCGGCGAACCGATCAACGGTATCCTCAGCTATTCTTTCGTGCTGATGCCCCCTTTCCAGCCGACCCCGGTTGCAACCGCCCGCTCGCGTGAGGTGACGGCGGCGCGGTTCGTGCCGGATAGCCGTCTGGAAGATGTGCGCCAGATCACCGTGCGCGGCGTTGAAAATCAGGTCAGCCGCAGGCGGTAACGGCCGCGCGACAAAAAAATCCCGTTCGGCAAACAGGGCCGACCCCCCGGCGCCGGGCCCCCATCGGGGCTGACCGGCGCCGGGATCGGTTTTGCGGGGGTCAGTTCGACAGCAGTCCGTCAAGCGTGCTGGAAAAATCCGCATAACTCATGTTGGAATATTTCTTGCCGTTGATGATGAAGGTCGGCGTGCCGCGCACATCGTCGGCGGTGGCGTTCTGCTGATAGGCGGCCACCAGCGCCTGCGCGGTGTCGGCGTCGTTCAGGCAGGTGTCAAGCTGGGCATCCGACAGGCCGGCCTCGCGGCCGATGCCGCGCAGGTTCTGCACGATGCCGGTGGGTTCCTGCGGGCCAAGCCAGGCGCGCTGCGTTTCGAACAGCACATCGACGATGCCGAAATACCGCGCCTCGCCCCCGCCGCAGCGCGCCACCATGCCGGCCCAAAGGCCGTAGCGGTCAAAATAGACCTCGCGCATGGTGAACCTGACCTTGCCGGTGTCGATATAGTTTTCCTTGATCTTGCCAAAAACCTCTTTGCTGAAATCCGCGCAATGCGGGCAGGTGAAAGAGGCATATTCGATCACCTCGACCGGGGCGTCGGGCTGGCCAAGGGTCATTTCCTTGACAAGCGACAGATCGGCACCCGAAACATCCTGCGCCTGGGCCGCGCCGAAACCGGCCTGCACGGGCGTGGCGATGGTTTGGGTCGGCATCGGCGTATCGGCAGAATACCACCACGCCCCCCCGGCGACGACGACGGCGGCAAGGGTGGTGGGAAGCAGTTTCATCATCATCTGACAGGGCCTTTCTCTGGGTCGGTATCCTGGCGGTTCTGCGCGCAGGCTGACGTGCGGGCAAGGATGTTGCGCCCAAGGTTTTCAAGCGCGGCACGCAGCCCCGCGTCGCCCACATCCGCGACGGCATCGGCGGCGCGGCGGGCGATTTCCGGATCGGGGGGCGGGGCGGCAGATGCAGGCGCGGGGGCAAAGGCCACCTGCCCTTCGGCGAAACCGCCCGGTGCGGTCTGGGTGATCAGCACCTTTGAAATGGCCGCATAGCCATAACAGGCATTCACCCGTTCACGGATCGATTCCTTCTGCATTTCCAGCATCGGCGCCTGCGCGCCGGTGGTCAAAAGCGTCAGTGTCGCCCCAAGGCCATCGCGGCGGAACCCCACCTTGACCGGGCGCGCCATGCGCGCCACCTCGGTTCCGACGATCTCGGGCCAATGCGTCAAAAGCCGCGTTACCGCGAACCCGCGCGATGCCCCCGCCGTGCGGATGCGATCGCGCAACAGACCGGCGGTCTGTTCAAACCCGCGCATCCGGCGGGAACTGGCTGAACGGGTCGGCGCGTTTGCCACGGCTTTCAATTTCCTCCTGCCGCTCTATCCTAGGGCATCAACGGCGTTATGCCAGCAGTTAGGACCGGAGAACATCGTAAACAATGGGTGAAAAGCGGCAAACCGCCACAAGGGGCCCTTTGCGGCACGGCCCAAAAGGCGGAACGGAACGCAGCGCCGATCTGCTGATCTGGTACGATGCGCATGCCCGCGACATGCCCTGGCGCACCGGCCCCGCGGCGCGGGCGGCGGGGGTGCGGCCCGATCCCTACCGCGTGTGGCTGTCGGAAATCATGTTGCAGCAAACCACGGTTGCGGCGGTGGCTGGCTATTTTCGGCGCTTCACCGAACGCTGGCCCGATGTCGCGGCGCTGGCGGCGGCCGATGACGGCGCGGTGATGGCCGAATGGGCCGGGCTGGGATATTATGCGCGGGCGCGCAACCTGCTGACATGCGCGCGCAAGGTGGTGCGCGATCACGCAGGGCAGTTCCCGCAAACCGAGGCGGGGCTGCGCACCCTGCCCGGCATCGGCCCCTATACCGCCGCCGCGATCGCCGCCATCGCGCATGACGCGCCCGCAACGGTGGTGGACGGCAATGTGGAACGGGTGGTGGCGCGGCTTTTCGCCGTCACCGATCCGCTGCCGGGGGTGAAACCCCGGCTGGCGGCGCTGGCCGCCACCCTGACGCCGCCCCGCCGCCCCGGCGATCACGCGCAGGCGATGATGGATCTGGGCGCCACGATCTGCACCCCGCGCCGCCCGGCCTGCGGCATCTGCCCGTTGAGCGCGGGCTGCGCGGCGCGACTGGCTGGCATCGCGCCCGACCTGCCCCGGCGCAGCCCAAGGCCCGCCAAACCGCTGCGCCTGGGCGTGGCCTGGCTTGCCCGGCGAGACGATGGCGCCTGGCTGCTGGAACGTCGCCCCGACCGGGGACTTCTGGGCGGCATGCTGGGCTGGCCCACCACCGAATGGGCCGAAACCCTGCGCCCCGCCCCGCCCCCGATCGAGGCCGCGTGGACCGATATCGCGGGCGAGGTGCGCCACACCTTCACGCATTTTCATCTGCGGCTGACGCTGCGGCTGGCGCTGGTTGGCAGCGGCGCCACCCCGCGCGCGGGGCAGTTCGTGCCCGCCGCGCAATTCCGCCGCGCCGATCTGCCGACGGTGATGCGCAAGGCGCTTGATCTGGCGCAAAGTGCGATTGCGTCGCGGGGGTAAAGTGCCGCAAGATCGTGTATGCAAGGCTTGGCCAACAGGATGCCCCCGATGATCAATGCCCGTGATGTGACCCGCCTGAAAAACGCCCTGCCGTTCTGGGTATCGCTGGGGATGATCCCGCTCGCACTGCTAGGCGCGGGGCTGGGGGGATGGTGGGTGGCGCTGCTGCCGATGTATGGCTGGGTGCTGTTTGCCATTCTCGATGCGCTGAACGGGCTGACGTTCGAGAACGCCGATCCCGCCACGCCCGAGGCGGGGCTGTTCTGGTACCGGCTGATCACCCTGATCTGGTTTCCGATCGAATTCGCGGTGATCTATGGGATGATCTGGTATGTGGGCCGGGCCGATCATCTGGGAACGGTGGAAACGCTGGTGCTGTTTTTCGGGGTCGGCGTTATATCGGGGACGGTGGGCATCAACTATGCGCATGAATTGATGCATCAGCGGTCGCGGCTTGAACGCTGGCTGGCCGACCTGTTGCTGGCGCTGGTTCTTTACAGCCATTTTCGCAGCGAACATCTGCGGGTGCATCACCTTTGGGTCGGCACGCCGCGCGATCCGGTGACGGCGCGCTATAATGAGGGGTTTCACCGCTTCTTTCCGCGGGTGCTGCGGCAGTGCCCGGCCTCTGCCTGGCGGGCAGAGGCGATGATGCTGGCGCGGCGCAAGCGCGCGGTGTGGCATCGCTCCAACCCGTTCTGGCGCTATGCCGGGTTACAGGCGGCGGCGCTGGGGCTGGCATTCTGGGTGGGGGGATGGACCGGGGTTGGCCTTTTCGCCTTTCAGGCTTTTGTCGCGATCTGGCAACTGGAACTGGTGAACTATGTCGAACATTACGGGCTGACCCGGCAATACCTGGGCAACGGGCGCTATGAACATGTCAAGCCGCGCCATTCGTGGAATGCCGCGCACAAGGCGTCGAACTGGTTGCTGATCAACCTGCAACGCCATTCCGACCACCATTTCAAACCCGATCGCCGTTTTCCCCTGTTGCAGCACCACCCCGAGGATGAGGCCCCGCAACTGCCGCGCGGCTATCCGGTGATGACGGTGCTTGCGATGATCCCGCCGCTGTGGCGCAGGCGGATGAACCCCAGGGTTCGGGCCTGGCGGCGGCGGTTCTATCCCGAGATCACCGATTGGCACGCCTACAATCGGGGGCTGAACCCGGTTTCGCGATGATTCGTCTGTGATTGCGCAAGATCGCTTCGCGGGCCGCATCAACAATAACCGGCACGCCAGCACCCCGAAATGGCCAGATCCCGCGACATTCCGGGCGCAAAACCCGCATTTTCAGTGATCTGGAAATGATTTGCCGCAAAATTGTCTTAAATCGCGCGTGTCGCGGGCACAATCCATGGCCAATGTCGTTCTTGGGGAAAGACATGAAACAATATCCCCGAAAACCAAATGAGGCCTGCGATGCGTGAACCAATCAAGGATGTTGCAGCAACGCTGTTGCTGCCAGAACGCAAAAGCGCGACCTTCATCACCGAGGTCAGCGCCGCGATTAACGATCACCTGTGCGCGTTGGGGCACGTCGTTCACAACATTTCCGCCTCGGGCCGCCATCTGGCCCGGTTCGATCTGGCCGGCGCGCAGATCGTCGTCGCCTATTGCGGCGCGCCTGTCACCCCGGCGGAATACCGCCGCTACCTGCGGCCGGCCAAGCGCGACAGCTTCAGCGATGACGAGGCGCTGGCGCAGCTTTCCATCCATCGATCCTGCTTGATCCTGTCGGCCAAGCCAAAGGCGCTGCCCGGATATCCCGCCCCGTCCCTGACCGAGATCGAGGCGCTGATGCATCAGCTGATCACCGGCCTGCACCAGACCATCAACATCCGCTTGGTGCTTTGGGGCCAGACAGGCATCCTTTACACCGAAGGCGAATTCGCCGAAGTCGTCGCCCGCAGCGCGGCCGCAAAATCGCCCACCCCGATCCGCGCGATGGCAACCACTGCGGCAACCACCGCAGACGAGGAACCCGCGCCGCTTGTCGATCTGTTCGCGGAATCAGACGCGCAATACGCCATGGCCGAACCCGCGCCCGCGCCGTACATCGCCGATACGGCGGCCAGTGAAGGCCCGATCGCCGACTCCACCGGCCCCGGCCTTTTCGCCCAGAATGTCATGGATATCTGCCGACTGCACGATCGGCTTGACGGCAATCTGGCACAGATCCGCCGCATCCGGCCCAACCCGCCGCGCCCCAGGGAAGCGGCCCCCTTCACCAATGCCGATTTCGAACCGATGGTGGTCGCCAACGACACGCCCGACCTGCCGTCGCCCAAAGCCTCGCAGGCCGAACGTATTCGCAAGGCCCTTTATCCCGAAGAGATCGCGGTCCAACCGGCCCTGTCACCCAGGGACCGGCCACTGGAACACCGGCTGGCGATCTATACGCTCAACACCACACTTCTGGTGATCTCGCTGCCGGTAGGCGCCGCGATGCTGACCTATAACGCCCTTGGCCGCGAAAGCCTGACCAACACCGCCCGCGCCATGGCGATCACCGGGGTCGGCATCTTCTATAGCCAGTTGCCGATTGCGCAGAAGCTTCTGGCGCTGGTCATGTAGGGAGTAGGGGCCATCCGTTTCACCACGTCACCATCGCGTGACGCGGCTGGCAGGGTCATTGCAGGCGCGGGCCAGCCGTTGCAGTTTGACCCGGTCAGAAGCGGCAGGGGGGCAGCGGATGCCAACGGAAAAATTCTCGTTCAGGGGCCATGACGGCGGCGCATTGGATGCGCGGCTTGATCTGCCCGACGGGCCGGTGATGGCCACGGCGCTGTTTGCGCATTGCTTTACCTGCGGCAAGGATATCGCCGCGGCACGGCGCATCGCCAAACGGCTGAGCGTGGCGGGGCTGGCGGTGCTGCGGTTCGATTTCACCGGGCTGGGGCATTCGGAAGGCGAATTCGAGAATACCACCTTTACCTCGAACGTGGACGACCTGCGCGCGGCGGCCAGCGCGCTGGCGGATCGCGGCATGGCGCCCGCGCTGATCATCGGTCATTCGCTGGGCGGGGCGGCGGTTTTGCGCGCGGCGGGGCAGATCCCGTCGGCCAAGGCGGTGGTGACCATCGGCGCGCCCTTTGATCCGGGGCATGTGACGCATAATTTCGGTGACGCGCTGGAAAAGATAACCAGCGACGGCGTGGCCGAGGTGGATCTGGGTGGCCGCCCGTTTCGTATCGGGCGCGATTTCATCGAGGATGTGGGCGCGGCCCGGCTTGGCCCCGATATCGGTGCGCTGAAGATGGCGCTTTTGGTGATGCACGCGCCGCGCGACACCGTGGTGGGGATCGAGAACGCCACCGAGATTTTCAAGGCGGCAAAGCATCCCAAAAGCTTTGTCACCCTCGACAGTGCCGACCATCTGATTTCCAGGGCCTCGGATGCCGAATATGCCGCCGACGTGATCTGCGCCTGGGCGCAACGCTATCTGGACATGCGCCGCCCCGCCCCGCCGCCCGGCGTGCCCGAAGGCGTGGTGCGTGTGTCGGAGGCCGATGCGGGCGGGTTCCTGCAGGATGTGATGGCCGGGCCGAAACATCACACCCGCGCCGATGAACCCGAAACCTATGGCGGCACCGACCGGGGCATGACGCCCTATCAGTTTCTGGCCGCCGGGCTGGGCGCCTGCACGGCGATGACCATCCGTATGTATGCGCGGCGCAAGAAATGGCCGCTGGCCCATGTGCAGGTCGATGTGACCCATGAAAAGGTGCATGCGCAGGACTGCAAGGATTGCGCCGACAATGGCGCAAAGATCGACGCCTTTCGCCGGGAAATCCGTCTGGACGGCGATCTGGACGAAGACCAGCGCGCGCGGCTGACAGAGATTGCCGATCGCTGCCCGGTGCATCGCACGCTCGAGGCCGAGGCGCGGATCGAGACGGTGCTGGTGAAGTGACCCAACCGGGGCGCGGATTGATATCTGCGCCTCCGGCGGGAGTATTTGGACCAAGATGAAGCCGCCGGTGCGGTTTTGTCACGAGGATCTGCGGCGGGCGCGCGGGGTGGAGAGATGCGCCTCCGGCGGGAGTATTTGGGTCGAGAGGATGGGGGCGGCGGTTATTTTCGGGCCAGCGCCAGCGCCGCTTCGATCACCGCCGGATCGCCGATATGGTTGCACAGGATCAGGATCAGTTCGGCGTTGAGCGCCTGGCTTTGGTCGGGCGACAGGCCTTTGTGGGCGGCGAGAAGCCTGGCGTAGAAGCCATCGGGATCGGGAAGGTTCGGTTCGGTGATCAGGGTCATGCCCGTCCCTCCAGAATGGTGGTGATCGTGCTGGTGATGGTGCCCGGATCGGGCTGGCCCGCCCAGCGCGCCGCGACCACCTGATCGGGGCGGATCAGATAGGTGGCGGCGGCCATGTCGCCCAGATAGCGGGCGCGGATATGGTCGTTCATCTTTGGGCGCAGAACCGGCAGGCCGACATCGGGGTCGTCAACATCGCCGACCGCAAGAAGCTGCATCTCGCGGCCAAGCCGGTCGATCAGCCAGCCCTTGCCCTGCGGCGCGTCGGGGGCCACCCTCCCGGGGGCGCTGGCGGCGGGCAGGCGCGCATCGTCGGGCCCGTTGAGCGGATAGGTGCAGGGGGTGGACAGGCGGCCCGAATTGACCAGTTTGCGCGCGAACGGGGCCTTGGCGGCGAGGCTGAGTACGGCGTTGCGAAACGCGGTTTCCACCCCCTCGGCGGGGGTGATGAAGCGGGTGGATTGCGATGAATGGCGGATGTTTTCATCGGTGGCGAAGCTGCGTTCCGTTTCATAGGTGTCGAGCAGCGAGGGCGCCGCCCGGCCCTGAAGGACGGCGGCGAGTTTCCAGCCAAGGTTATCGACATCCTGAAGGCCGGCATTGCCGCCGCGCGCGCCGAAGGGCGAGACGAGGTGGGCGGAATCGCCCACAAAGATCGTGCGGCCATGCACAAACCGGGCCAGCCTGCGGCACTGGAACGTATAGATCGACACCCAGTCAAGGCGGAAATCATCATGGCCGACCAGCCGCGCGATACGCGGGCGCACCTTTTCGGGTTTCTTTTCCGCCTCCGGGTCGGCATCCCAGCCGAGTTGCAGGTCGATGCGGTAGATATTGTCGGGCTGTTTGTGCAAAAGCGCCGACTGGCCCGGATGGAAGGGCGGCGCGAACCAGAAGCGGCGATCCGGGGGGTAATCGGCCTGCATTTCTATATCGGCGATCAGGAAGCGTTCCTCGAACAGCTCTCCTTCGAAATCGAGGCCGAGCATGGCGCGCACCGGCGAACGCGCGCCATCGCAGGCCAGCACATACGCGGCGCGCAGGCCGTAATCGCCATCCGGTGTGCGGATACTGACATGGGCGGTGTCTTCGGTCTGATCAATGGCGATCACCTCGTTCTTGAAGCGCAGGTCGATCAGCGGGTTGGCGAGGGCCTGTTCGATCAGGTATTCCTCGACGTAATATTGCTGAAGGTTGATGAAGGCCGGCATCTTGTGGCCGTCTTCGGGCAGCAGATCGACGGTGAACACCTCTGTATCGCGGTGATAGGTGCGCCCGACCTTCCAGGTGACGCCTTTCTCAACAGCTTTCGCGCCGATGCCGAGGCGGTCAAAGATTTCAAGGCTGCGTTTGGACCAGCAGATCGCGCGGCTGCCGACTGACACCACGTTGTTGTCATCCAGGATCACCGAAGCCGTGCCGTGGTTTGCCAGTTCCAGCGCCATGGCCAGGCCCACCGGACCCGCGCCGACGATGATCACCTTGTGGGGGTCTTCGGGCGTGGTCAGGCCCTTTGGCGGGGTGTAGGGATAGGGGCGGTAATCATAGGGCATGGTGCATCCTTTTCGCGGGCCGGATCATGCGGCAACCGGGGGGGCACCCCCCGGTTGGGGGCGGTCAGCCTTGCAATGCCTCCCACATCTCGCGGTCGCGTTCGGCCGTCCAGATGCGGGGGGTGTCGATGCCGCGCGCCTCGTCATGGGCGCGGGCGACGTTGAAGGGCAGGCAGTGTTCGTAGATCGCGTAATCGGCGAATTTCGGATCGCATTCGGCGCGCACCGCGTCCCAGACATCTTTCAGGCTGCCGCCCCTGGCCGCGACCTTTTGCGCCGGGCGGAAGGTGCTGTCGATGAAATCGGCGGTGTTGGCGATGGCCTCGGCCACCATGTCGCGGCCCACCAGCGCATCGCCGCGCCCCGGCGCGATGGCCACCGGATCGAAGCCCGCGATATTGGCCAGGGTTTCCGGCCAGTCCTGAAAATGGCCGTCGCCGCAATAGCAGGCCGAATGATATTCAACGATATCGCCGGTGAACATCACCTCGGCATCGGGCACCCAGACCACGGCGTCGCCCGCCGTATGGGCGCGGCCCAGATGCATGATGTCGATGCGGCGTTTACCCAGATAGACGGTCATGCGGTCATTGAAGGTGGTGGTGGGATATGTAAGGCCGGGGATGCTTTCATGGCCCTGGAACAGGCGCGGAAACCGGCCGAATTCGCTGTCCCAGTCTTCCTGACCGCGTTCCACGACCATGGCGCGGGCCACATCCGACATGATGACCTCGCGCGCACCGTAAGCCGAGGCGCCAAGCACGCGCACCGCGTGGTAATGGGTCAGCATCAGGTGGGTGATCGGCTTGTCGGTCACTTCACGGATATGGGCGATCACCTTTTCGGCCAGGCGCGGGGTTGCCTGCGCCTCGATCACCATCACGCTGTCATCGCCGATGATGACGCCGGAATTGGGATCCCCTTCGGCGGTGAAGGCGTAAAGCCCCTCTCCCACCTCGGTAAAGCTGGTTTTCTTGTCGGTCATGTCGCCTTGCGATGCGAAAGCCTTTGCCATTTTCGTCTCCGTTGCCCGCTGGGGGTGTTTGATTTCGGGGAGTGGGGTGGCCTATTTCGCCCAATCGGGCACGTCCGGCGCGGGCAGAACCCGCCCCACGGCACTGCCAAAGCCGATGCGATAGCCTTCCCCAAGCGCAGCACCGCGCAGGGTGACGGTATCGCCATCCTCGACGAAGGACCGGGTTTCGCCGCTGTCCAGCGTCAGGGGTTCCTTGCCGCCCCAGGACAGTTCCAGAAGGCTGCCGCGATTGGGTTTTTGCGGGCCGGAAATGGTGCCCGATCCCAGCAGATCGCCCACCTGCATCGGGCAGCCGGATGTGGTGTGGTGGCAAAGCTGCTGCGCGGCGGAATAGTACATTTCCTTGTAGTTGGTGCGGGATATCACGGTTTCCTTCGCCGCGCCTTCGGGCTGCAATGCCACCTCCAGCGCGATGTCGTAAAGCATAGGGCCGGGTTCGCGCAGATAGGGCAACAGCGGCACCTCGCGGGCGGGGGTGCTGGTGCGGAACGGTTCCAGCGCGGCGGCCGTCACGATCCAGGGCGAGATGGTCGTGGCGGTCGCCTTGGCCTGAAAGGGCCCGAGCGGCTGATATTCCCAGGCCTGAATGTCGCGCGCCGACCAGTCGTTCAGCAGCACATAGCCAAAGATCATCGCATCCGCATCGGCCACCGATACCATCCCCTCGGACGGCTGGCCGACGATGGCGCCCATTTCCAGTTCGAAATCAAAGCGGCGGCAGGCGGCAAAGACCGGGGTGTCGGTGCCATGCGGTTTCAACTGCCCCAGCGGGCGGCGCACATCGGTGTTCGAGACAATGACCGACGAGGCGCGGCCGTTATAGCCGATGGGGATATGCAGCCAGTTGGGCGGCAGCGCGTTTTCGGGGCCGCGAAACATGGTGCCCACATTGGTGGCGTGGTGCCGCCCGGCGTAAAAGTCGGTGTATTCGGCCACGGCAAAGGGCATGTGCAGCACCGCGCGCTCCATCGGGATCAGGGCGGCGGCGCGCAGATCGGGATCTTCGCGCAACAGCGGGTTGCCGCCCTCGCGCAGCAAATCGGTGATTTCGGCGCGAAAGACCGCCCAGGCCTTTGGGCCTTCTTCCATGAAGATGTTCCAGAACGGCACGTCAAAGACGAAATCCTCGCCGACGCCGATAATCCCCTCTTGTTCCAGATAGGTCACATCAAGGATCTGGTCACCAATGGCGATGCCGCAATGCGGATCGTCGTCATCGGTGTCATCGGTGGAAAACACCCCGTAGGGCAGGTTGTTGAGCGGAAAATCCGTATCAGGCGTGTTGGCGCTGACGATCCAGCTTTTGAGCAACGGCATGGGGGATCCTTTAGGTCGTGGTGGGGGTATCCCCCACCCTACACCGGTTTTGACGGGCGGGGACAACCCGCCCGTGTTCATTTTGCCCGGTTATTCGCGGGACGTTATTTAAGGCCGGGCGTGCCATCGAATTTCTTGTCCAGCCCATCCCAGCAATCGATGTAATCATCCTGAAGCGGCGCCTCTTTGGCTGCGAATTCGGTCAGGTGCTGGGGAAAGCGGGTTTCGAACATGAAGGACATGGTATTGTCGAGCTTTTCGGGTTTGAGCGGTGTGTTCGATGCCCCCTCGAACGCGGGGCCGTCGGGGCCGTGGGGCAGCATCATGTTGTGCAGGCTGACACCGCCCGGCATGAACCCCTGCGGCTTCGCGTCATACTGGCCATAGATGTTGCCCATCAGTTCCGACATGATGTTCTTGTGATACCACGGCGGGCGGAAGCTGTGTTCGGCCACCATCCAGCGTTCGCGGAACAGCACGAAATCGATGTTTGCCGTGCCTGGCTGGCCCGAGGGGGCGGTGAGCACCGTAAAGATCGACGGGTCGGGGTGATCGAACAGGATCGCGCCGACCGGGGAATAGGTGCGCAGATCGTATTTGTAGGCGGCGTAATTGCCGTGCCAGGCCACCACATCCAGCGGGCTGTGACCGATCCATGTCTCGTGGAACTGGCCGCACCATTTGACCACGACGCGGCTTTTGGCGTCGCGATCCTCGAACGCCGCGACGGGTGACTTGAAATCGCGCGGGTTGGCCATGCAGTTGGCGCCAATCGGGCCCCTGCCCGGCAATTCGAATTTCTGGCCATAGTTTTCGCACACAAAACCCCGACAGGGCCCTTCCAGCACCTCGACCCGGTAGACAAGGCCGCGCGGCAGGATGGCGATTTCCTTGGGTTCCAAGTCGATGACGCCAAGTTCGGTGCAGAACCGCAGCCGCCCCTCTTGCGGGACAACCAGCAATTCGCTGTCGGCGGAAAAGAAATATTCATCCTGCATCGACTGCGTGACCAGATAGATATGTGCGGCCATGCCCACCTGCGTGTTCACATCGCCCGCCGTGGTCATGGTGCGCATGCCGGTGATCCAGGTCAGCGCGCCCTCGCCCACCGGCACCGGATCCCAGCGGTATTGGCCCAGGCTGATCACGTCCGGGTCCACGTTCGGCGCGGATTTCCAATAGGGCACATCGATCTTGGTGAACCGCGACGTATGCTTGACCGAAGGGCGGATGCGATAGCACCAGGTGCGTTCAGGCCGGGTGGCGGTAAAGGCGGTGCCCGAAAGCTGTTCGGCGTAAAGGCCATAGTTGCATTTCTGCGGGCTGTTCTGGCCCTGCGGCAGGGCATCGGGCAGTGCCTCTGTCTCGAAATCGTTGCCAAAGCCGGGCATGTAACAGGCGTTCGGGCCGGTACGCGTATGGTCCTGAACCATGGTATGGGGGGCGGCATGATCCTTCATCTCGATCTCCTTGAGGCGAGTCGGGTGGGAATCCTATATCGTTGCGAATGCAACGATGTCAAGTAAACTTGTCCGCGCGCGGCCCTTTAAGAAGGGGAGAACCGGGCGGCATATGGGAAAAAATTCTAGGCCCAGTCGCCGCGCGCGGCCTCGGCGGCGGCGCGTATCGCCTTGATATTCCGTGCATAAATATCCGGCTGATCCACCGATCCGCCGCTGAACACCGCCGACCCGGCCACCAGAACATCGGCCCCGGCGGCAGCGACCAGTGGCGCGGTTTCCACCGTCACGCCGCCGTCGATTTCTATATGAACGGGCCGGTCCCCGATGATGGCCCGCAAACGGCGGACCTTTTCGATCTGCGAATGGATGAATTTCTGCCCGCCGAAACCGGGGTTCACCGTCATCACGCAGATCAGATCCACCATGTCGATCAGATGTTCAACGGCATCGGTCCCGGTGCCGGGGTTCAGGGCAAGACCGGCCTTTTTTCCCGCGCCACGAATGGCTTGCAGGGTGCGGTGAATGTGGGGTCCGGCCTCTATATGGGCGGTGATGATGTCGGCGCCCGCATTTGCGAAGGCCTCGATATAGGGATCGACGGGGGCGATCATCAGGTGCACATCCATCACCCCTTTGACATGCGGGCGAATGGCGGCGCAGGTGGCGGGGCCAAAGGTGATGTTGGGCACGAAATGCCCGTCCATCACATCGACATGAATCCAATCGGCCCCTGCCCCTTCGACGGCGCGACATTCCGCGCCGAAATTCCCGAAATCGGAGGCGAGAATCGAGGGGGCGATGCGGATCGGGTGGGTCATGGCCTGTCCTTGCACTGTGCGCGACAGAGGTAAGGAGCGGGCGCGCAAATGTCCAGTCAGAACCCGGACCCTCCCGCGCAGCGCACAGCCAGGCAGACCACGGAAATTCCCGGTTCCCACTGCCGCCACCATGGCACCGGCTGGATTAATGCGCCAAAGCGGTTAGAGTGAACCAAACCGAAGGGAATACATCCATGGCCGGACAGGTGATCACCATCGCCCAGCAAAAGGGCGGATCGGGCAAGACCACGCTCGCGGTCAACCTGGCGATTGCGTTCCTGCGCAAGGGGCGGTCGGTGGCACTGCTGGATACCGATCCGCAGGGCAGCCTTGGCCGCTGGTTCATGGCCCGGCGTGAACGTCTGGGCGACCCAAAGGTCGAATTTTCCACCGCATCGGCCTGGGGCGTGTCATATGAGGTGGAAAAGCTGAAACGCGCCGTGGATCTGGTGATCATCGACACCCCGCCCAAGGCCGATGCCGATCTGCGCCCGGCGCTGCGCGAGGCCACGCATGTGCTGATCCCCGTGGCGTCAAGCCATGTCGATCTGTGGGCGACCGAGGGCGTGCTGGATCTGGCGCGCCGCGAACACCGCCCTGCCAGCATCGTGTTGAACCGCGCCCGCCCCGGTACGCGCCTCGGGGCCGAGGTGACCACGGCGGCACGGGCAATGGACGCGGCGGTGACGGCGGCGGTGCTTGGCAACCGGGTGATCTTTGCCGAAACCCTGGGCGAAGGGTTCAGCGTGCTGGAAACCGCCCGTGGCCACAGCGCCGCCACGGAGGTGCGCGCCCTCGCCGAAGAGGTGGCGGCGCTGCTTGGCCAGACCTGACGACGCCGGTTTGCGCCGACACGGCTGGACCATCGCAAGGCGCGGCGCTTCAGCGGTTCGGCTTTTCGTTGATGGGGCGCAATTTCAAGGATACCGATCTGTGTAAAGGCAACTCGAAAGCTATGGAAAACCAGAACAATCACGCGCATCGCCAAACATACGGAGGAAGCAATGCCGGAAATCGATGAGAACTTTGGCGGTCAGACCGTCCTGACCACATTCGAAATGACGCCGGGCACCTGCCAGGACCTGCTGGATGAACTGCGCGCCGCCTGTGCAGATTTCATCCGGCATCAGCCCGGTTTTCTGGGTGCGGGCCTGCATGTGAACGACGCGCAGACCCGCATCGCCAATTATTCGCAATGGCGCCACCGCGAGGATTTTCTGGCAATGCTGCGCACCGAGGAAATGCGCGCCCGCAACCGCCGCTTTGCCAGCCTGTGTTCGCGGTTCGAACCCGTGATGTACGAGGTCGCCGCCACCTTCTGAAACCGCGCCAAAGACAATTGTCATTGCCCGCCTCTGGTCATATCTTTTGACCAGAGGGGGCGGGCATGCCATTCAAGAAGATAGACTCGGAAAAACTGGCCGACACCGTGGTGCGCCAGATAGAACTTTTGATCCTGCGCGGCATCCTGCGCCCCGGAGAGCGGCTGCCATCGGAACGCGAACTGAGCGAACGGTTGGGCGTATCGCGCCCCAGCCTGCGCGACGCGGCGGCGGATTTGCAGGCGCGCGGCCTGCTGACAACCCGCGCGGGGGCGGGCATATTCGTGGCCGACGTGCTGGGATCGGCGTTTTCACCCGCATTGGTGCGGCTGTTTGCCGATCACGACGAGGCGGTGTTCGACTATCTTTCGTTCCGCCGCGATCTGGAAGGGATGGCGGCCGCGCGTGCCGCACAGATCGGATCGGATACCGACCTGAAGGTGGTGGGCGCGATCTTTGCCAAGATGGAAACCGCCCATGAAAAGCGCAACCCCGGAGACGAGGCGCGGCTGGATGCGGAATTTCACCTGTCGATCATCGAGGCCAGCCATAACGTGATCATGCTGCACATGATGCGGGCCATGTTCGACATGCTGCGCGAGGGGGTGTTCTATAACCGCCAGATGATGTTCCGCCAGCGCACCACCCGCAGCCTGCTGCTGGATCAGCACCGCGCCATAAATCTGGCCATACAGGCGCGCGACCCGGACGCCGCGCGCGCCGCGGTCGAGGCGCATCTCGACTATGTCGAACAGGCGCTGAAAAACCTGCGCCGCGCCGAAAAGCACGAAGAAATCGCCCGGCAAAGGTTCGAACACGAACAATCGCGCTAACGCGCGTTGCGCTTGATCACGTCCGCACAAGAAACCGCTGTTGCGCTTCATCTTGGGAAAAATACTCATTTCCCGCCCCCGCCGCGCGTGCGCCGCTCAAGGCAATGAAGTCGCCTGACTGAAATCCGCGCCAAACGAAAAAACCCGGCCAGCGGCCGGGTTTCAGCGGGCTGTTGATCAGCGTCGGATCAGTTCAGACGATTGCCGACATGATCAATCGCGTCGTCGATCAGGCGGTTGCCTTCGGCTTTGGTCATCTGGCTGGACAGAACCTGCCCCGCCGCCGCGATCGCAACGCTTACCGCACGGTCACGAATGGCCTGAACGGCCGATGCCTCTGCCGCCAGGATCTGATCCTCGGCCGATTGCAGGCGGCGTTTGGCGGATGCGGCGATATCGGCCTTGGCCTGTTCGGCGGCGGCCTGCGCCTCGTCGCGGGCGCGCGCCACGATGCGGTCGGCGCTGGCCTGCACATCCTTCTGGCGGCGTTCGTATTCGGCCAGGATCTTGTGCGCCTCGTCGCGCAGCGCGCGCGCTTCGTCAAGATCGGCGCGGATGCCATCGGCCCGTTTGTCAAGCAAACCGGAAATCATGCCCGGAACCTTGAAATAGACCAGAACGCCCAGAAACAGCAGGAAGGCCAGCGACACCACGAAGTTGGTATTGCCAAGCGAAAAGAACGGGCCAGAGGCCGCAGCCGCCGGGGTGGCACCCAGGGCCGCAAGGCCGGTCAGGGACATTGTGCGCAGCGCAATCATGCTTTCACCCATTCAGACACCGCCGCCTCTATCGCGGCGTTGTCGGCCTTGCCGCCCAGCGATGCGACAATCGCGCCCGCCGTATCGCGCGCAACCTCGGCCACGGTTTGCATCGCGCCGTCACGGATTTCCGCTATGCGCTTTTCCGACTCGGTCGATTTGGCGGCAATCTCGGCATCGGCCCGCGCCAATGCCGCATCCAGTTCCACCTGAATTTCCGCCTTGGCCTTGGCAATGATGCGCCCTGCCTCGGCCCGCGCATCCGCAAGGGCCTGTTCATAGGCACGTTCCGCCTCGGCGGCCTTGAGTTTGAGTTCCTCGGCCGCAGCGATATCGTTGGTGATCGTCCCGCGCCGTTCCGCCAGAACCGACGCGATGCGCGGCAGGGCCGAACGTGACAGGATCAGATAGATCGCCACCAACGCCACAACAAGCCAGAAAATCTGGTTAGAAAAGGTCGATATATCAAGCTGCGGCATGCCGACAGCTTTCTCGACCCCGTGAGTCTCTGTTGCCATCTCAACCTCCTCGCAACCCCGGTACCGAATGGCCGGTGAACGGCCATCCGGGCGACGGAAACGGGATCAGACGGCGAACATCAGCAAAAGCGCAACGAGGAACGAAAAGATCCCCAGCGCTTCGGCAAAGGCAATGCCGATGAACAGCGTTGCCGTTTGCCCGGCCGCGGCCGACGGGTTGCGCAGCGCGCCGGCAAGGAAATTCCCTGCAACCGTACCCACGCCAACAGCCGCCCCGCCCATGCCCACAGAGGCAAGACCGGCGCCGATGTATTGACCCATTTGTGCGATATCGCCTTCCATCACGTTTCTCCTTGATTGGAATTGGATTAAGTTCTGATCCGACCGGTGCCGTCAGTGATGCGGATGAAGCGCATCCTTCAGATAGACGCAGGTCAGAATGGTAAAGACATAGGCCTGGATGAACGCCACCAGCACCTCCAGCCCGTAAACGGCGGTGATCGCCACCACGGGAATGACCGAAGCGGCCCCAAGCGCGCCGGCAAAGCCCGCGAAAACCTTGATCACCGCGTGACCCGCCATCATGTTGCCGGCCAGACGAATGGAATGGCTGACCGGGCGCACGAAATACGAGATCAGTTCGATCAGGGCAAGAACCGGGCGCAGCGCCAACGGCGCAGAGGAAATCCAGAACAGCGACAGAAACTTCGCCCCATGCAGCACGAAGCCCAGCACCGTGACCGAAAGAAACACCGCCATCGCCAGAATTCCCGTCACCGCGATATGCGAGGTGGTGGTAAAGGCCATGGGCAGCAGCCCCAGGAAATTCGCCAGCACGATGAACATGAACAGCGTCATGATATAGGGGAAATATTTCACCCCGTCCTTGCCCGCCACATCCTCGACCATCTGATAGACAAAGCCATAGGCAAGTTCCGCGATCGACTGCACGCGCGTCGGAACGATGGCCCGCCCCCGCGTGCCGACCACCAGAAGTGCCACAACCGCCAGCACCGTCAACCCCATCCACAACGTCACATTGGTGGGCGTGTACCAACGCACCACGTCGCCGCCGAACAGCGGTGTGACGATGAACTGATCCATCGGGTGGATTGCAAAGCCGCCTTCTCCGCCTTCGGTCGCCACGCCTGATCCCCTTTGCTTTGGTGCCTGACGCCGGGCGTCAGTCGTTATTGCCTGCCGGAACGTCCGGCGCCTTTTCTTCGGTCCCTTGCGCGGTTGCCTGGCCTGCGGTTTCCCGGGCGGTGCGCATCATCACACGCACCCCCGCCGCAAACCCCAGCAGCACGAACAGCACCAGAAACAGCGGCATGGTGCCAAAGACAGCATCCAGCCCGTATCCCATGCCGAACCCGATCCCAAGACCCGCCACCAGTTCGATCACCATGCGCCAGGCCATGTTTGCCTGGCTGTAGTGTTCTTCGACATGCGGCCGCGGGGCCTGGGCAGCCTTGACCCGGTTGATCCGCTCTTCAAGCTGCGAAAGGCGCCTTTGATGCGGATCTTCGGTCACAAAGCCCCCGTCAAGAGAGTTGCCGGAACCTAGAAAGGTGGGGCGCGACTGTCAAGGCAGGAATTTCCGGTTAAAATGGGGCATAAGATACTGCTTTATATGTGTTTTGTAAAAAGACCGGCGATTTGACCGCGCGCATCGTCCGCAATGAAGATTCAACCGGATGGTTGACGTTTCTTGCACCTTGCGCCACCACTCGGGCCATGAGCGATCCGCTGAGCCCCGTGTTTTCCGCCCTTGCCGATCCGACCCGGCGCAAGATCCTTGCGATGTTGCTGGAAGACGACATGGCTGTCACCGATGTGGCCGAACCCTTTGCGATGTCTCTGGCCGCCATTTCCAAACATCTGGGCATTCTGGCTGCGGCGGGGCTGATCAGCCAGGAAAAGCGCGGACGGGTCAACTGGTGCAAGCTGGAACCCGATGCGCTGGCCGCGGCGCAGGTCTGGATGCAGGGCTTCGGGCAGTTCGATCCGGTCGATCTGGACGATTTCGAACGGTTTCTGGCGGCGGAACTGGGCCAGCCGGATTAGAACGGATTTCATTCAATCGGGTTCGTACCCATGACCGGCGCGCGCTTGGCGCGTGTCGGATTTGAGTATTTGGGCCAAGATGAAATGAGCGAGGGTTTTCGCTTCATCTTGGAAAAAATACTCAACTTCGCCCGCCTCAAGCGCGCCGGTCAAGCGAATGGACCTGATTGACTGAAATCCGTTATACCCCCAGGCACCAGCGCAGCACCGCCTTTTGCGCATGCAGGCGGTTTTCGGCCTCGTCGAAAATCACCGAATGCGGGCCGTCCATCACAGCACTTGTCACCTCATCCTCGCGATGGGCGGGGAGGCAGTGCATGAACAGCGCATCGGGTTTGGCGGCGGCCATCAGCCGTTCATTGACCTGATATGCGCGCAACTGGTTGTGGCGGCGTTCCTTGGTGGACTGGCTGTCATGCATGCTGACCCAGGTGTCGGTGACCACCAGATCGGCACCCTCGACGGCGCGAAGGGGGTCACGCTCTATCTCGATCCGGCGGCCCTTTTCGCGGGCGAGGGCCACGAATTCCGCCTCTGGATCAAGGGGGGGCGGGCCGGTGAAGGTGAAATCGAAACCGAATTGGCCGGCCGCGTGGAGGAACGAGGCGCAGACATTGTTGCCATCGCCCGACCACACGACCTTCTTGCCCGCGATCGGGCCGCGATGTTCCTCGAACGTCAGGATGTCGGCCATGATCTGGCAGGGGTGGGTGCGGTTGGTCAGCCCGTTGATCACCGGCACATCCGCATATTCGGCCATTTCCAGCAGGACGGATTCGTCAAAGGTGCGGATCATGATCAGATCGACATAGCGCGACAGCACGCGGGCGGTATCGGCGATGGTTTCGCCATGGCCAAGCTGCATCTCTGACCCCGAAAGCACCATGGTCTGCCCGCCCATCTGCCGCACGCCCACATCGAAAGAGACGCGGGTGCGGGTGGAGGGCTTTTCGAAGATCAGCGCGACCATGCGGCCATCGAGCGGCTGATCGTCATCGGGGGTTCCCTTCGGGCGGCCATTGCGGGCGGATTTCATCATGCGCGCGCTGTCGATCATACCGCGCAGGGCGGCGGGGGCGGTTTTGTGGATATCGAGGAAATGGGGCATTTGGTGCGCTTTCTGGCAACGGAAAGCCGGGGGCGCCGCCCCCGGACCCCCGGAGTATTTGTATCAAGAGGATGAGAGCGTGGCGGCCGCGCGGTCAAGCCGGGTCACGGCCTCGGCCAGATCGGCGTCGGGCGTGTTGAGGGGCGGCAGCAGCCGGATCACGTTATCGCCGCCGGGCACGGTAAGCAGGTGCTGGGCATAGCCTGCCTTGACCACATCGGTGTTGGGCACCCGACATTTCAGGCCGATCATCAGGCCAAGACCGCGCACCTCTTCGAACACATCGGGATGGCTGGCGACCAGCCCTTCGAGGCTTTGGCGCAAGCGTGCTGCCTTGCGGTTCACTTCGGAAAGGAAGGCGGGATCGGCGATGATCTCCATCACCTTCAGCCCCACCGCGCAGGCCAGCGGGTTGCCGCCATAGGTGGAGCCATGCGTGCCCGTCGTCATGCCAGAGGCCGCGCGTTCGGTGGCCAGCACCGCGCCCAGCGGAAAGCCGCCGCCGATGCCCTTGGCCACCATCATGATGTCGGGGGTGATGCCCGCCCATTCATGCGCAAAGAGCCGCCCGGTGCGCCCCATGCCGCATTGCACCTCGTCCAGGATCAAAAGCGCGCCGGTCTGGTCGCACAGATCGCGCAGGCCCCTGAGGCATTGATCGGGCAGCGGGCGGATGCCGCCTTCGCCCTGTACGGGTTCGATCAGGACGGCGGCGGTGCGGTTGGTGAGGGCGGCGCGCAACCCGTCGTGATCGCCCCATTCGAGATGGGTGAATCCCGGCAGCATCGGGCCGAAGCCCTTGGTCATCTTTTCCGATCCGGCGGCCGAGATGGCCCCGGTAGACCGGCCGTGGAACGCCCCCTCGAAGGTGATAATCTCGGTGCGGTCGGCATTACCCGCGTCATACCAGTATTTGCGCGCCATCTTGATCGCGAGCTCGGCCGCCTCGGTGCCGGAATTGGTGAAGAACACCGTATCGGCGAAGGTCGCATCGGTCAGCGCATCGGCCAGCGCCTGCTGCGCGGGGATCTGGTAAAGGTTCGAGGTATGCCAAAGCCTGCCCGCCTGTTCGGTCAGCGCCGCGACAAGGGCCGGGTTGGCGTGGCCAAGCGCGTTCACCGCGATGCCCGCGCCCATGTCAAGATAGCGGGTGCCATCGGTGGCGATCAGCCAGCTTCCTTCGCCCCGCTCAAAGGCGAGGGGGGCGCGCGCATAGGTGGGCAGAACCGAAGGTATCATGGCAAGGTTCCTGTAAATCAAGCCCGATATGGGCAAAGGGTCGTGGCAAAAGGCCGGGGCCGGATCAGCGACGGGTGGGAATGGGTACAGACACGCCGGGCACGGATCAGACGCGGGGGCGTCGAAGACATGCGAAAGGGGGGCGGGATCTGTACATCGCAACGGGTTAGCGCAGTGCGCGGGGCCTGTCCAGTGGTTTGGCAGCGCTTGACCTTTGCCGGTTAATTCTATAGCCAGCGGGAGATTTCGTTTGCGAACGACTCAGACGCCGGGGCGCCCGGAACATTGCGTCCCATCACCTTGCGGCCCGATGCCGCAATTCCAAGGACGTATATGACTCAATTTTCCGATCTGTCGCTGGACCCCAAGGTCCTGAAAGCCATTGCTGACGCGGGCTATGAAACCCCTACCCCCATTCAGGCGCAGGGCATTCCGCCCGCCCTTGAAGGGCGCGACGTTCTGGGCATCGCCCAGACCGGCACCGGCAAGACCGCCAGTTTCGTTCTGCCGATGATCACGCTGCTGGGCCGTGGCCGGGCGCGGGCGCGGATGCCGCGCAGCCTGGTTCTGGCCCCCACGCGTGAACTGGCCGCGCAGGTGGCCGAGAATTTCGATATCTACGCCAAATATACCAAGCTGACCAAGGCGCTGCTGATCGGCGGCGTTTCCTTCGGCGAACAGGACAAGCTGATCGACCGGGGCGTTGACGTGCTGATCGCCACGCCCGGCCGCCTGCTCGATCATTTCGAGCGCGGCAAGCTTTTGCTCAC
The DNA here is from genome assembly GCA_014359745.1 of Paracoccaceae bacterium. Classification (GTDB taxonomy): domain Bacteria; phylum Pseudomonadota; class Alphaproteobacteria; order Rhodobacterales; family Rhodobacteraceae; genus JACIYW01. The sequence continues at coordinate 3,103 of JACIYW010000019.1, read as the reverse complement.
CGGTGTGCAGATCATGGTGGTGGATGAGGCCGACCGGATGCTTGACATGGGGTTCATCCCCGATATCGAGCGTATATTCCAGCTTACCCCCTTCACCCGCCAGACGCTGTTCTTCAGCGCCACCATGGCGCCCGAGATCGAGCGGATCACCAACACCTTCCTGACCGCGCCCGCGCGGATCGAGGTGGCGCGCCAGGCCACGGCATCCTTGACCATCGATCAGGGGCTGGTGCGGTTCAAACCGTCGCGCAAGGATCAGACATTCGCCGAGAAACGCGACATCCTGCGCGCGCTGATCCGGTCCGAGGGCGAGGGTTGCACCAACGCCATCGTGTTTTGCAACCGCAAGGTCGATGTCGATGTGGTGGCGAAATCGCTGAAGAAACACGGGTTTGACGCGGCGCCCATTCACGGCGATCTTGACCAATCCGTGCGCACCCGCACGCTTGACGGGTTTCGCGACGGGTCGATCCGGCTGTTGATCGCGTCCGACGTGGCGGCGCGCGGGCTTGATGTGCCCGCGGTCAGCCATGTGTTCAACTTCGATGTGCCAAGCCACCCCGAGGATTACATCCACCGCATCGGTCGCACCGGGCGGGCCGGGCGCAAGGGCCGCGCGATCACCATCGCCAGCCCCGCGGATGAAAAATACCTTGCCGCCATTCTTGACCTGATCAAGATGGAAATCCCGCCGATGGACAATCCCGTCAAGCTGAAAGAGGCGCCAACCGAAACCGCGCAGGGCGTCGACCCCGAGGCAGGGCGTTCCGAAAAGCCCGCGCGGGCGCGGTCGCGCACCGCTTCGCGCGGCAAGGGCAGCAAGGCGCCGGTGGCGGAAACCGCCGTTGACGCAGCCCAGGATAGCGCGACCACCGTTGCGGTCGAGCAGTCGCAACCGGCGCCAGAGCCCCCCGAACGGCAGATCGAAAGCCAGATCGAACGCCCGGCAGACCCCGCAACCGTGCCCGCCGCACAGCCGCAGCAGGCCGCGCAAGATCAAGGCCGCGGCCGCGAACCCAACCGCCGACCCGCACCGCGATCGGGCGCGCGCAATGACAACACGCGGCGCGATGACCGGGTTGTGGGCATGGGTGATCATGTGCCCGATTTCCTGATGCGCAGCTTTCAGCCCGCCGCAGAATCCTGACCCGCGCTTGATCAAGCCGCTGCCGCCCGCCCGCATCATCGGGACGCGGCCCGCGCCGTTCAGGCCGGTAAAATCGTATAGCCCAACCGCTGTGCCCCCCGTACCAGCGCCGCGCGCAAGGCCGGATGGTCAAGCGGCAGATCAAGAACGGGTGCAGTGGGCAATGTGGCCGCTGCCCGTTCGTAAAGCGCCAGCGCAATGGCCTGCCCCCCCGACATCGCGCTGCGATAGCGCAGCCCCGCGATCTGCGGATACGCATCGTGGAAATCCCTGCTCCAGGTGCGGGTGATGTGGCGCGGGCCGCTGGAAAGCGCCGCAGAGGCGCCGACCTTTGTTGTCCAGTACTCTGTCAGATCCAGCAGCGGCAGATCATCTGCCGCGCGCCAAAGCGTCAAGCGCGGCGCCTCGCGCCCCAGATCGATGGTGCGGGTTTGCTGAAACACCTCAGCCAGGGCTGCGACGAAGGCGTGATCGGTTTTGGGGGGAGTATCGGGCACCTCGATCGCGTAAAGGATCGCGCGCGCGCCGTTCACCGGCGCGCCGCCCGGCCCGGCCAGGTGGTGGTCAAAGCGCGACGCGGTCGGGCCGAAATGCCGCATCCGCGCAAAGCCGGTGGGATGACGGCTATCCGCAAACCAGATGCGCGCCAGCTCGCGCCCCTTGGCGAGGGTGTGGATGGCTGGCGCGATGCTGCGTAACACAGCGCTGCCCGGCGACGGGGGCAGATGATCCATCGCCGGTTAAAGCGCCGCCATCAGGCGCTGCACCGGGGCGGGATCACCGCCCGAAATCAACCAGTCGCGCGGCGACTGCCCGCCAAGATCGTCATTGGGCAGGGTAAAGGCACGCGCCAGCGCCTCGGCCGACAGGGTGCGTTGCAGGGCCGACAGCACCCGCGCCAGGTGCGGCACCTCGCCCGTTTCGGTCAACTGAAACGACGGGATCAACCAGCCCCGCCCGTGCGGGCGCGCAACGGCGATCAGCGTGCCCGCGCCAATGCGCTGACGCAAACGGCTGTCCGACACGCCGATCAGCCGCGCGACCCGCGCCAGCGGCACCGCATCGCCAACAACCTGCACGCGCGCCGCAACCCCGCCCGCGACGGAATCCGAGCCGTAGAACGCCGCGTCTTCCATCACCTCGGCCCCATCAACGCCCAGACGCCCAAGCGCCGATAGTGCCGCCTGATCCAGCGGGCGCGCCACCGCCCTGCCCGCGCGCGCATGGCCAATCAGACGGGCGGCGGTGGCAAGAAGTGTCTCGGCAATCTGGCGCTGCCCGGCATCGGCCAGGGCCGCATTTATGACGCGTATATCCCGGCGGGTGCCGTTATCGGATGCAGGTGCTGTTTGATCGGGGCTGTGTATATAAGACAGTTGGGGCATGGATACCTCCTTGCCCCAACTTACATCGTTATCTTGCGTTAGTCAAGTATCGTTAGCCTGCGTTAGCGCCGCAGCGCCCCGGCGATCAATCATCCAGAAGGCGGCTGACGATCACCGTGACCTCGGGCTTCTTGCCGATCTCGTCCATCGAGACATTGCGCACCACGCGGCGCAGCGCCTCTTCGATCTTGGCGTCGTCGCGCAGGGTCTTGCGGTCGGCGCGTTCGATGGCGGTGGCAAGCGCCTCTTCGATCTCGTCTCCCAGCGGTTTGCGCGAACGCCCCGCCTCTGGCAGACCCATCAGATCGGCCCAGGGGCTGCCAAGCGGCACGCCGCCTTCGTCGATGATCATCGTCACCATCACATGACCGTTCAGCGCCATGCGGATACGGTCGCGCACGATGCCGTCCATCGCGCCGACCAACGCGGTGCCATCCAGATAGACGCGCGCGGTTTCGACGTGATCGACCACCTTGGGCGCGTCGCCGGTCAGATCGACCATGGTGCCGTTGGTAACAATGGCCGAAGCGATGCCGTTGGCACGCGCCAGCCGCACATGTTCGCGCAAGTG
>JACIYW010000189.1 GCA_014359745.1 Paracoccaceae bacterium | reverse complement strand
GCTTTATCCCGATCCCTGGCCGAAAAGCCGCCACCACCGGCGCCGCTTTGTCACCCCCGATTACCTGCAACCGCTTGCGCGGGTCATGCAGCCGGGCGCGATTCTGCGCATCGCCACAGACATCCCCGATTATGTGCGCCAGACCATGGAAGAGGTGCCGCAGGCGGGATTCACCCCCCTGAACCCCGCCCCAGAGGAGTGGCATACCCCCTGGGATGACTGGCTATCCACCCGCTATGAACAAAAGGCCCTGCGCGAAGGTCGCGCGCCGCATTACCTGACCTTCAGCAGACCCAAGGGATAGGCTGCTGAAGAAGTCGGCCTTGAAGGACGCTGTTCCTGCCGTCACGTTTTGCAGGTTGCTCTTTGCGGCTGCGGACGCCGGGTCCGGTTTGCCCCTTTCGTCAGGCGGTACGGAGTTTCGGCAGCTTGGCCAGATTGCAGGCCGCCTTGGTCATCGTGAACTGCGCGCGGACCGAGAACAGCATTTGCAGAAGGCTGGCACGGATCTGTCGTTCCGGCGCAATGGAGGGGCACCCGAAATCAATGTAAAGCGCATCGAAATCGGCATCAAGGCTTGCCAACGCTTCGGTGACGATCCCATGGATCAACCGCAAAGGATGACGCACCGGAACACGCTCCTCAAGATCGACAGTGACCCGCTCTCAGCAGAATTTCCAGACCTGAGGTTACAGTATCCAAAGATGAAGTTCAGTATAGGCTGATGTTGGCGTTTCAGGCAAAGATCCCGTGGCAGAACCAGCCGCCCGACATCGTGGCGCCATGCGCATAAAACAGCCAGAGCCGCGCGCCCGTCTCTGTTTCCAGGCGCCAGTAATCGCGCACGCCTGATCGCCATTCGGGATCGTCCAGCCACCATTCGGGGGCGATGCGTTCGGGGCCGGTTGCGCCGGTGATCTTGTGCAGGGTGCGGCGCCAGCGGAAGGTGGCGGGCACGGTGGGCGTTTCGGGGGCCTGCACGGGTTCGGGGCGAAACAGCAGGGCCGGGCGCGGGCCGGGCGGCGCGGGCCATTCGCCGGGGGCGGCGGGCGCATAGGCGGCGGCCAGCACCTGCGCCGATTTTTCGGGGATATGGCTGTCGCCGGGCGCAAGGCGGGTGATCGCCTCCATCCCCAGCCGGGCGCCGATGCGGCCGATCATGTCATCAAGGGCGGTATCGTCGGCTTGCCGGGCCAGGGCGCGGGCCGTTGCCTCGGCGTGGCCGTGGTGCTGGTGGGGGTGGACCGGTTCGGTCTGCACCGCCACCAGCCGCAGCCGGTCAATGCCAAGGCCCGCGTCGATCTGATCGAGCTTGAGCGCCAGAAGCGGGCGCAACCGGTCGGGATCGGCGCTGGGACGGGCAAGGCCGACACCGATTTGGGCGATGCCGCCGTCGGCGCGAAACGCTTCCAGCCGCAGGTGGCGGGCGCCGCGCCCGGCCGCGGTCAGCCGCGCGGCAAGGCGGGGCAACATCCGGTCGATCGCCGCCGCCAGATCCGGGAGCAGGCCGATCGGTTCGGGAAAGGACAGCCGCACGGCAAAGGCCGGCGCCTCGCGCGCGGGCGAGATCGGTTCGGGCGTGGCGCCGAAGGCCTGATCAAGGCGCAGCATCACCGCGCGTCCGAAGCGGCGGGCAAGGGCCGCGCGCGGCATCCCCGCCAGATCGCCGATGCGCCGCAGGCCAAGCCGCGTCAGCCCCGCCACCACGTCGGGGTCCAGCCGAAGCGCCGCGACCGGCAGCGGGGCCAGCGCCGTGCGGGTCTGGCCGGGCGGGGCGATACGGGCCGGGGTGGCGGCGGGCAGGGGTGCGCCCCCCCGCCGGGTGGCGGCGCGCGCGACCGGGTTGCGCGCGCCTCTTGCGCGATGGCGTCGCCGCTGCGGGTGCTGACCGCTGCGCGCCCGGCAAAGCGGGCCAGCGCCCAGGCGGCGCCGGGCGTATCGGCAAGGCCCGCGCGCACGCTAAGTCCAAGCCCCGCGCAATCGGCCTCTGCCTCGGCCAGCATCGGCGCCTCGCCGCCAAAAAGATGCGCGCAGCCGGTGATGTCGATCAAGAGGGCGTCGGCGCCTTCGGTGGCGACCAGGGGCGAAAACTTGCCGGCCCAGCGGCGCAGATGCGCCAGGAACGCCGCCTCGGCGCCCGGCGCGGCGGTACGGGTGATCAGCGCGGGACACATCGCGCGCGCATCGCGCAGGCCCTGGCCAAGGTAAAGGCCCGCCGCCTCTGCCTCGGCCGAGAGAGAGGCGATAACCAGGGCATTGCGAACCTCTGCCACCACGGCCAGCGGGCCGCAGGGCAGCGACCGGCCCTGACGCAGAACCCGTTCCGCCGCAAGGCGCGGAAACCACAGTGACAGAATGCGCCGGTCGACCATTGGCATCCCTTTGGGCCGGTTGGCCCGCCAGCGAAAGATAGGCGGGTTTGCGGCGCGCGAAAAGGCCGGGGCGGGATTGGTCAGGCGCGTTCGGAATATTCGAAGGTTTCGGTATCGACCACGATATCTTCATCGGTGCCGACAAAGGGCGGCACCATGATGCGCACGCCATTGTCAAGGATCGCGGGTTTGTAGCTGCTGGTCGCGGTCTGACCTTTGACGACGGGTTCGGTTTCGACGATCTTGCACGTCACCTTTTGCGGGATGCGCATGTTCAGCGCCTCTTCGCCGTAATATTCGACAGTCACCGTCATGCCGTCCTGCAGGAACGGGCGGCGATCACCCAGAAGGTCGGCGGGCAGTTCGACCTGTTCGAACGTGTCATTGTCCATGACCACAAGCATATCGCCCGCCTGATACAGGAACTGCTGATCCTTTTGTTCAAGGCGGGTGCGTTCCACCTTGTCCTCCGAGCGGAAGCGTTCGTTGAGCTTGGTGCCGTTGCGCAGGTTCTTCAGTTCAACCTGGGCGAAGGCGCCGCCCTTGCCGGGTTTGACATGGTTGACCTTGACCGCCACCCAAAGGCCGCCGTCATGTTCCAGCGTGTATCCGGGGCGGATTTCATTACCGTTGATCTTGGGCATGGGGCAAAACCTTGACAAAAGCTTGTTTGATGTTCGGCGGCACCTATATCTGGGCTATGGGTGGCTGGCAAGCCAATCAACTGGTAGGCGTTTTTTCAAAGCCATGTCCTGAGCGCAAGGGTGATATGCATCAGATGGCATACCGAATCATGGGGCAAAAGCCGTATTGAGGCGGGACGCGAAAACGCAAGAGCAAGAATAAGGACTACAACGTATGGTCGATCTGGTCGACGGAACTGCCTTCAACTTTGAACAGGGTCAACGATCGCGCAAGCTTTTTGCGGCGGTTGTTCTGGCCGCGCTTGATGATGCGATCGCGGATGACAAGAAATATGGTAACGGCCCGGATCAGATTGCGCGCTGGGCGCGGTCGCGTGACGGGCGCGAAGTGCTGTCTTGTGCGGGGATCGACCCGAATGAACGGGTTGTCAAGGGGCTGATGGAATTCGTCGGGCGCGGTGTGCGCACCTCGGTTGCGCTGTCGCGCGAGGAAAGCGAACGTCGCCACGCGCTGGAAGAATCAGAAGCCGCCTGAACGGTTTGGCGGTCGGTCGTGCCCTTGGCGCGGCCATGAGGTGACGCGCTATTGCGACTTGCGCGCAATCAGACCCGCAGCCTGACCGCCGCGGACAATGCTCGCCCGTTTCATCTTGGAATAAATACTCATGT
>JACIYW010000188.1 GCA_014359745.1 Paracoccaceae bacterium | reverse complement strand
GGTGCGGGTGGGCAGACAGCCCCCCCGCGGTCTCCACGGGTGCCGCCGCATAAAAATTCACCCGCCGCACCGCCAGCGGATCGCGGCCCAGATGATGCGCGATATGGTCCATCACCCGCTCGATCCCCAGCATGCCCTGCGGCCCGCCAAAACCGCGAAACGCGGTGGCGCTTTGGGTGTTGGTGCGCAAGCGGTGGCTCTCGATACGGCAGGCGGGCAGGAAATAGGCGTTGTCGGCGTGCAGCATCGCCCGGTCGGCGACCGGCAGCGACAGATCCATCGCCCAGCCGCAGCGCGCATATTGCACGAACTCCACCCCGGCCACCCGGCCCTCACCGTCAAAGCCCACGCGGTAGCGGATGCGGAAATCATGCCGCTTGCCGGTGACGATCATGTCGTCATCGCGGTCGTAGCGCATCTTGCAGGCCCGCCCCGTCGCGCGCGCAGCCACAGCGCAGGCCACCGCCAGCGCGTTGCCCTGGCTTTCCTTGCCGCCGAAACCGCCACCCATGCGCCGCACCTCGACGCGCACCGCGTTCATTGCCACGCCCAGTGCCTCGGCCACCTTGTGCTGGATCTCTGTCGGGTGCTGGGTCGAGGAATGGACCACCATGTCGCCGCCTTCCTGCGGCAGGGCCAGCGCGGCCTGACCTTCCAGATAGAAATGTTCCTGCCCGCCGATCTCGATGGCGTCCTCGATCAGATGCACAGCCCCCGCGATAGCGGCAGCCGCGTCGCCCTTTTCCCAGATCACCGGCCCGCCTTCGAACCGGCTGTCCGCGGCCAGCGCGTCGTCGATGCTCAGGATCGGGGGCAGGGGGGTGATATCAACCCGGCCCAACCGCGCCGCCCGGCGCGCGGCCAGATGGGTTTCGGCCACCACCAGAAACACCGGCTGGCCCAGATACTGCACCCGGCCGTCGGCCAGCAGCGGCTCGTCATGGTTCGAGGGGCTGACATCATTGGCGAAGGGCAGATCGGCCGCCACCAGCACCGCCACCACGCCGGGCGCGGCGCGCACCGCGTCCAGATCCATCCCGGTGATCTCGCCATGGGCGACCTGCGCCAGGCCAAAGGCCAGATGCAGGGTGCCGCGCGGGGTGGGGATATCATCGATGTACCGGGCCTGACCGGTCACATGCAGGGGCGCCGCGTCATGCGGCAGGGGCTTGGTCACGCTCATGGCGTCACCTCCAGCACCCGCGCAGGGGTTCCGGTGTCTTCCAGGTAATAGCGGGTCAGCATGTTTTCCGCCGCGCGCAGCCGATAGCGGGCTGAGGCGCGCATGTCCGACAGCGGGGTGAAATCCCGCGCAAACGCCGCGTGCGCGGCGGCGACGGTGGCCTCGGTCCAGGGCTGGCCCAGCAGCGCGGCCTCGACCGCCGCGGCGCGTTTGGGAATGCCCGCCATGCCGCCAAAGGCGATGCGGGCGGATTGCACCAGACCATCTTTCACAGTGATCGAGAAACAGCCACAGACGGCGGAAATATCCTGATCGAAGCGTTTCGACAGCTTGTAGCAGCGCAGCCGGTCGGGTTGGCGCGGGATGCTTACCGCTTCAACAAACTCGCCGGGGCCGCGATCCTGCTTGCCATAGTCGAGAAAGAAATCCTCAATGGGAATGCTGCGCCGCGCATCGCCCCGGCGCAGGTGCAGCGTTGCGCCCAAGGCGATCAGCGCGGGTGGGCTGTCACCGATGGGGGAGCCGTTGGCGATATTGCCGCCAAGCGTTGCAGCATTGCGCACCTGAACCGAGGCAAAGCGGCGGATCAGCTCGGCGAAATCGGGATGATGGGGCGCGATGGCGGGGCCGAGCGCCGCCATCGTGGTCATTGCGCCGATACGGATCTCTTGCCCGGAAACCGTCACGCCGCGCAGATCCTTGACGCCCGCGATGAAGGCCACGGGCGACAGATCGCGCAGCGATTTCGTGACCCAAAGGCCGACATCGGTCGCACCGGCGATCAGCGTGGCACCGGGGTGCGCGGCATACCAGTGCGCAAGGTCATCGGCGGTCTGGGGGCGGAAGGCGTCGCCGGGGGGCTGACTGCCCCCGTCAGCCATCGGCCTCGGACCGATGGCGCCCGATGGCTGACCCCCCGTGAGTATTTCAGTCGAGAGGATGGGGAGCGCGGCGAGCGCCTGTCGATCGGCGCGCATCCAGTCAGGGACCGGGGCGGTCTGAGCCGCCTCTGCTGCGCGAATGATCGGCGCGTAGCCGGTGCAGCGGCACAGATTGCCTGCAAGGCTGTCGTCGTGATCGGATCGGCCGTTCAGGTGGGCCGTGGCCATCGACACGATGAACCCCGGTGTGCAGAACCCGCATTGCGCGCCGTGATGGGTGATCATCGCCTCTTGCACCGGGTGCAGCGTGCCATCCGGGGCCGCGATGCCCTCGATCGTGCGCAGGGCCTTGCCGTGCAGTTGCGGCAGGAACAGGATGCAGGCGTTCAGCGCACGCGCGCCGGTATCATCCGTGACCATGACCGTGCAGGCGCCGCAATCGCCTTCATTGCAGCCTTCCTTGGTGCCGGTCAGGCCGCGTTCTTCGCGCAGCCAGTCAAGCAGGGTGCGGGTGGGCGGCACATCGGTCAGTCGCACCGGCGTTCCGTTCAAGAAAAAGGCAATCTCCGTCACGATGAAACCTGCCGCCTTCTCTTTGCCGGGGAGATTGCGCGCCCGCCCGATGCGGCGTAAAGCGGGGGCGCGTCCCTGTCCGGCTAACATCAAGCCCGTGCAAAGGGCTATTGGCAAGATTTATATTTTCCGGCTTTGGCGAAAGAGTTTTCGGAAAAGCAATATAATCAGACGGGCTTTCGCAGGCTCTGCCCATTGGATAGGCTGCGGTCATGTCAGCACAGCCCCGATTCATTCATCTGCGCGTTCACACCGAATATTCCCTGCTGGAAGGGGCCGTGCCGGTCAAGGCGCTGGTCAAGTTGTGCGCGGCGCAGGCCATGCCCGCGGTGGCGGTGACCGATACCAACAACATGTTCGCGGCGCTGGAATTTTCGGTGACGGCGGCGGGGGCCGGGGTGCAGCCCATTCACGGCTGCCAGATCGCGGTGCTGGCCGAGGTGCCGCGCCCCGGCGACCGGGCGCGCGCGGCGGCGCCGCTGGTTCTGCTGGCGCAGGACAGGGTGGGTTATGGCAATCTGATGAAGCTGAATTCCTGTCTGTACCTGGGCGCGGGCAGCGGGGTGCCGCAGGTGACGCTGGAACAGATAGAGGCGCATGCCGCCGGGCTGATCTGCCTGACGGGCGGACCCGAGGGCGTGGTCGGGCGGCTTCTGGCCGAGGGGGCGCGGCCAAAAGCCGAGGCGCTGCTGGTGCGGCTGGCGGCGGCCTTTCCGGGGCGGCTTTATGTGGAATTGCAGCGCCATCCGGGCGAGGGCGGGCAGGGCACCCTGGCCGAACGCGCGACAGAGCGCGGGCTGGTCGAAATGGCCTATGCGATGGACCTGCCGCTGGTGGCCACCAATGACGTCTATTTCCCCAAGGCCAGCATGTTTGAAGCCCATGACGCGATGCTGTGTATTGCCGAGGGCGCCTATGTCGATCAGGCTGATGCGCGCCGCCGCGTCACGCCGCAGCATTATTTCAAGAGCGCCGAGGAAATGGCGGCGCTGTTCGCCGATCTGCCCGAGGCGCTGGAAAACACCGTCGAGATCGCGCGCCGCTGTTCCTACCGCGCCGAGCGGCGCGATCCGATCTTGCCGCGTTTCGCCGAGGACG
>JACIYW010000187.1 GCA_014359745.1 Paracoccaceae bacterium | reverse complement strand
AGGTGACGATCTATGATCGGTACGATCGCGCGGGCGGGTTGATGACCTATGGCATCCCCGGTTTCAAGCTGGAAAAAGACGTTGTGGCGCAACGGGTTGATCAGTTGGAACAGGCCGGCGTGCAATTCGTGCTGAATTGCAACGTCGGCACCGACATCAGTTTCAACGCCATTCGCGGCCAGCATGATGCGGTGATGATCGCCACCGGGGTTTACAAATCGCGCGACCTCAAGGCGCCCGGTGTCGGTGCGCAGGGTATCGTGCGGGCGATAGATTATCTTACCGCCTCGAACCGCAAGAACTTTGGCGATGACGTGCCCGAATACGACAGCGGCGAATTGAACGCCGCAGGCAAGCGCGTGGTTGTTGTTGGCGGCGGCGACACGGCAATGGATTGCGTGCGCACCGCCATTCGGCAGGGTGCGCAATCGGTCAAATGCCTGTATCGGCGCGACCGTGACAACATGCCCGGCAGCCAGCGCGAAGTGGCCAATGCCGAGGAAGAAGGCGTTGAATTCGTGTGGCTTTCCGCGCCCATCGGCTTTTCGGGCGATGCGGTGGATAGTGTTCTGGTGCAGAAGATGCGGCTTGGCGAACCCGATCAGACCGGCCGCCGCGCCCCCGAGGTGATCGAGGGCGCCGATTACCGCGAAGGCGCCGATCTGGTGGTGATGGCGCTGGGGTTCGAACCCGAGGATATCCCGACGTTGTGGGATGTGCCGGAATTGCAGGTCACGCGCTGGGGCACGATCAAGGCCGATTTCCGCAGCCATGAAACCAACCTGCCGGGTGTTTATGCGGTGGGCGATATCGTGCGGGGCGCCAGCCTTGTGGTCTGGGCGATCCGCGACGGGCGTGACGCGGCGGATGCGATGCTGGACTATCTTGGACAGGCGGCGCAAGTGGCGGCAGAGTGATGAAAACCGGTGTATGTTTCGCGTACATATATCGTACATATATCGTACATACACATGTCAGACACGCCGCGACGACAGAGCAAAATGAGACAGCAAGGCTGACTCTTTTGCATTAACCGATGGTTAGGGGTGTTCGGGCGAAATCCAATAGGGCCCGGCACCCCCGCCCCGAATGGCGACTGGAGAGAGCGATGACCAAGTTTGATGAAGCCTGGGTGGCGTCCGAGGAAACCAAGCGCGCCTGGATGGCCGAGCACGGGATGTATGCGCCCGAGGATGAACATGCGTCCTGCGGTGTGGGGCTGGTGGTGGCGATCAACGGCCAACCGTCGCGCAAGGTGGTTTCAAGCGGGATTGATGCGCTCAAGGCCGTGTGGCACCGGGGCGCGGTGGATGCCGATGGCAAGACCGGCGACGGCGCGGGCATTCATGTGCAGATCCCGGTGGCGTTCTTTCACGATCAGATCCGCCGGACCGGGCATGAACCGGATGCACATTCGCAGGTGGCCGTGGGGCAGGTGTTCTTGCCGCGCACCGATTTTGGCGCGCAGGAACGTTGCCGCACCATCGTCGAGGCCGAGGTGCTGCGCATGGGCCATTATATTTACGGCTGGCGGCATGTGCCGGTCGATACCTCTTGCCTGGGCGAAAAGGCCAATGCAACCCGCCCCGAGATCGAACAGATCCTGATCAAGAACGCCAAGGGCATTGATGACGATGCGTTCGAGCGGGAGCTTTACGTCATCCGCCGCCGGATCGAAAAGGCCGTGGCCAATGCGCAGATTCAGGGGCTTTACCTGTGCAGCCTGTCGTGCCGCAGCGTGATCTACAAGGGCATGATGCTGGCCGAACAGGTGGCGGTGTTCTATCCCGACCTGATGGATGAGCGGTTTGAATCCGCCTTTGCGCTGTATCACCAACGCTATTCCACCAACACCTTTCCGCAGTGGTGGCTGGCGCAGCCGTTCCGGATGCTGGCCCATAACGGCGAGATCAACACGCTGAAAGGCAACCTCAACTGGATGCGCAGCCATGAGATAAGGATGGCGCATTCGGCCTTTGGCGACATGGCAGAGGATATCAAGCCGATCGTGCCGACCGGATCGTCGGACAGTGCCGCGCTGGATGCGGTGTTTGAAGCGATGGTGCGCGCCGGGCGCAATGCGCCGATGGCGAAAACCATGCTGGTGCCCGAAGCCTGGTCGAAACAGGCCGTCGAGATGCCCAAGCCCTGGCAAGACATGTATGCCTATTGCAACGCGGTGATGGAACCATGGGACGGCCCCGCCGCGCTGGCGATGACCGACGGGCGCTGGGTATGCGCGGGGCTGGATCGTAACGGGCTGCGGCCGATGCGCTATGTGATCACCGGCGACGGGCTGCTGATTGCCGGGTCAGAGGCGGGGATGGTGCCGGTCGATGAGGGCACGGTGCGCGAAAAGGGCGCGCTGGGGCCGGGGCAGATGATTGCCGTGGATATGCAAAACGCCCGGCTTTATCACGACGCCGAGATGAAAGACACGCTGGCCGCCGCGCAGCCCTTTGGGGAATGGGCGGATAAGGTGATCGACCTGAACGCGGTGATGCGCGACATCCCCGAGGCGGCGCTGTTTTCGGGCGATGAGTTGCGCAGGCGGCAGGCGGCGGCGGGATATACGCTGGAAGATCTGGAAATGGTGCTGGCGCCGATGGCCGAGGATGGCAAGGAGGCGCTGGCATCGATGGGCGATGACACGCCGCCCGCGGTGCTGTCGTCGCAATACCGGCCCCTGTCGCATTATTTCCGCCAGAGCTTCAGCCAGGTGACCAACCCCGCCATCGACAGTTTGCGCGAAAACCGGGTGATGAGCCTGAAAACCCGGTTTGGCAACCTCAAGAACGTGCTGGATGAAGACAGCAGCCAGACCGAGATACTGGTGCTGGAAAGCCCGTTCATCGCCAATGCCGAATCCGAAGAGATGGTGCGCCAGTTCGGCGATCAGGTGGCCTTTGTGGATTGCACCTTTGCCGTGGGTGGCGCCCCCGAGGCGCTGCGCGCCGCGCTGGACCGTATCCGCGCCGAGGCCGAGGATGCGGTGCGGTCGGGATCGGCGCATCTGGTGCTGACCGATCAGCATCAGGGCGAGGGCCGGGTGCCGATGCCGATGATTCTTGCGACATCGGCGGTGCATTCCTGGCTGACGCGCAAGGGGCTGCGGACCTTCTGTTCGATCAACGTCCGGTCCGCCGAATGCATTGATCCGCATTATTTCGCGGTGCTGATCGGGTGTGGGGCGACCACGGTCAACCCCTATCTGGCGCAGGACAGCCTGGCCGACCGCGTGGCGCGCGGGCTGATCGAGGGCGGTCTGACCGACGCGATGCGCCGCTATCGCGACGCGATCAACGCGGGGCTGCTCAAGATCATGTCGAAGATGGGGATCTCGGTGCTGTCGTCCTATCGCGGCGGGCTGAACTTTGAGGCGGTGGGGCTGAGCCGGGCGATGGTGGCGGAATTCTTCCCCGGCATGCAAAGCCGCATTTCCGGGATCGGCGTGGCCGGTATCCAGAAAAAGCAGGAAGAGGTACACGCGCGCGGCTGGCTTTCGGGGACGAATGTGCTGCCGGTTGGGGGGTTTTACAAGGCGCGGCGGTCGGGCGAGAAACACGCTTGGGAAGCCACGACCATGCATATGCTGCAAGCGGCCTGCGACCGGGCATCCTATGATCTGTGGCGGCAGTATTCGGCGGCGATGCGGGCCAACCCGCCCATCCATCTGCGCGACCTTCTGGACATGAAGCCACTGGCCAAGCCGGTGCCGATCGAGGAAGTCGAATCGATCACCTCGATCCGCAAGCGGTTCGTGACACCGGGGATGAGCCTGGGCGCGCTGTCACCCGAGGCGCACCGGACGCTGAGCGTGGCGATGAACCGCATTGGCGCGAAATCCGACAGCGGCGAGGGCGGCGAGGATCCGGCGGATTCGAAACCCGAACCCAATGGCGACAACCGTGCCGCCAAGATCAAGCAGGTGGCATCGGGCCGATTCGGCGTGACGGCGGAATACCTGAACAACTGCGAAGAGCTGGAAATCAA
>JACIYW010000186.1 GCA_014359745.1 Paracoccaceae bacterium | reverse complement strand
CGCCGGGGTTGAGCATCGCTGCCAGCCGGTCGAATTCTGCCGCCGGGTGGTGGAAATGTTCGGCCACCTCGGTGCAGGTGATAAAATCATGGCTTTGCGCCAGCGGTGCCGGATCGGGGGCGAAGATCGGATCGAACAGCGCCACGGGATGCCCCGCCTCCCCCAGCATCATTGCCAGCGCCGGGCCGGGGCCGCAGCCGTAATCAAGCCCGCGTGCACCGGGGGCGAGCCGCGCCAAAAGCGGTTCTGCCAGTTTCGAGAGGAACCGGCGATAGCCGGGGTCGTCCACCCGGTTCTGGTGGAGGGCGTACTGCGCGGCCTCGGTTGCCGCATCAGGCAGGTGGTGCGGGGCAACGTAGCGCGCGGCGCAGGCATCGCAGCGCCCGTAATCGCGCCCCTCGACATGCATGAACGCCGCACCCGCGCCCCGGCAGACCGGGCAGGGCCCGACCGGGGCCAGCACCGCCGAAACCGCCAGGGTGCCGCGCGCGGCGGTCATGCGGTGCGGGTGCGGCGCACCGCGTCTTGCCAGCCCGCATATTTCGCATCGCGCAGATCATCCGCCATCGCCGGGTGAAAGCGCCGATCCGCCGCCCAGCCACGCGCAAACCCATCCTGCCCCGGATAAATCCCGGCCCGCATACCCGCCAGCCAGGCCACGCCCCGCGCCGTGGTTTCCAGCACCTTGGGCCGGTCCACCGGGGCGGCCAGCATGTCGGCCACGAATTGCATCGTCCAGTCGCTCGCGCTCATCCCGCCATCGACGCGCAGCGTGGCGGCACCGGCGCGGTCTGCCGCCATCGCCTCTATCAGGTCGCGGGTCTGATAGCCGACGCTTTCAAGGGCGGCGCGGGCGATTTCGGCGGGGCCGGTGGCGCGGGTCAGGCCAAACATCGCCCCCCGCGCGCCCGCGTCCCAATAGGGCGCGCCAAGGCCGGTGAAGGCCGGCACAAGATAAACCGGATGTTCGGGATCGGCCGTCATCGCCAGATCGGCGGCGGCGGCGGCGTTTGGGATGATCTTCAGCCCGTCGCGCAGCCACTGCACCACCGCCCCCGCGACAAAGATCGCCCCTTCCAGCGCATAGGTCGGCTTGCCGCCCAGTTGATAGGCGATGGTCGAGAGCAGGCGCGCCTGGCTGGTCACCACCCTGTCGCCGGTGTTCATCAGCGCGAAACAGCCGGTGCCATAGGTGCTTTTGACCATGCCGGGGGCAAAACAGGCCTGCCCGATGGTCGCGGCCTGCTGATCGCCGGCAACGCCCAGGATCGGCACCCCGGCCCCAAAGAGATCGGCGCGCGCCATCCCGAAATCGGCGGCGCAATCGTGCACCTTTGGCAGCATCGCGGCGGGGATGTCGAACAGGGCGCAGAGGGTCATGCTCCACCCGCCCTTGTGGATGTCGTAAAGCATGGTGCGCGCGGCATTGGTGGCATCGGTCGCATGCACGCGCCCGCCTGTCAGTTGCCAGATCAGATAGCTGTCGACCGTGCCGAACAGCAGATCGCCGCGCGCGGCGCGGGCGCGGGCGCCGTCGACATGATCCAGCAGCCATGCCAGCTTGCTGGCCGAAAAATAGGGATCAAGCAGCAGGCCGGTGCGGGCGCGGATCATCGGTTCATGCCCCTCGGCGCGCAGGCGGTCACACAGGGGCGCGGTGCGCCGGTCTTGCCAGACGATGGCGTTGTGGATCGGCGCGCCGCTGGCGCGATCCCAGACAATCGTGGTTTCGCGCTGGTTGGTGATGCCGATCCCGGCCAGATCGCCCGCATTGATACCGGCCTTGGCGATGGCGGCCTTTGCCATGGCAAGGGTGGTTTGCCAAAGATCGGCGGGGGCATGTTCCACCCATCCGGATCGGGGGAAATGCTGGGGAAATTCCTGCTGCGCGGTGGCGACGACCGCCATCTGCGCGTCAAAGACGATGGCCCGGCTGGATGTGGTGCCCTGATCAAGCGCCAGAATATGCCCCATCGCCACCGCCCCTAACCAGGACCGCCCCTAACCAAGCGCGATGCCCGCAACCACCATCATCAGCCCGATCGCCGAAACCGCCAGCGCCGCCATGTTGATCACGACGATACGTTGCAGCCGGGCGCGGCGCGCGCCGTCATCCATCGCGGCGCCGCGTGCCTGCACCGCCAGCCGGATGCACCAGATCAGCATGCCAACCCCGACAAGCGCCAGCGCCGCCCCGATCCAGATCAGCATCTCCATGTCGCGTGCCCCCGCCCTGTTCCGCCTGCCCGCGATCTTGCGGCCCGTCCCCCGATCTAGACCAGCCCATCCCATCACGCAAGCAAGGCCCGATCCGCCGGTCCGCCCGCGTCGCCCCTTGATCGCCGCCCCTTGATCCCGGCCCCGACCGCGCGTAGGCAGTGCGCATCCCGCTACAGGAGCGCGCAATGTCTGACACCATCACCGATGCCACCTATAATGTCACCGCCGAAGAACTGCGCCAGTTCATCGAACGCTATGAACATCTTGAGGCCGAAAAAAAGGACATCGCCGATCAGCAGAAAGAGGTGATGGCAGAGGCCAAGGGACGTGGCTATGACACCAAGGTGCTGCGCAAGGTGATCGCGATCCGCAAGCGCGACGCCGCCGATCTGGCCGAGGAAGAGGCGGTGATGGAACTTTACCTTGCCGCTTTGGGCATGGCGTAAGGCAGGACCGCCGCGCCGAAAGGCACCGGTGCGGCGCGCAGCCCCCAGCTACAGGTCAGGGACCAATGAATGTCACACCCGGCAGGCGGGCGATGGTTTCAACATCATTGTCGTAATTGTCGGTCAGTTCCGACAGGTAATCTTCGGTCCAGCCGGGCAGATCCACCTCTACCTCGACCGCTTCGGGGCGGGCGAATTTCGACAGGAACGCCGAAACCACCCGGCGGCGCTGCACCTCGGTGGGTGGCGGGTTTTCGGAAAGATAGGTGGTCAGCCTGCTCATGCCCTCGGGCGTCATGATGTCGGCCAGGATATCAAGGGTGCCGTCCAGCACCGTAAAGGGATCGTGGCCGCTGACCTCGCGCAGAACCTCGGGCCAGATCAGGGGCGTGTCCTCGTCGCACCAGACGGTCACCGGCACTTCGGGGGCGCCTTCGCGCATGGCGATCACGGTTTCGGACCAATGCAGCATCAAGGGATCGCAGCCGTTCAGGAAGGCCTGATAATCGGTGGTTTCTACCTTGGCCATCAGCGACGGAAGAAATGTCGCCGGATTGCGGACCGCCAGAAAGAATTCACAGTCCTGTCCCGGAAACATCGCGGCATAGATCTTTGCCCGCTGTGCCATCATCGGATAGATCATGCCTTGCGCCAGAACCCGCTGCGGGACGCAGATGAAATTGTCATATGACAGGACTATACGTTCGGCATGATCCACATCCAGGATCGCATCCAGAAGCGCCTGTTCGGCATCGGGGCTGGCAAGGCTGCCATCCGAAGCCTGCATCGTCTTGCGCAGCAACTGCCGGTAACGCCCGGTGCCGGGCACCACGATGCCCTCTTTCGACAGGATGTCACGATTTTTCAGCAAGCTGCGGATCAACCGGTCGCCGTCGGTGCAATGCGCCCCGAAATGAATGGCAATCTGCATCTGTTCCCCATTATGCCCAGTTTGCGGCTGCCCTACCCTATACGGGGTTTTATGGACAGGGAAACCCGAATCCTGTAACCGGTCGGCAATGAACGGAAAAAACGATCAACCGGGGCTTGGGGCGGGCGGCGGGGCGGTGGGCCTGCCCGATCCCGCCCTGCCCGGCCCCGATCCTGCCGCGTCAGGCCCGGTCGGCCCCGCCCTTGGTGCCGGGCCACGCCTGCGCGGCGGGATCGATCTTTGGTCGGCGGGGGCGCTGATCATTGCCGCGATCGTGCTGGCGCCGATATTGGCGGTTGTGTGGCTGGCGCTGTCGCCGACCCAGAACATCTGGCCGCATCTGCTGGCCACCACCTTGCCGCGCTACATGACCAACACGCTTGTGTTGATGACGGGTGTCGGGGCCATGGTGGCAGCGGTGGGCACCGGGGCTGCGTGGCTGGTGGTGATGTACCGCTTTC
>JACIYW010000185.1 GCA_014359745.1 Paracoccaceae bacterium | reverse complement strand
GGTCGATATCACCGGGCGGGCAGGGCTGGTTGAAAACCTCGTCGGCGGCGGGTGGCCGGGGGGTGGCGGGCGTGGTCATGTCAGATCCTCCATCCTCATACTAGCGCACGGACGCAATTGCGCAAATCCGGGATTCACAAGCGGCCACGCCTGTGCCATAGTCAGGGAAACACCCGCAGAGGTGCCGCAGAGGTACCGCAGAGGTACTGTCGAGGCAGAAGCAATGACCGCAGGAAAATCCCGCCCCACCGTTGGCGCCACGCTTTATTTCGCGTTGGCCCTGACGCTTGGCAGTTATTTCACCTTTGCCGCCGTGCAGGGCGATTACGGTCTGTTTCGCCGCATCCAGATCAACGCCGAGGCGGGCGAACTGCGGGCCGAACGCGGCCGCCTGACCGCCGAACTGGCCGAGATGACCAATCTTACCCGGCGGATGTCGGATGATTACCTTGACCTGGATCTTCTGGATGAACGCGCCCGCGATGTTCTGGGCGTGCTGCGCGCCGATGAGATCGTGATCCGATAGCGCCTGTTTGTCAGTTGGGTGACGTCCCCTGACCGGCGCGCGCAAGGCGGGCGCGGGAGTTGAGTATTTTTTTCGAGAGGATGAGGGCAAGAGCCCGGTTCCTGCCGCGCGCAAGGCCGCGCGCAAGGCGGGCACGGCAGGATGAGCATTTTTTTCGAGAGGATTGGAAAGAGCACGCGCTTGGGTGAGGGGGCGGGCCGGCCGGGTTCAGCGCGCCGCGTCCAGGCGTTTGATCAGGAGGTTCAGGGCATGGGCGACGGTGGCCTTGCGCACGGCCGCGCGGCCCAGGGCGCCGAAATCATGGGTTTCGGTCGTTGGCGCGCCGCCGCGCATCATCACGCCGAAACAGACGCGGCCTTCGGGTTTGCTGCCCGATGCGCCCGGCCCGGCCACGCCGGTGACGGCCACGGCCAGATCGGCGGCGGAATGCGCCAGCGCGCCCGCGACCATTTCGGCGGCGGTTTCCTCGGACACCGCGCCGTGGCGCGCGATGGTGTCGGGGCTGACGCCGAGAAGGTCGGATTTCGCGATGTTCGAATAGGTCACGAACCCGCGGTCGAACACATCCGACGATCCGGCGATATCGGTGATCGCGGCCGAGATCAGCCCGCCGGTGCAGCTTTCGGCGGTGGCGATGTGCAGGCCTTTGGCGCGGGCGGTTTCAAGCAGGGTCTGGGCGAGGGGGATCATTTCATCAACACTCCATGGGCAAGGCCCGCGCCGGCGATGCCGACGAGGGCCGCGAAAATTCCGGCAATCACGTCATCGAGCATCACCCCGAGCGCGGTTGCCTTGCGATCGGCCCAGCCGATGGGGCCGGGTTTCCAGATGTCGAACAGGCGAAACGCCAGGAACGCCACCACCCAGCCGGGCCAGAGCCGGGTGATATCGACGCCATTGGCCCATGCCCCGGCAGAGACGGGCAATAGCGAGACCCATTGGCCCACCACCTCGTCGATGACGATCTCGGAAGGGTCGTGATCGGGCTGGCCCAGGGTTTCGCGGTGGGTGGCCCACCAGCCGACAAAAAAGACCACGACGGTGGCAAGTGCGAGCGCCGGAAAGCCGCCCGTTTGGTGCAAGGCCCAGGCGATCGGCAACGCGGCAAGCGACCCCCAGGTGCCCGGCGCCGGGCGCAGCAGGCCGACATAAAGGAAGGTTGCGATCACGCGGGTCATGGGCGCACCAGCGTCGCGGTGGCAAGTGCCGCGATCCCCTCTTCCCGGCCGGCAAAGCCGAGACGTTCGGTGGTGGTGGCCTTGACGCTGATGCGGGTGATGTCAACCGACAGAAGCCGCGCCAGTTCGGCGCGCATCGCGCCCGCATGCGGGCCGATCCTTGGCTGTTCGCAGATCAGCGTCACATCGGCATGGGTCAGCGCAAAGCCGCTTTCACGCGCAAGGGAAATCGCATGGGTCAGGAAGACATGGCTGGCGGCGCCTTTCCAGCGTGGATCAGAGGGCGGAAAATGCTGGCCGATATCGCCCATCGCCAGCGCGCCGTAAATCGCATCGCTTAGCGCGTGCATGCCGACATCGGCATCCGAATGCCCCTGAAGCCCGCGCGGGAAGGCGATGCGCTGCCCGCAAAGCCAGAGGTGATCGCCCGGCCCGAAACGGTGCACGTCAAAGCCGTTGCCGGTGCGGATATCCATGGGCGGGCCTTTCGCGGTTCGGGCGGCCAACAGGCGTTCGGCGCGGGGGAAATCATCCGGCCAGGTCAGTTTCAGGTTGTCTTCGTCGCCCGCGACGATGGCCACGTCAAGCCCGGCGGCGCGCGCCACCTCGACATCATCGGCGGCGGCGGCGGTGCTGTGGGCCTCATGCGCGTCGAGGATGGCGGGAAAGGCGAAGCCCTGCGGGGTTTGCGCGCGAAACAGGCCCGCGCGGGGAAGGGTGCCGGTGACGGTGGCGCCGCCCCGCCAAAGCGCATCGGTGACCGCAAGCGCGGGCGCGGCGCCCGGATGGGTTTCAAGGGCACCCAGAACCCGCGAGATGACCGCGTCAGAGACAAGGGGCCGCGCCCCGTCATGGATCAGAACCCGCGTGGTATCGGTGCCCCTGAGCGCGCGCAAGGCATTGCGCACCGAGGCGGCGCGATCCGCCCCGCCGACAACAACGCTGGTGCGCGGCCCGAGCAGTGATGCGGCAAGGGCGCGATCATCGGGGTGGATGACCAGGATGATCCGGGAAATATCGGCGCGTCCGGCAAAAGCGGCAAGCGCATGGGCCAGGACCGGGCGCCCGGCAAGCAGGCGCCATTGCTTGGGGCATTCCCCCCCGGCGCGGGTGCCGCGCCCGGCGGCGGTCAGGATGGCGGCTGTGGTCATCGGTGCCTGCGACTGGTTTGGCCCCGTCTTAGGCGCTGCCGCGTTCCGGGGCAAGGTGGCGGCAGCACCGGGGTAATGTGCTTATTTTTTAGGCAAAGTGACGGATTGCACAAATTCCGGGCAAATCCCGGCGGCGTGGCGATTGCAAGGCGGGCCCTGTGGCCTTAGGTGAGGCGAAAGAAGAAGGAACCTGCCCCGTGTCGCGACACCCCCTGCCGTTTGGTCCTGTGCCCCCCGTTCTGCTTGCGCCGATGGCGGGGATCACCGATCTGCCGTTTCGCCGGCTGGTCGCGCGGTTTGGCGCGGGGCTGGTGGTGTCGGAAATGGTTGCCTGCCGCGAGGTGGTGACGGCGCGCCCCTCAACGCGGGCGCGGGCGCGTATGGAACTGGGCGCGCAGGATGCGGGCACCGCGGTGCAAATCGCCGGGTGCGACGCGCATTGGATGGCCGAGGCGGCACGGCTGGCCGAAGGCATGGGCGCGCGGATCGTCGATATCAACATGGGCTGCCCGGCGAAAAAGGTGACGGGCGGGCAATCGGGATCGGCGCTGATGCGCACACCCGATCTGGCGCTGCGCCTGATCGAGGCGGTGGTGGCGGCGGTATCGGTGCCGGTGACGTTGAAATGTCGGCTGGGCTGGGATCTGGAAAGCCTCAATGCCGATGCGATCGCCCGGCAGGCCGAAGCGGCGGGTGTGGCGATGATCACCGTGCACGGGCGCACCCGCAACCAGTTCTACAACGGAGAGGCCGATTGGGCGGCGATTGCGCGGGTGCGCGATGCGGTGCGGGTGCCGGTGATCGCCAATGGCGATATCGTTGACATGGGCACCGGGGCCGCGGCGCTGCGGGCCTCGGGCGCCGAGGGGGTGATGGTGGGGCGCGGTGCGCGCGGCGCGCCGTGGCGGCTGGCCGAAATCGCCGCGGGACTGTACGGCGCCCCGGCCCCCGATGTGCCAAAGGGCGCGGCGCTGGGGGATATGGTGGCCGGGCATTACGAGGCGATGCTGGGGTTTTACGGGGTGGACCTGGGGCTGCGGGTGGCGCGCAAGCATCTGGGCTGGTATCTGGACGGTGCGGGGGTTGGGGACGAACAGCGCCGCGCCATCCTGACCGGCGAGACGCCTGCGAGGGTTCTGGAGGGAATAGGTCGGGCATTTGCGCCTGCGGCGGGCGGTGGTGCGCCTGCGGCGGGCGGGGAAAGGGGGCTTT
>JACIYW010000184.1 GCA_014359745.1 Paracoccaceae bacterium | reverse complement strand
TGATGGCGATCGCGCCGGGCCTGTTTCACACCCCGATGATGGAAGGGCTGCCGCCCGAAACCACCGCGAAGATCACCGCCAATATCCCCTTTCCGGCCCGGTTGGGCCTGCCCGGCGAATTTGGCCTGATGGTCGCGCAGATCATCGAGAACGCCTATCTTAACGGCACCACGATCCGGCTTGATGGCGCGGTGCGCTTGCCGCCACGCTGAACCATACGCCATGTCCCTGATCACCGTTGCGATTGACGGCCCTGTTGCCACCGTCACCATGAACCGCCCCGACAAACGCAACGCCATGTCGGATGCGCTGCTGGCCGAACTTGACGGCTTCATTTCCGCACCGCCCAAGGGCGTCAAGGTGGTGGTGCTGACCGGCACGGCGGGGCATTACTGTTCTGGCCTTGATCTGGCCGAACATGTGGCGCGTGATGCCGAAGGTACCATGCGCCATTCACGCAACTGGCACGCGGTGATGGACCGTATCCAGTTCGGCGGGCTGCCCATCGTGTCGGCGATGATCGGCGCGGTGATCGGGGGTGGGCTGGAACTGGCCACCGCCACGCATGTGCGGGTGGCCGAACCATCCACCATCTTCCAGTTGCCCGAGGGGCGGCGCGGCATTTTCGTGGGCGGCGGCGCATCGGTGCGGGTGGGCCGCATTCTGGGTGCCGACCGGATGACCGAGATGATGCTGACCGGGCGCAAATACGATGCCGACACCGGGCTGCGCCTTGGCCTGACCCATTATCTGGTCGGCCATGGCGAAGCGATGGCCTTTGCCACCGATCTGGCCCGCAACATCGCCGATAACGCGCCGCTGTCCAATTACATCATGATCCAGGCGCTGGCGCGGATTGAAGACATGTCAAAGGCGGATGGCCTTTTCACCGAAAGCCTCTGTGCAGCGGTGACCCAGACCAGCCCCGACGCGCAAGAAGGGCTTGCCGCCTTTCTGAAAAAACGCGCGCCAAGTTTCAGGTGAGACAATGACCGAGAGGGAAAGGGACGCCACGCTGCGCGCCTTTTCAGGCTACGGCATGAAACGCGCCTTTAATGCCATTCAGGCCGATGTCAACGCAGCCCTTGCGCCGTTCGATCTGCGGATGGTGACGTTTTCGGCGCTGGTGATGATCGTCGATAATCCCGGCCTTCGCCAGTCGCAACTGGCCGATTTTTTGGCGATCGAACCGCCCAATCTGGTGCTGGTCATAGACGAGTTGGAACGCCGCGGCCTGATCGCCCGTGAACGCGCGATGGATGACCGGCGCGCCTATGCGCTGCTGGTCACGCCGACCGGGCGTCGGTTGCATGACGCGGCGCTGGCGGCGGTAAAGGCGCATGAGGCGCGGATGACCGCCGGGCTGACCGATGACGAACACGCACTTCTGATCCGTGCCCTGCGGCGGATCGAGGATAACGGGGGGATAGACCATGAATCAGCAACGCTATCGGGCACATGACGTAACCCGCGAGGATCGCGCCGATGGCGCAATCCTGCTGCGCACCCGCCACCCGATGGGGCCGGTTGACCGTTGCACCACCGACTGGCTGCACCGCTGGGCGGATCAGACACCCGACGCGGTGTTCCTGGCGGAACGTTACGGTCGCGGCTGGCGCGAGGTCAGCTATGCCATGGCCCTCGATCAGGTGCGCGCCATTGCGGCGGCGCTTATGGATCGCGGCATGGGGCCGCAAACCCCGATCCTGATCATTTCGGGCAACGGCGTGGATCACGGGCTTTTGACGCTTGCCGCGCAATATGTGGGCGTGCCGACGGTTCCGGTGGCCGAACAATACGCGCTGATCCCCGCTGCGCACGGGCATCTGGCCCACGCCGTCAAGGTGGTGCGCCCGACGATGGTCTTTGCCGCCGATACCGCCCGGTTCGGCGATGCGCTGAGCAGCGATCTGTTCGACGGCATGGAACGGGTTGCCAGCGTGGGCGCGGGGGCGGGCGTTACGCCTTTTGCCGATCTGTTGCGGGGTGGCGCGGGCGATGTCGATGCCGCCAATGCCGCAATCGGCCCCGATACGGTTGCCAAGATCCTGATGACATCGGGCTCTACCTCCAACCCCAAGGGGGTTCTGACCTCGCACCGCATGATGTGCGCCAACCAGACGCAGCTTGCCGATGCGCTGCCGTTTCTACGCGCCCGCCCGCCGCGTATTCTGGATTGGCTGCCGTGGAACCATGTGTTCGGCGGATCGCATAATTTCAACATGATGCTGGCCAATGGCGGCGCGCTTTATATTGACAACGGCAAGCCGATGGCCGGTCTGATCGACCTGACGCTGGAAAATCAGACGATGATTTCGGGCACCATCGCGTTCAACGTGCCGGTCGGCTTTGCGATGCTGCGCGATGCGATGAAACAGGATACCGGCCTCCGTCGGCGCTATTTCGAAGATCTCGACATGCTGTTCTATGCCGGGGCGTCCTTGCCCCAAGACGTCTGGGCGGATCTGGAGGATATGGCGCGCGAGGTGCGCGGCGACGTGCCGCTGATGACCTCTAGCTGGGGCCTGACCGAAACCGCGCCCGCCTGCCTGATCCAGCACGAACCGACCACCCGGTCGGGCATCGTCGGCGTACCGGTCACGGGCGTGACCGTGAAACTGATCCCCGATGAAGACATGCGCTGCGAGGTGCGCGTGAAAGGCCCGACCATCACGCCGGGCTATTTCGAGGATGCGGAAAAGACCGCCGAGGCTTTTGATGACGAAGGCTTCTTTCGCACCGGCGATGCGATGAAATTCGTCGATCCAGACAATATCGCCATGGGCCTGCGCTTTGACGGGCGGATATCCGAGGATTTCAAACTGCTTTCCGGCACCTGGGTGCGGGCGGCCAATCTGCGGCTTGATCTTTTGATCGCCCTGGGCGGTCTGGCGGCCGATGTGGTGATCACCGGAGCGGACCGGTCCGAGATCGGGCTTATGGTGATCCCCGCCCCCGCCCTGCGCGCCCACACCGACGTGACCGAGGATGTCGGCGCGCTCTTGATCCCGTCGGCGGCGCGCGAAATCATCACTCGTCTGCGCGCCCGCCCGGTGGAAGGGTCGTCAACCCGCATCACCCGCGCGATCATCCTGGCCGATCCCCCCTCGATCGCAGAGGGTGAGATCACCGCCAAGGGCAACCTCAACTTTCGCAAGCTGCTGACGCTGCGCGCATCCCTGCTGGAACGGCTTTATGACAATGCCGATCCGGCAACCATCCTGATCTGAAAGGAAACGTAATGGTTGATCTGACAAAAATACGCGCTATCGATATCCACACCCACGCCGAAGAACCCTGCGGATGCCATGCCGATGACGGCTATGACGATCTGCAAGCCACCATGGCGAAATATTTCCGCGCACCCTGGCAGCATCCGCCGACCGTGCCGGAAACGGCGGCGCATTACCGCGAACAGAACATCGCCGCCGTGATCTTCCCCGTCGATTCGGAACGTGAGACCGGGTATCGGCGCTACAAGAACGAAGAGGTGGCCGAACTGGCGGCCGAGAACAGCGATGTGCTGATCCCCTTTGCCAGTATCGACCCGCACAAGGGCAAGATGGGCGTACGCGAAGCGCGGCGCCTGATGACGGATTTCGGCATCAAGGGGTTCAAGTTTCATCCGACCATGCAGGGGTTCTGGCCAAATGACCGCATGGCCTATGACCTTTACGCCGCGATTGAAGAGGGCGGCGGTATCGCGCTGTTCCACACCGGGCAGACCGGGGTCGGATCGGGGATGCCGGGCGGCAACAGCATGCGGCTGAAATATTCCAACCCGATGGTGATCGACGATGTGGCGGTGGATTTCCCCGATCTCAAGATCATCCTCGCCCACCCGTCTTTTCCCTGGCAGGAAGAGGCGCTGGCCGTCGCGCAGCACAAGCCCAATGTCTATATCGATCTGAGTGGCTGGAGCCCGAAATATTTCCCCGAGATCCTGGTGAAATACTGCAATTCGATCCTGCGCAAGAAGGTGCTCTTTGGGTCGGATTGGCCGATGATCACCCCCGAACGCTGGCTGTCGGATTTTGAACAGATCAGCATCAAGGATGAAATCCGCCCCGATATCCTCAAGAACAACGCGGCGCGGTTGCTGGGGTTGTCGTAACCGATTATCGCGCGCGCTTGACGGTATCCTGTTCGGCCTGAACGCCGTCGCCGGGCGCATTCCCGACTTCCGGGGCGGCGATCTGGCGACTGCACCGGCTAGAGCGTGCCGGTGGCTGTTGCGGGTTTCGGCGCTTTGACAGAGCATCGCGTGTGCCGCGATCAAAACGGTC
>JACIYW010000183.1 GCA_014359745.1 Paracoccaceae bacterium | reverse complement strand
CGTATCAGCGCCGCCGGGCGTTCCCGGCTGACGATGATCACGCTGGTGGGGGCAACGGTCATTCGATGCCCATCGCCGCCATCATCGCCTCCAGCCGGGGCACGTCTTCGGGGTTGTTCACCTCCCAGAACTGTCGCCCGCGCGCCGCCACCTCGACACACAGAACCCTGCGACCCTGTTCCAGAAAGCGCAACTGTTCCAGCCCCTCCAGCCGTTCCAGCGGCCCCGTTGGCCAGCCCGGATAGGCCCGCAGCGCATCGGCCCGGAAGGCATAGACGCCGACATGGTGAAAGACCGGTGTGGGCTGGTCGTCCGCGAAATCCGCGCCGGTAAAGGGGACCACCTCTTTGGAGAAATAAAGCGCGCGGCCCCCGGCGCCGAAAACCGCCGTGGTGCCACCAACGCGCCCCGCCCGCCGATCATTTCGCAAAGCGGTCAGCGCGGCGCCATCGCAGCGCAGAACCGGCGTGGCGATGCCCGCCTCTGGATCGGCGCGCAAGTCGGCGATCAGGTCTTCGACAAACCAGGGCGGGGTCAGCGGCGCGTCGCCTTGCAGATTGACGACGATCTCATATCCATCGCCCAGCGCCGCCAGCGCCGCGGCGCAGCGTTCGGTGCCGTTGGCGGCGGTGGCGGGGGTCATCACCACCTCGGCACCAAAGCCATGGGCTGCGGCCTGAATGCGGGTGTCATCGGTGGCCACCACCACCCGGTCAACGCCCGAAATCGCCTTGGCGGCGCGCCAGGATCGTTCGATCAGCGGCTTTACCGCCCCGTCGGCCCCGCGCAGCCCGACCAATGGCTTGCCCGGATAGCGGGCCGAGGCAAAGCGCGCCGGAACCACGATCAGAACCGCCATCAAACCCCCCGAAGATCGACACCCGGCGCGCAGGCAATGAAGAACGGGTTCTCATAGCCCGGCTTGCCATAGGTCAGGGGCATGTGGTCATCAAATCGCAGCACCTGCCCCCCCGCCCCTGCCAGCACCGCATGGCCCGCGGCGGTATCCCATTCCATGGTGCGGCCAAGCCGGGGATAAAGATCGGCCTCGCCCGCCGCCACCAGACAGAATTTCAACGAGGAACCGGCGCTGACCATATCGCGCACCGCGTATTTCGCGATATAGGCATCGGTCGCGGCATCGCGATGCGATTTCGACGCGACCACGTTCAGGGCCGAATTGTCGGGGGCCGAAACCGCCAGAACCTGCAGGGCACCGGGGGTTTCGGGGTCGAACGGCCCGATTTCCTCGACCGCGCGCCCATTGGCCAGGGTATAGAACATCCGGCCCCTGGCGGGCGCAAAGACAATGCCGCGTACCGGCACGCCGTTCTGGACAAAGGCGATGTTCACGGTGAAATCGCCACGCCGGTTGACAAATTCCTTGGTGCCGTCCAGCGGATCGACGATCAGGAAATCGCGGGCCTGCCGGGTGTGGGTGCCCGCCTGTTCCTCGGTCACGATCAGCACATCGGGAAAGGCCCGCGCCAGCCCCGCCGAGATCAGCGCATCTGCGGCCTCGTCGGCCTCGGTCACCGGGCTGTCATCGGATTTGGCGCGCACCTCGAAATCGGGGCGGGCGTAAATCTCCATTATCCGGTCGCCGGCCAAAAGCGCCAGGCGGCGCATTTCGCGGGTAAGGCGGTCAAAATCCATGTCATGCTCCGGTCTGGCGCACCCAGATGCGCCGCGGTTGATTTGTGTTGCGCTTACCCTTATCGTCAAACGTAAGGACAACGGCAATAATTGCCGGGCAATAATCGGGCAGCAGATCGGTGAACCGCCTGTTCGGGGCGGGATATGCGATCCGGTGATCGGGGCGACGGGCGATGTTCAAGCAAAGAGTGGCGAAATCCCCCATGGGTGGTGCGATCACCATCCTGACGCTGATTTTTCATGCGGCCGTCCGGTCCATTCGTCGCAGCCATGGCAACGCGGTCATCGGGCTGCTGATGAACATTTTCCAGACGGTGATGCTGGTTCTGGTGTTCTATGTGATGTACGCGATTCTTGGCCTGCGCGGCAGCGCTATCCGGGGCGATTTCATGCTGTACATCATGTCGGGCATCTTCATGTACATGACCCATGTCAAGACGCTTGGCGCCGTGGCGGGGTCTGAGGGGCCGACATCGCCGATGATGAAACACGCGCCGATGAACACGATCATCGCGATCGGCGCGGCGGCGCTGGGGGCGCTTTATATTCAGGTTCTGTCGCTTACCACGGTGCTTTACATCTATCACGTCGCTTTCTCGCCGATCACCATCCCTGATCCGGTCGGGGCCTTCGCCATGTTGTTGCTGGCATGGTTCTCGGGGCTGGCGATCGGTATGGTGTTTCTGGCGATCAAGCCCTGGTTTCCCGGTTTCACCTCCATCGGGTCACAGATCTACATACGCGCCAACATGATCGCGTCGGGCAAGATGCTCGTGGCGAACGCGACGCCAAGCCATATTCTGGTGATGTTCACCTGGAACCCGCTGTTTCACATCATCGACCAGGCGCGCGGTTACCTGTTCCTGAACTACAACCCGCATTACAGTTCCCCGACCTATCCCGTCTATGTCGCGCTTGCCTGTCTGATGATCGGGCTCATGGGGGAATTTTTCACCCGGCAGCACGCATCGCTCAGTTGGTCGGCCAAACGATAGGCCAAAGGTCAGCGGATGTCAGCCCGTCGGGTTCATTGCCTTGACCGGCACGCGCAAGGCGGGGGCGGGATTTGAGTATTTTTTTCGAGAGGATGGGGATAACGTTTTCCTGTGCGATCAAGCTGGGGGCCTGAGTGCGTGCAACACCAACCAGCGGTGCCGCGACACATACCGGTGCGTTGGGCGGGTTTCATGCAGCAAGCACAAAATCGGGTTGAATCTGCGCCAGCAGCATTCTATCCACGCGGGGCAGTGCTGCGAAATATTCTTTCCCTGCAAGGCGGCGCAGCACCAGATGCCGCTTGACCATAAACGTACTGCCCAGAAACCGTACTGCCCGGAGAGACGACATGAGCTTTCGCCTTCAACCGCCTGCCCCCGCCCGCCCCAACCGCTGCCAGCTCTTTGGCCCTGGATCGCGCCCGGCGATTTTCGCGAAGATGGCGACAAGTGCTGCGGATGTGGTCAACCTTGATCTGGAGGATTCGGTTTCGCCGGATGACAAGGCTGCCGCCCGCACCAATGTCATCGCCGCGACCCGTGATGTGGATTGGGGCGACAAATACCTCTCGGTCCGGATCAACGGGCTGGATACCGAATGGTGGTACCGCGATGTGGTGGACCTTCTGGAACAGGCGGGTGACCGGCTGGATCAGATCATGATCCCCAAGGTGGGATGCGCGGCCGATGTCTATGCGGTGGATGCGCTGGTGACGGCGGTCGAACGCGCCAAGGGGCGCACCCGGCCGATCACGCTGGAGGTGATTATCGAAACGGCGGCGGGCATCGCCCATGTCGAGGAGATCGCGGCATCTTCGCCGCGATTGCAGGCGATGAGCCTGGGCGCCGCCGATTTCGCCGCCTCGATGGGGATGCAGACCACCGGCATCGGGGGCACGCAGGAGAACTATTACATGCTGCATGAGGGTGCGCGGCACTGGTCCGACCCGTGGCACTGGGCGCAGGCGGCCATCGTCGCCGCCTGCCGCACGCATGGCGTGCTGCCCGTTGATGGCCCGTTTGGCGATTTTTCCGATGACGAGGGCTTTCGCGCACAGGCGCGGCGCTCGGCCACACTGGGCATGGTCGGAAAATGGGCGATCCATCCCAAACAGGTGGCGCTGGCCAATGAGGTGTTCACCCCATCAGAGGCGCAGGTGCAGGAGGCGCGCGAAATCCTTGCCGCCATGGCCGAGGCGAAGGCGCGCGGCGAGGGGGCGACCACCTACAAGGGGCGGCTGGTCGATATCGCCTCGATCAAGCAGGCCGAAGGTATCGTGCGGCAGGTGGAGCGGATCGGCGGCTAGCGGCGCGCGATTGAACGGTTCGGGCGGGAGATCTGCGGTGCGGGAGAGCGCCGCGCACCTCAGCCCTTGGGTCTGCTGAAGGTCAGGTAATGCGGCGTGCGACCTTCGCGCAGGGCCTTTTGTTCATAGCGGGTGGATAGCCAGTCATCCCAGGGGGTATGCCATTCCTCGGGGGCGGGGTTCAGGGGGGTGAATCCCGCCTGAGGCACCTCTTCCATGGTCTGGCGCACATAATCGGGGATGTCTGTGGCGATGCGCAGAATGGCGCCCGGCTGCATGACCCGCGCAAGCGGTTGCAGGTAATCGGGGGTGACAAAGCGGCGCCGGTGGTGGCGGCTTTTCGGCCAGGGATCGGGATAAAGC
>JACIYW010000182.1 GCA_014359745.1 Paracoccaceae bacterium | reverse complement strand
CTCAACCTCGCCATTGATCAGCTTGCCACCGGCTTTCCGGGCCAGGCCGATCTTCTTGAGGAAGTGGTCGGCAAATTCGCGGATCGTGTCCGTGCGCCGAGCCTCGTCGAAGATGACCCATACCTGTGCGCCCTGCCCTCCACCGGACTGGAAAGCCAGGTGAGGGACGTTTCCGGCGCCAAGTTCGTCGCACAATGCGCGCACCTTTGCGAAGATTTCGGCCTGCGCCATTTCCGCGTCGTGGTCATCGAAGTCGAAGACACAGAAGTGCGATTTGTCGCCACCCCCGACGTTCATCCGAATGCCGATGCAATCCTCGCCACGCGCAAGGTGCGAAGTCAGAACCTCGTCCGTGATCGGCGTATCGACAGGCCGATACCACCATTTCTGCTCTTTGTCGTTGAACGCCCGAACCGAATGACCGTCGCGGTCAGCCAGCGAGGCGAGCTTTTTCAGGAAGTCAATTTCCATAACCATTGCTCTCTATTCGAGAGACTGGTCCTCAAACTCCGGTTCAGGATCGCCGTGAAAAACGCTATAAATCGCTTATTCACTTTGCGCAGACGATCCCGAATGGGGCGAGAACCAATCTCGCCCCTTTCACTTTGTGACCTTGTGCGACTGTGCCCACGCGACGAGATCGTCCCGGTCATACCGGATCGTCCGCGACGTGATGTGCAGGTAGGGAGGCCCCATCCGCTTCTGCCGCCACTCGAACAACACCTCCGGCGACACGCCGAGAAATTCGGCAGCTTCCGGGGTCTTCATGAGTTTCGGGCCAAGCCCGATACGGGTTAGCTGATCGGCCATTTGACCGACCGTATAGCGCAGTGCGCTTACTTCTTCTGAGAGGTCCAACACGGGCACACTCCATCTCAAGTTTTAGGATGAGACGGTGCGCTCCGTTGATATGCGTTCAGTTCGCGCCCTTGGCCTAACCCGCATTCTGAACGCCGCGTGGCTAGGGGATCACTCGCGCGAGGTTGTTTGGTGGCTGGTAGACCTCGGCCTAGAGCAGCCCCTCACGCCCTTTCAACATAAGTAGCGCATCAAACGAGATCAACTGGGGAATCAGGTCCAACTCCGCACTGCCGCAGGATGCGGGCAGCAATCTGATTTGCATGGCCTTGCGAGGCCGATCCTTGGTCATAGACGTCCTGAACGGACTTTTCTGTGTCACCGCGCAACTGGTCGATGATGTAGGACGGCAGCAATTCCATGCGCGCCGCCGTCGTGAACAGGCGGCGGGTGTCATGCTGCCGCAGCAATTTCTTCTGGCGCTTCACGCCATCGACAACTTCGGTGACGCTGAGGTGCCCTAGGTCTTCGGCGTGACCTGATGAAGATTCCGCAGGGAACACCCATCCGTCATGGTGCGGCAAGGTCTTGAGCGCCGCGACAACCACGTCCGCAATCGGGAAGTCCCGTTCGAGGTGGTTTTTCAGATCGTCGATTTTGATCGTGCCTTTGGCGAGGTCAACATGGGACCAGCGAAGTTCGCAGACGTCGCCTGACCGAATGCCCGTGAACAGCATCACGATCCAAGCGACCTTTCTTGTCGGACTCTTGATCTCGCGGATCAGGTCAATGCAGGGCCATGGCTGGTTCACGTCGAACAGGATGCCGGGTTTCTTCTTGGGCTTCTGCTTCACCTTCAACTCAGCCGCGACATACGGCAGGCCGCGCAGGATCGACGCGCGGCGCGATGCCATGCGGATCAGCGCGCAGATATGCTCCGCCGTCGATACTTTGCCCGCGCGTTCGATATTGCGGACAACTTCCTCCATCATCGGTAGCGTGACGCGCTCCACGGGCTTTTTGAAAAGGTCGGTCAAGTAGGTGTCGATCTCGATCTTGTAGGTGTCGAGCGTCGCCTGCTTCGCCGTCGAATTCTGGATGTGGGAGTCGAAGGCATCGCCCAAGGTTTTGACGCCCGACGCCTTAGCATCGCGCCCGTGGTCAAGTTCCTCAAGTTTCGCCTTGGCAAGGACAAGGGCATGATCGCCCGTCGCGATGGCCGGGAATGCACCAAGGTTGATTGACTTGATGGACGACCCGATGCGCTTCGACAGCACCCAAGTTTTCGTCGCCTTGCCCACAGTCAGGCGCAGACCTTTGTAGCCTGTGCCGTCGTGGGAATAGAACACTGTGCCCGTCTCCGGGTGCTTGATCTTCGCGATGGACGGGCGCTTTGAGAGGTCGATAGACGGCATGATTGGCTCCTTTGCAACATTTTTTGCAACATTCGAGGCCGATCATACGGGATCAAGTACGGTTATGACAACTTGAATTTTGTTGCAAATCGTTGTTTTACAGTTGTTTGCCATATCAAGTGCGGTGAAGCACTACGAAAACCGGACGAATGGCATTCAAGAGGTCAGCGGTTCGATCCCGCTTGGCTCCACCAAATAAAACAAAGACTTAGACGACGAACAGCCCCGCCAGAACGGGGCTTTTTCTTTGCCGGGTAACGTTTGGGGTAACGGATTGCATCGGGGAAGCCTGTTGCCAAGGTGCAACGTAATCAGCCGGTCCCAATGCCCGGCCCCATGCTGGCGACGATACCGATAGACGGGGTTCGGATTTTCTTGCGCCGCGAAGTGAGAAAGGAAATGTCCCCCCACCGGTTACTGTCTGCGGGCAGATCGGCGGCATTGGCACCAGAACGCGCGGCTTGCGTTGCCGCCTTGGGTGAGGCACGATCAAGGCATGACATTCAACAAGTTCCGCCGCTTCCTCTATACCCTCGCCAAGTATCTCGGCGATGCTCAGGCGGTCACGTCCAAGCGCAAGGGTGCTATGTCCCGCCGGGTCGGGCGCAGGATAGCGGGGCGCATCACCGGCAAGGGTTTGGTCAAGCTGTTCAAGTAGGGTCACGCGGCCCTGTGCCGGTTTCGGGTTGTGGAAGGGCGGTGATGACAGAACGCGATGCGCTGGCGATACACAATGAACGGATGAAGGCGCTTGCCGGTTTCGTGAATGCGCTTGGCTTGGGGCTTATCGGGTTTGCCGTCTTGCGGCCCTTGACTGACAGTCTGACCAATGCGGCTTGGGCAACGCTTGGCTGGGGAATCGCCGGACTCGCAATGCACGGGCTTTCGCACTATATTCTGGGCAACATCCGAAAGCAGGTGTCATCATGACCGCGTTTGACATTCTCGTGCCGATCATTGCCTTGGCCATCGCCGGGGCGGCGGCGTGGTATGCCCGCCGGTCCACCAGACAGTTTGACCGCAAACACGGCGGGAAGCACCACCCGGCAGAATAACGCGCCTCACGCGGCCCGCATCAACCGGCGAAACCGCTCTGGGTCAAATCGCTCGGCCACCGCCTCTGGGTCCAGCCCGGCCAGCGTGCAAACCACCGCAAAGTCGCGAGACCCCAGCCATGAAGTATCCTTGCCCCTTGCCACATCGTGAAGGGAATGTGCCAGTATCGCGTGCCATAGTCGGGCCTCTGGCGAGCGGGTCATTGCCGCCGTGCCCCCTCAGCCTCAAGCCGGGCGCGTTCGCGCTGCATCTCGATCAACAGCCGGTTGACGTGATCCTGCGCGGCCTGTGCGGCCTCGTGAGGCGTCTTGCCTTCGGCGCGGGCCTTGGCCTCGGTCGCTTCACCAGCGCGCTTGACAGCGGGGCGCATCATGGCGTCGAAGGCGTCCAGCATCTTGTCATGTGCGGCGCGGGCAAAGGCGGGCAGGTGGTCGTTCATTTGAAGTATCCCGTCGCCGGGTCATCGTGCAGATCGGGCAGGCCCTGAACCTTGGCGCGGGCAGCAGGTGTCAGACCGAATTCGCTTAGAAGGGATTGCACGCGCCGGGCGGCGTCATTGCGCTGCGCCACTGCCGGGTGAGCGCGATACATCACGGCCCCCGCCTCGGTTTGGCATTCATATGTCGCGCCATGCTGCGCGATTGTCCGGCCCGCCTCGATCCACTCGCAAAGAGTCTTGCACAGCAGACCGTGGTGTTCTGCTCCACCGTCGCCCATGCCGAACACGTCGCCGAGGCGTTCAGGGCGGCGGGCGTTTCCGCCGCGCTGATTCACGGCGATCTCGCGGCAGAAACCCGCAAGGCGATCCTCGCCGACTACGCAGCGGGGGACATCCGCGTCATCGTCAACGTGGCGGTGCTGACCGAGGGCTGGGACCATCCACCCACCTCCTGCGTCGTGCTGCTGCGCCCCAGCTCCTACAAGTCCACCATGATCCAGATGGTCGGGCGCGGCCTGCGCACCGTCGATCCCGAGGAACATCCCGGCGTCATCAAGACCGACTGCGTCGTGCTGGATTTCGGGACGTCGGGCAATCTCTGGATCCTCGGCGATCACCG
>JACIYW010000181.1 GCA_014359745.1 Paracoccaceae bacterium | reverse complement strand
CGGCAGCCAGCGGCTGCCACCCCGGCCAAGGGCGCCCTGCATCACTGTCCAGATCTCGCGCCCGTTTTCAAGGCGATGGGTATAAAGCGGGCCCTCGCGATCCACGGTCTGCATTGCGATCGTATAGGCCAGCGGCTGGTGCCGTTTCGCCCGCGCATCCATGGTGATCTGATAACCGCCAGCGGTATGTTTCCATTCGAAATGCACCCGGTTGTAATTCAGAACCAGCCCCGACACGGCCGGGCTATAACCGACGTGGGTCGGTTGCGACGGATCGATGGTCGTCACCGATGGCAGGCCGCCGCCGCTGACCAGAAACCGCCCGCCAATCTGGCGCACACCCTGCGCCACCAGCGCCGCCGCCATATCGGCCAGATCGTCGGTATCAAGCACCGGATCGCCACCGCCCAGCAAGATCAGATCGCCGTCCAGCCGCCCGCCCCGGATCGGCCCGGTCGCCAGCAGCCGGGTTTCAAAGCGGTGATCGGCCCCCAGCCGATCCAATGCGTAAAGCGCGGTGAACGTCTTGGCGACGGAGGCAGGCGGCAAGGCCCTGGCCCCGCCGCCGCTTTCCAGAACCTGCCCGGTGTGGCGGCATCGGCAACGACAAAGCCGATCTCTCCGCCAAGGCGCGCCTCGTTGATCAATGACGCCGCCGACGGTGCCGGGGCCGCGCGCGTTGACACCACCGCGGTGCCCCCCGACACACGCACGGCGGGACGCAATGACCTGGCGGGGGCATCCGCAAGGGCGGGTTGGGCCAGCCACAGGGCCGTGGCGCCAAGAAACCAACGTCGTGAAAGCCTGTGCGTGGGTGCCATCATACCCGCACTAAACCTGAAATGCCCCCGGCTGCGCAAGCCTGTTGCGCACCTGGCCACCCCGGCGTCGCGCAAAGCGCGTCACCCGGCCCATTCCCCACGGGCGCGCAGATCGCTCGATGATATTTCCTGCATCGGGATGCGGATATAGCACCACGCGGGCGGTGCCTGATCGGCAAGCGCGCGGGCGCGACCCTCGGGCAGGCGCGCGGCGCGGTAAGCGCGGGCGGTCACCGAATGCAGGCTGCGCAACCCCCAACCGGGCCGCGCCACCACCCCCACCGGCACCTGGCCAAGGATCGAACGCCAGCGATCCCAGCGGTGGAACCCTGCCAGATTGTCCGCCCCCATCAGCCACACGAACCGCACGCCCGGATAATAGGCCCTCAGCACCCGCAGCGTTTCCGCGGTATAGCGCGTGCCGATCCGCGCCTCGATATCGCTGACCAGCACGCGCGGATCGCGGATCA
Source organism: Paracoccaceae bacterium (assembly GCA_014359745.1). Classification (GTDB taxonomy): domain Bacteria; phylum Pseudomonadota; class Alphaproteobacteria; order Rhodobacterales; family Rhodobacteraceae; genus JACIYW01. Next base: position 3,061 of record JACIYW010000181.1, on the reverse strand, counting down.
TTGTGCGCGCGACCGTCAGGCGCCGCGCCATCGGCGCCGGGCCGCTGGATTTGAGCGGGTTGCCAGGGCTGGCCAGCCACCATACCCGGTCAAGGCCAAAGCGGCGCAGGGCCTCGCGGGTGATATGCACATGCCCCGCGTGCGGCGGATCGAACGACCCGCCCAGAAGGCCGATACGTTGCCCCCTTGTTGCGACTGGAAATCCCTGCACGGCCCCCCCGGTATTGACGTGCCACAAAACGACACCGACCGCGCCGCGTCAATTGCCCTTGCGCAATCCCGTTGCCCCGAAAATGCCCGATGCGCGCTTTGGGTCATCAGTAAGGTGTCAAGATCACCGCGGACCCCGTGCACATGGATCACCACATCGCGCCGATCAGGCTGCCGCAGTTGCGCGGCAAGGATCGCCTCCATCCGACCGGTCGCGCCTGCCGGTCATTCATGGGGCCATTCCGGGGGGCCATTCATCGGCCTCAACAGGTTACAAATCGATCGCCGTTGTCTTGAACACCGTGCGCAGCGAAAAAGACGATTGCATCTGCGCGACGCCGGGCAGGCGTGACAGGTGCTGTCGGTGGATGCGGGCGAAATCTTCGGTGTCGCGGGCCAGAACCTTGAGGATGTAATCGGCACTGCCCGCCATCAGGTGACATTCCAGCACGTCAGGCACCCGCGCCACCTGTTTCTCGAACGCATCAAGGATGTCGTCGGCCTGCGCCCGCAGCGTGATCTCGACGAACACAATCGACATACGCCCCAGTTTGCGCGGGTCCAAAAGGGCGACATAATCGCGGATGATACCATCGGCTTCCAGCCGCTGCACCCGGCGGTGGCAGGCCGAAGGCGACAGATTGACCTGTTCCGACAGATCGGCATTGGTGATCCGCCCCTGACGTTGAAGCACCATCAAGATACGGCGATCCATCGCGTCAATATCGCCCGACATGCATGATCTTTCGAAAAATACCGACTTCAGGCGTTTATCTTACCAAAGATCATACAGATAACCATCATTTTTTCAAAACACTGCGGCGCGGGCCGGGCGATACTGAAGGGTATCAAACCGGAGAGAGTCCCATGATCATCGGCGCCCCGAAAGAGATAAAACCACAGGAATTTCGCGTGGGCCTGACACCCAATGCCGCGCGCGAGGCGGTCAACCACGGCCATTCGGTTCTGATAGAGGCCGGCGCGGGCCTGGGATCGGGGTTCAGCGATGATGATTACCGTGCCGCGGGCGCAGGTATCGTCGATACCGCCGAGGCAGTGTTTTCGCGGGCCGACATGATCGTCAAGGTCAAGGAACCGCAGGCGGCCGAGCGCGCGCGCCTGCGCGCAGGCCAGGTGCTGTTCACCTATCTTCATCTGGCCCCCGATCCCGATCAGACGCGGGATCTGCTGGCCTCGGGCGTCACCGCCATCGCCTATGAAACGGTAACGGACGATCGCGGCGGCCTGCCCCTGCTTGCGCCGATGTCAGAGGTGGCGGGGCGGCTGGCGCCGCAGGTGGGCGCCTGGACGCTGCAAAAGGCCAATGGCGGGCGCGGCGTGCTGATGGGCGGGGTTCCCGGTGTCGGGCCTGCGCGCGTGCTGGTGATCGGCGGCGGCGTGGTCGGCACCCATGCCGCAAAGATCGCCGCCGGGATGGGCGCGGATGTGACGGTGCTTGACCGGTCGCTGCCACGGCTGCGCTATCTGGACGATGTGTTCGGGGGGACGTTTCGCACCGGCTATTCCTCGGCCGGGTTGCTTGGCGAACTGCTGCCGCAGGCCGATATGGTGATCGGCGCGGTGCTGATCCCCGGTGCGGCGGCACCAAAGCTGATCAGCCGCGCGCAACTGGCGGTGATGAAGCCGGGCGCCGCACTGGTGGATGTCGCCATCGATCAGGGCGGCTGTTTCGAGACATCGCACGCCACCACCCATGAGAACCCGGTGTATGAGGTGGACGGCATCATGCATTACTGCGTGGCCAACATGCCCGGCGCGGTGGCGCGCACCGCGACCATCGCGCTGGGAAATGCCACCATGCCGTTCATGCTGGCGCTGGCCGACAAGGGCTGGAAAGCCGCCTGCCGGGATGACGCGCATCTGCTGGCGGGCCTGAACACCCATGCCGGGCATCTGACCTATGCGGCGGTCGGCGCGGCGCTGGGGATCGAAACGATCACCCCCGAGGCGGCGCTGGCCCTCTGACGCGGGCCGCACACCGCACCGGACCCGGCACATACGATGAACTGACGGGGCCGGGCCTATTTCGCAACCAGCGCGTCGCGGATTTGCGTCAACAGCTCTTCCTGCGTCGGGCCTTTGGGGGCGGCGGGGGCGGCGGCTTCTTGCTTTTTCGCCGCATCTTTCAGCCGGTTCACGGCCTTGACCAGCAGAAACACCACCCAGGCGATGATCAGGAAATTGATGACCGCCGTCAGAAACGACCCATAAGCAATGACCGGCGCGCCCGCCTCTTTCGCGGCGGCCAGGCTGGTGAATTCGCCTGCGCCCAGATTGACGAACAGGTTGGAAAAATCGATGCCCCCGGTGATCAGCCCGATAACCGGGTTGATCAGATCGCCGACAAGGCTTTGCACGATGCCGGTAAAGGCCGCGCCGATGATGATGCCGACGGCCATGTCCATGACATTGCCCTTGGCGATAAATGTCTTGAATTCATTCAGCATATCCGGTTTCCGTTCTGTTACGAAGCCCCACAATTGTTTCGCGCGGTGACCAAAACGGAATTATCAGGTTTTTCCATATCCCAAAGGGATTTTTTGCGGCGGTCGCCGCGCAGGATGGCAGCCGGGCGGTGCGCAATGAATGCGCGCCCTTCCCGCCCCCGCAAGGGGTCACACCTACTGATCCAGAAAACTCCGCAGCTTCCTGCTCCTGCTCGGATGTTTCAGCTTCCGCAACGCCTTGGCCTCGATCTGGCGGATCCGCTCTCGGGTGACGGAAAACTGCTGCCCCACCTCTTCCAGCGTATGATCCGTGTTCATCCCGATCCCGAACCGCATCCGCAGCACCCGTTCCTCGCGCGGGGTCAGCGATGACAGCACCCGCG
>JACIYW010000180.1 GCA_014359745.1 Paracoccaceae bacterium | reverse complement strand
ATCTGACGGGCGAAGATGCGCAGCATCTGGTCATCTAATCGGCAGCCGAGAAACAGGAAGGGACGCCCCGTCCGGCGGTTCTGGACCTCTTGGGGAATCGGCCGCTGGATATCGATTTCGGTAAGGACCTCGACATAATCGCTGTCGGACATGAGATAAGACGACCCTGCCCGCGCCAGCCCGTGCGGCTTGTAGATCAGCGAGCCCCAGGCAGGATCGGCATCGGGCACTTCCTGCCCGATGCTGTCATAGGCGCGGGTGAAGATGTCGATCCATTCACCGTTGCGGCTGACACCCTGAACTAGGCCCCAGTCGCCCTTGCCGAACGCCCCCAAAATCCCATCGTCATACCAGGTGTCGACCACCATGGGCGGACGGCAGCCCGCCAGCCAGTCATGGACCGGGTTGCTGTGCGCCGGTGCCACATCGAAGGCGCGGCGCACGATATCGTCCAGTGTGGCGCGAAACTTGCGGCTTTCCACATACTGCGCGACCGACCAGAGATTGCCAGCAGCACGCCGCGGGGCGCGAATTTCAGCCTCGATCCGCGCGCAAAGCTCGGCGGGCGTCGTGGGGGCCCCGCCGCCAGAGAGCGCCGACACCTCCGGCCCGAGATAGGCAATGCGGGTGCCGGCGGCGACTTCGTTCATAGCTTGTTCGAGCAGGTCGAAATCGGACATGGCTCAGTCCTCCTCGGCGGTGGCAAGGCGGCGCGCCTCGACGGTGATCGGCAGCACGGGCGGCTCGTCAAAGGCGGGCATAGCAAAGACCCAGCCATTGGCCAGTTTCGCCCATCCGCCCCAGAGCCCGGGGTTTTCGGTTTCGACGACCATCTCCTCGAGATCCTTCTTGGGAACATAGGCCTCAAGGCCCTTTGGCGTGTTGCGGATCATGATCTTCATGCGGCAGGCTCCTTCGGCGCGGGGTTCGGCTGAGTGACGATATGAGGTTGCAGGGCTGTTGGATCTTCGGTGCGCTGCCTTGTCGGCTCGGCCGGGATCAGTTCGCGCCCGCGCATGCCCACGATGCTGTCGCGGCCCGCGAAATCGACGGCGTAGATATAGAATTGTTGTAGGAAGACGCCAATGTCGCGGACGTAGCCCACATCGCCCTTCTTCACGACCACCTCCCCGATTTCCTTGCCAACCATGGTGCCGTCGTTCTTGACGTTTTTCTTCGAGATCACCTTGTCGCCAGGCCCGAAGGCCGGGTCGCGGTAAACCTCGATTTCACGATCGTCAGTGGACATGGATCAGGCCCCTTCCTGCAGTTGAGCCAGGCGCGCGGACGCGGCCTCGCGGATGATGTCTTCGGGATCGTTCAAAAGCGCGGCCGCCACATCGGGCCCGCCGGTTTCGGTGGCGGCATGACGCACGCGCAGGTCCTTATCGCCAACAAACAATCCTGCGCGGCGTTGCGCGGCCTCGCGCCGGACCAGCGGATCCGGATCGCCGAGGAATCGGTCGAGCCAGCCCTCGCCCACCCGGCGGGCGACGATGCGGCGGATTTCGGGATCCGCATCGCCGATCATCACCGGCAGCATTCCCGGCTCGGCGCGGCGCGCCACGATAGAGCGGACATACCCGTCCGTGTCGACCGCCATCGGCAACAACTTTGCCACCGGCAGGCGGTGGGCCACCGCGATGCGGACCCGCCGGTCGGGATCATTGATCCGACGCTCGGCATGTTTCGGTGGAAGACGCAGGATGGCCATGGCACGGACGTCGGCATCCAGGTCAGTCAGAAGGCGCGGCAACCGGAAGACCGACGCCACGCGGGCGGCATTCATCCGGGTTTCGAAATAGGGGTGGCTCAGGCTCTCGTCAGCGAGGTCGGGATTGAGCAGGAAGAAGCGTTCGATCCGTTTGGCATAGCGGTCATGGGCGCAGGCCCAACCCAGTCCGCACTGACCTAGACCCAAACGGGCGCGAAAGCGGCAGCGGCAGCAATCAAGCGGCCCGCCCTGCCAATCGACCGGTGCCGGACCCTCGGGCATCGGCTCAGGCCGGAACGCAGGTTTCGGGAACCGGGCAGACCTCGGCGCATTGCGGCAGGTCATAGTTGCCCTTGCACTCGGTACAGAGGTCGGGATCGATGATATAGGTGTCGGACTCGAACTTGATAGCGGCGTTGGGGCATTCGAATTCGCAAGCACCGCAGACGGTGCAATTGGATTGAACGATCGTCAGTGCCATGGGCTTTTCCTTTGCGGTGACGGTTCAGGCATACGGCGCAGCGGACCGATCCGCCGCGCCTGTGGATCTCAGGCGGTTTCCGCCTCGACCGCGGGCAGGCCCATCCGCGCGCGATAGACCGCGGACACGGCCGTCTCGATATATTCGTAGGCGTAATCCTGGACTGCCTCGATCCCGGCTGCGGCGAGGTCCTCGCGCGGGCAGTCGCCGATCTTGGCACACAGGATCGTGTCGATCCCCTCCAGCGTCTTGATCACCAGTTCCAGCTTGTCGTCTTCGCCATAGCCACCGACACAGTAATTGTCGCAGCGGCGATGGGTGACGAAGCGGACGCCGGCTGCGTCGACCTCGAAAATCTGAAACTCGGTGGCATGACCGAAATGCTGGTTGATACGCCCGCCGCCCCTGGTGGCGACGGCGACCAGCATCGCCCCTGCGTCGTTGGCGACAGCGGTCTCGGTCTCGGCCTTGGCCACTTCGGCCGCCGCTCGGCGGTCGCCGCGTTCCTTGGCCACCCAGTCGCGGTAGGTCTCGCGCCTGGACGGGTCATAGGTTACCTCATCGGGCACCAGATCCATCGTGAATTCCTGGCCCCGGTCCTCGCCCAGAAGGCCCACCGCGTCGGCCCGGCATTGGCGGCAATGCTTCATCAGGTTGGCGCCGCCGGCACATGCGTCCTGCAATTCCTTCAACTCGGCGGCATTTGGGCCGCGCTGACCTTCGAGACCGAAGACCGTACCGTGCTCGGGCGCCGAGATCAGCGGCATGATATTGTGCAGGAAGGCGCCGCGCTTCTTGACCTCCTTGTTCACCTGCAGAAGGTGCTTGTCATTGATCCCGGGGATCATGACCGAGTTGACCTTCACCAGGATCCCGCGCTCGTGCAGCAGATCAAGCGAGAGCATCTGGCGTTCGTGCAGAATCTGGCTGGCCTCCAACCCGGTGCGCCGCTTGTGCTGATAGTAGATCCAAGGATAGATCTTCGTGCCCACCGCAGGGTCGATCATGTTGATCGTCAACGTGACATGGTCGATGTTCATCTCCAGCAGGTCGTCCACGTGATCCGGCAGGGCCAGGCCATTCGTCGACAGGCAGAGCTTGATATCCGGCAGCGTCTCGACGACGCGGGCAAAGGTCTCGCGCGTTTTTTTCCAGTCATAGGCACTGTCGCCAGGGCCCGCGATGCCCAGCACGGAAAGCTGCGGAATCTCGTTGGCCACCGCGATCACCTTACGCGCGGCCTGTTCCGGGGTCAGCCGCTCGGAGACGACGCCGGGGCGGCATGCCCAACCTATCGGTTTTGTATATGCGACGATGCCCAATATCCGAGATCTCACGACAGGCATCCTCCTCAATACTGAGCTGGATTAGTCCAACCTTTTTATTCTTTAGCTGAATCTGACCCTCAACTCCCAGAATGGCGGTTCGTTGGAATCCGGTTGGGATGGAACCGTCCAGGTATTGCTTACGGGTAATGTGAACCTCGCCCACAATGTTGAATTTGCAAAGCAAAGATATTTCAAGAGCTATTTCCAGCGCCTCACGGTTTATGGGAAAAGGAGGCGTGTCGTCAATTTCGTAAGTGCAGGTGGTTTTGTTGTTTATGCGGTAAACAATCTCCTTTCGGGTTTTAAACTCCATAAGGGCAGTGCCGTCGTATTCGCCCATTTCGCTAAGGGTTGGTCGCATATGGCGAATAATTTCCGCATGGTAGTCATTGTCGTCGTGGTAAATGCCTGCCGGACAGCGGCAGAATAGTTTTTGCTTGGTTTTGAGTTGCTGATGAACTTCAAGCCCCGATTTGAATCCAATGCGTTCATAATCCTTAGGGGTGGCCTCGGCTCGGGTTACATAGCCAATAGCCTTCATGGTTTCCCGGTAGTTCTTTTGTGGGTCGAAATGCTTACCGGGCGTTTGTTTTTTGGCCATTTTGGTTTAGGTGTGGGTTGGTTAACAGCCTTCTAAGTTAAAAAACTGCTTGGAATTTCCAAATGATTTATCAGTGCAATGTAATGCTTGAAAAATTGCGTATAATTATTAAGTAACAGAAAATTAGTTTTATGTGGTTTTTATTGATGATTTATCGGAATTTTAAATTTAAATGATTGCTAGTGGCATAGTGTTTGATACTAGTTAAATGTTTTTCTCTGGTTTTGCAATTAGA
>JACIYW010000018.1 GCA_014359745.1 Paracoccaceae bacterium | reverse complement strand
CCTTGTCCAGCCAGATCAGCAGTGACCCCCGCTTCCGAAGCGCAGAGTTGTAGGCGGACCAGTTGGTGGTGCGATAGCGGGTGGGCTTGGGCTTGCTCATGCTACCCGTCTAACCGCATGGATTCGCGATGTGAATCCTTCACGGCGAGAGTTCTGCAACAACGCCGTCCGGTTGACCCCATCTTGCCGCCCTTATCCAGCCATCTGTCGTGTCGTGTCGGCCAGATTTTCGAAATCATACAATTTTCTGCGCAGGGTTTTGACGTGTGGCTGTGTGTAAGAGATGAAAGAAGCCGGAATGGCTGTCTTCGAGCATTGAAAAAGGAGCCTGGCATGACAGGACGAACAATATTGGCTATGGTGCTGGCCGCCGCGATGGCCCCGGTCGTTGCTTGCGCCCAGGGAGCGTTCCAGGAACCGGGACAGCGTATTTTCTCGCGCGTCGATTCCAATGGCGATGGCGTCATCGACCGGCAGGAGGTTCTTGATCGGCGGGGTGAACTGTTCGACCGCATGGATAGCGGCGGAGATGGCGGCGTTACGCGGGAGGAAGTGGACTCCGCGAAGCGTGGTTTTCGGAAACGTTTAACGAGGAGCACGCAAAGCCCGTTCGACATGGCCGATGCCGATGGAAACGGGACGGTCACGCGGGAGGAGTTTCTCGCTGCGCCGCAACCGATCTTCGATCAGGCCGACAGCAACCGGGACGGACAACTGACCCCGGACGAGTTCACCAGTTTCGTGACACGGTTGCGCGAGTCCCGCTGACCGCCTGCCGCGTCTTCCCCCTCATCAAAAGGAGTATCATGATGAAACATCTGCAAAGGTTCCCGAAATATCTTTTGGCCGCCCTCGCCATTGCGGCCTCTTCGGTGGCCACCGTCGGCGACGTGGCGGCGGGCGAGCGCAACGTTACGCGGAGTTGGTCGGGTCCGGCCGGAAGCGGCAACGCCTCGAAATCCGTTACCCGCGGGAATGGCGCCTGGAACCGGAGCGTGACGCGGACGGGGCCGAACGGAAACACGCTCCAACATGACAGCCAGCGCAGCTATGATCCTTCGACTGGGACCGGCTCCTACAACAGTTCCACGACGCTTCCTTCGGGCGCGACCACCTCGCGCTCGCGCACGGTTACGCGCACGGAAAGCGGCGTGACCGTGGATCGCCAGGGGAGCGGCCCGGCGGGCAACAGCAGAAGTGTCACGCGCTCCTTCGGGCAATAAATGTGCTCCATGGGCGTTCAGGAATTCTGTCTGCGGATGGAGTTGGTGCCGCCTTGGGATTGGCCGGATCGACGAGGACTGACGCCCGGGCCGATATGGCTCGGGCCGTGCAGCGAGGCAAGGGAAAAAATCGGCAGGATATGGGCAGTGACGGGCAGGATGATCGGTTGCTCGAACAGGCAGGCCAAGGCGATGAGAAAGCTTTTGCGCAGCTTGTGGAGCGCCACGCGGATCGCGTTTTTTCCCTCGCGTTGCGCGTTGTGGGCTCCGATGCCGATGCCGAGGACGTCGCGCAGGAGGTTTTCCTGATGGTCTGGCGCCGTGCGGCGGACTGGCGACCGGGAAAAGCCCGTTTTTCGACCTGGCTTTACAGGGTGACGCTCAATCTGAGCCTGAATCACCGCCAGCGGGTGGTCACAAGACACGCAGCGCTGGATGGTGTGGCAGAGCCGGAGGATCCAGCGCCGACACAGGAGAAACGTTTGGATGAGCGGCGGCGCAAAGAACGGGTCATGCAAGCGGTGGCCGCGCTGCCGGAAGGACAGTCCATCGCGATGACCCTGATTTATGAGGGTGGTCTGAGCAATGCCGAGGCGGCCTCGGCGATGGGAATCTCGGTCAAGGCGCTGGAAGCACTTCTGGTCAGGGCGCGGCGGAAGCTGCGGAAGATGATGGCGAGGTGACCGCACAGCGGCGGGGCAATTACGGAGAGAACAAGGCGATGAGGTTGGAAGAGTTCGAGGAATTGCTGGAGCGCAGGGGTGCGGACCTTGCGACCTGGCCGTGGCGACGGCGGCGGGCGGCGCGGCGGTTGCTGGGACGTTCCGCAGCGGCGCAGGAGGCGTATGATCAGGCGCGCGCGCTTGATGGCTGGATCGGCGACGCCGTCAGGCCGGTTCCGGCCCGTGCCGGATTGAAAGCGCAGCTATGCCGAATTCCACAAAATCATCCACGAGAGAATGACCGGCTGACCGTCGGGGTGATGCTCAAGGCGCGGCCATGGCGCGGGTTCTGCTACGCAGGATCGACTGCGGCCATGGCGTCCCTGGTGGCGGGCGTTCTGGTCGGGACCATGCAGCCGCCAGCGGGGTCCGGTCTCGCGCAGATGGTGGATATCGCCAGCCTTGTTTACGGGCTTCCGCCGGATCAGGGGCGTTCACAATGACTGTTTCCAGGACATGGATGGTCGGGTTGCTGCTGCTGCTGGCGGTCTCCCTGTCGGGTAACCTGTTCGTGGGCGGGGTGATGCTGGGGCGGGCGGCGTTCCAGCAAGACGGGCCTGCGACGGGGCAAATGATCCGCGCCTTTGTCGAGACATTGCCGGAAGACGCTCGGCCGATCGTGCGCCGTCATATGCGCGAGCGTGCCGAAGACTTGCTCCGGCAAATAGAGAAAATCCGGGTCGCGCGCGCGAAAGTCGCGGACGTGCTGGGCCGGTCACCGCTGGATGAAGCGGCGCTCGCCGCGGCGTTCAGGGAGATTCGCACACAAACGGCGGCATTGCAGAGTCTTGCCCAGGGGATTCTCATGGATGCGATAAGCGAATTGCCGCCTGAGGTGCGGACTGAATGGAGTAGCCGATGGGAAGATGGAAGTTTTCCCGTTGGCAACTGACCATTGCAGGCATAGACGATCTCTGCGCTGCAAGATTTCGTCGAGGCTGGAAAATCCATCTCGCAGGCCGCAAAACATCTCCACATCGGCAGATCAACGGCTTTTAAGGTGATCAGCAAAACCAGCCCGCGACAAACGTTCGTGGAAAGTCCCTTATTGGAGTGATCTTGCGAACAAACCTTCCGATGGGGCGATCTGGGCGTCGACCCTGACGATGTGCCCAGCCAGCGCGTCGGCGATGGCGGGCAGGGCGGCTTGGCGGGCGCGCTTCACCTCATTGGCGCGGATATCCACGATGGTCAAAGGCGAGATGGGCCTTCCAGGCGTGACCGCGCGCGGTATAGAGCTTCTGGCAAAGGTGCTTGCCGCGCCCGCCCTCCGGATTGGTGACGATATAGCGGGTGTCACGGTCACCGGAACTGACATCAACGCGCGCAATCACGCGACGGGGTTTCTCCCATGACCGGGCGGCATGGGAGGGGGGCTTGAACCGGCGCAGCTCTTGTCCCGGTTTGCGGCGTCGCGCGCCCCGGTCGTGGCCCCCAGGGCCTGCACATGGTCCCGAAGGCGCGCAATCCTCAACGTACCAAAATACAAGTTTGTCTGTAACTGATCAAGCCCCGCGTCGGAGCCTGATCGTTGCAAGGCCCTGTTCGTCGGCCTCGAAAAGCCGGGGTAAAATCATAAGGTTATGTCATCGCTGCATTTCTGGCCGGAACGGCCCGCGCCGTCGCGTCGCTTGAACGCGATAGCGACGCTTTTCGGAACGGTAGATCCCGCCAGTCGCGCCGACTGCGCAACTGACTGGCCCGCGCGCATTGGACCCAGCGGCGAATGCAGGCGCAGCCTGGGCCAGTTCAATGCGCCACCACCGCAAGCAACCCGACGACCTCGGTAAGTTGCTGGGTTGCACCCAGTACATCTCCGGTCTGACCGCCAAGGCGGCGCAGTGCAAGCCGCGCGACGGCGAACAGGGCCAGCCCTTGAATCGGCAGGATCAGCAGGGGGGCGGGTGATCCTGATGCAAGGACCAGCACCAGCACCGGGGCAAGCCCCAGGACCAGCGCCACGACCACCGACAAGCGGTCAACCCCCGACGCGCTTTGGCCCATACCGTCGGGACGCGCGGCGGGCAGGGCGGCCTGCGCAAGGGTGATGCAGGCGCGGCTGCTCATCGCGATGGTGATGATCGCCATGCCGGCTAGCGCCGGATGCAAGGCCAGCACCGCCAGCGCCTGCCAGCGCAGCCCGACCGACAGGATCAGCGCCAGCGCGCCATAGCTGCCGATCCGGCTGTCGCGCATGATCTCGAGGCGGCGTGCCCGGTCCTGCCCGCCCCAGATCCCGTCGCTCATATCGGCCAGCCCGTCTTCATGCAGCGCGCCCGTCAGCAGGATCTGCGCCACCAGCGCCCCCCCCGCCGCCAGCGTCGGCGGCAGCCCCAGACCCAGCAGAACGAGCAGCACCGCAGCCGCCAGCGCCCCCACCACCAGCCCGACCAGCGCAAAGGCCCAGGCGGCACGGCCGATCGCGGGGACCGGCTCTGCCAGCGGGGGCAGGGGCAGCCGCGTCATCAGCACAAGGGCGAGATGCGCCTCGCGCAGGGTCATGCTTCGCTGATCCCGGCCTGGGCAAAGGTTGCCATGCCGTTATGGCACGCCAACGCAGAGCGCAGGATACCAAGCGCCAGCGCCGCGCCTGAACCCTCGCCCAGCCGCATGTCGAATTCCAGCACGGCGCGCTTGTCGATCGCGTCGAGCAGACGACGATGGCCCGGCTCTGCCGACACATGCCCGACAAGACAATGATCGAGCAGGCGCGGATCGGCGGCATAAAGCGTCGCCGCCGCCGAGGTGCAGATGAACCCGTCGAGGATCACCGGAGCGCGCTGCGCCCGCGCGGCCAGCACCGCACCGCAGATCGCGGCCTGTTCGCGACCGCCAAGCGCGGCCAGAATTTCCATCGGGGACTTTGCGCCATGCAGGGCCAGCCCGGTGGTGATCGCCGCGATCTTGCGCGCCAGCCCTGCCGCATCCGCGCCGGTGCCCGGCCCGACCCAATCGGCAGGCGTGCCCTTGAACAGCGCGCTGGCAAGAGCCGCGGCTATGGTGGAATTGCCGATGCCCATCTCGCCCAGGATCACGACATCCGCCCCCGGATCGACCGCTGCCGCGCCGCGATTGATCGCATCAAGCGTTTCGGCCTCGGTCATCGCGGGGCCTTGGGTGAAATCGGCGGTCGGGCGGTCCAGATCCAGCGCGATCACGCGCAAATCCGCGCCATTGGCCCGGCAAAGCTGGTTGATCGCCGCTCCGCCATGCTCGAAATTCGCCACCATCTGCGCGGTGACTTCCTGCGGATAGGGGTTAACACCCTGCGCACAGACGCCGTGATTGCCCGCAAAGACAAGGGCTTGGGCCGTGGTGATCTCGGGGCGCGCATTGGCGCGCCAGCCCGCCATGAAGATCGCCAACTCTTCAAGACGCCCCAGCGAGCCGGGGGGCTTGGTCAGCGCGTTCTGATGGGCGCGCGCGCCTTCCTGCATGGCCGCATCGGCTGCGGGCAGGTGATCGGCAAGCGTTGCGATCTCGAACACGCTAGTTATCTTCATGGATTATTTCACTTTCAGTGGCAGGCCGGAGACAGACAGGATCACCTCGTCGGCATGGGCGGCGATCCATTGGTTAAGTGTGCCCGCCGCATCGCGAAAGGCCCGTGCGAGGGGATTGTCCGGCACGATCCCCATCCCCACCTCGTTGCTGACGAATACGACCGGCTGACGCAGCACCGGCAGGGCGGCGATCATCTCGCGCGCCCGGCTCTGCCAGTCCAGTTCGGCCAGCATCAGGTTGCTCAGCCACAATGTCAGGCAATCGACCAGACGGGGGGCATCATCGGTGGCGCATAGCGCCCCAAGCAGATCAAGCGGCGCCTCATGGGTACGCCATTCCGGGCCGCGCCGGTCACGATGTGTTGCAATGCGCGCCGCCATTTCCGAATCGAATGCCTGCGCGGTGGCGATGTAATGTGCGACAGATCCCGCCTGCAACGTGCGCTGTTCGGCCAGCATGCTCTTGCCGGAACGTGCCCCGCCGGTGATCAGAACTACGCGCGCCATTGTCGATCTGCACCCTGCCTCTTGTTCCTCGCCCGTCGATAAAGCAGAAACGGCGCGAGTGAGAAAGGGACAATGCAACCATGCACGCCAGCGCCGGGACCGAGCTGATTCTGATCCGTCATGCCCCGGCACATGATGGCGGTCGTCTGGCCGGGCGGCGCGATGTGGGCGCGCGCATCCCGCCCCCCGAGGTGCTGGCGGCGCTGCGTGCGCACATCGGTCCCGTGCGGCTGGTTGCCAGCCCGGCGCGGCGCTGCCTGCAAACGGCGGGGGCGCTGTGGCCCGATCAAAAGGTGCAGCAGGATGCGCGCCTCTGGGAGCAGGATTTCGGCGCATGGGAGGGCGTCGCCTATGTCGATCTGCCCGATCTCGGCCCGCTTTCCACGCCTGATCTGGCCACGCATCGCCCGCCGGGCGGCGAGAGTTTTGACGATCTTTGTGCGCGGGTGCGCCCGGCATTGGCAGAGCTGGGCGAGCAGGGCGGACGGATTGCGGTGATCGCGCATGCCGGGGTGGTGCGCGCGGGGCTGGCTCATGCGCTGGGGTCGATCCTGGCGGCGCTTGCCTTCCAGGTGGCCCCGCTCTCGGTCACGCGCCTCATCGCGACCGGCGGCGCGGGCTGGTCCGTGGCCTGCGTCAATCAGGACGCGCAATGCCACGGCACGCAATGACAGAGCTGCATGTCGCGGGCCATTTCGGCGAGTGGATGCAGGGCCGGATTGGCCCCGACGGGCCGGTTGCCCTTATCACGCTGCCCTGCGCGGCGCTTGACGTCAGCTTGTGGCATCGCCCCGCGCCACAGGGATTGCGCCTGCACGCCGTCGGCCTGAGCGCACAAGAGGCGCGGCATTTCCTGGCCACCCTCGGGCTGCGCTTGCGCGGGGTGGTGGGGATGCGCGCGCGGTCGAAACTCGGTTTTGGCACGGGGGTGTCGAGCGCGCGGCTGGTGGCGCTGGCGCGGCTGGCCGGGTGGCAGGGCACGCCGCACGATCTGGCGCGCGCCTGCGTCGCCTTCGAGGGGGCCTCGGACCCCCTGGCCTTTGATGCGCCCTCGCGTCTGCTCTGGGCTTCGCGCCTCGGCGTGCGACTGGCAGAGCTGCCCGCCTTGCCCCGCTACGAAATCCTGGGCGGGTTTCTGGGCGGTCCGACCTGGACCGATCCGCAGGATCAGGCCTTTCCCGATATTGCCGATCTGATCGCGCCCTGGATGCAGGCGCGCAATCTGCGCGATGTCGCGATGCTGGCAAGCGAAAGCGCCGCGCGCTGTCAGGCGATGCGCGGCCCGGCCGGTGATCCGACACCCGGACTGGCGCGCGATCTGGGCGCGTTGGGCTGGCTGCGCGCCCATACCGGGGCGGCGCGCGGCCTGATTTTCGCCCCCGGCACCGTGCCGCGTGGCGCGCATGATGCGCTGCGCGCGGCGGGTCTGCGCGCGCTGGTGCGATTTCGCGGAGGGGAGCGGTGAATTTTGCCGCAATGATGCTGGTCGCGATGGCGCTCGATCTGGCGATTGGCTGGCCGGACGCGCTGTTTCGCCGGTTCGGACATCCCGTGACCTGGCTCGGCGCGGTGATCTCTGACCTTGAGCGGCGCCTGAACCATGCGGGACCGGGGCGGCAGAAACGCGGCGCCTTGGCCGCGCTGCTGGTGATCGCACTGGCCACGCTGTGCGGGGGTGCGCTGCAAGCCGCGCTGCCCGAGGGCTGGCTGGGGGTTGTGCTTGGCGGCGTGCTGGCATGGCCGCTGGTGGCGTTGCGCGCGATGCATGAACATGTTGCCGCCGTCGCCACCCCCCTGCGCGCCGCCGATCTGCCCAAGGCGCGCAAGGCGCTGTCGATGATCGTCGGGCGTGATCCCGCGCAGCTCGACGCGGCCGGGATCAGCCGCGCGGCGCTGGAAAGCCTGGCCGAGAACAGCTCGGACGGGATCATCGCGCCGCTCTTCTGGGGGGCGGTCGCGGGGCTGCCCGGCATCGCGGCCTACAAGGCGATCAACACGCTGGATTCGATGATCGGGCATCGCACGGCGCGCCACGAGTCCTTCGGCCGGGCCTCGGCGCGCATCGACGATCTGGTGAACCTGATCCCCGCGCGCCTCAGCGGGGTGCTGTTTGCGCTGGCTGCGGGGCGGGGCGGCGCAAGGGCGCTGCGCGTCATGGCACGCGATGCGCGCGCGCATCGCTCGCCCAATGCTGGCTGGCCCGAGGCGGCCATGGCGGGCGCGCTTGATATCCGCCTGTCGGGGCCGCGCATCTATGGCGATCATATCGCGCAGGAGCCTTGGCTCAACGCCACCGCATGCGATCCCGGCGCGGGCGATCTGCGCCGGGGGCTTGCACTTTATCGGCGGGCCATGGGATTGGGTGCGCTTGGCCTGGCGCTTGTCGCGCTGGCGATCTGGGGTCTCTGATGCGCGATCACGGCGGAAATATCGACCATGCACGGGCGCTCTGGGGCGGCAACGATTGGATCGACCTGTCCACCGGCATCAACCGCCAGCCCTGGCCCGTGCCTGAGCTGCCCCTGACGGTCTGGACCGATCTGCCCACGCAAGCCGCGAAATCCGCCCTGCTGACGGAGGCCGCGCGCGCTTTTGCCAGCGATGCCCCCTGTGTCGCATTGGCAGGGGCGCAACAGGCGATCCAGCTGATCCCGCAGCTCGATCCGCCGGGGCGCGCGCGCATCCTTGGCCCCACCTATAACGAACATGGCGCGGCGCTGCGCGCACAGGGCTGGCAGGTGCAAGAGGTCGCCACGCTGGCCGATCTCGCCGGGGCCGATCTGGCTGTCGTCGTCAATCCCAACAATCCCGACGGGCGCCATCACACCCATCAAAGCCTGTGCGATCTTGCCCCCGATGTCGCGCGGCTCGTCGTCGATGAAAGCTTTGCCGACCCGGTGCCCGAACTGTCCCTGGCAGCCCGGGCCGGCCCGCTTGCGAGCGGGGGAAATCTGATCGTTCTGCGCTCTTTCGGCAAGTTCTGGGGTCTTGCGGGGCTGCGGCTCGGCTTTGCATTTGGCGATCACGACAGCGTGGCGCGGCTGGCCGATCTGGCCGGTCCGTGGCCGGTCTCTGGGCCGGCGCTGCAGATCGGACGCGCCGCATTGCGTGATCGCGACTGGCATCGCGCCACCGTGGCGCGGCTGACGCAGGAGACCAGGCAACTCGATGCATTGGCTGCGCGCGCCGACTGGTCGCTGCTGGGTGGAACGCATCTGTTTCGCAGCTATGTCACGCCGGATGCCGGGGCCGCGCGCGACCGCCTTGCCCGCGCCCAAATCTGGAGCCGGATCTTCCCCTATTCGCCCCATTGGATCCGCCTCGGCCTGCCCGGAACCCCCGCGGAATGGGCGCGTCTGTCGCAAGCCCTGTCCTGATCAGCGCGCCACGGCCAGCAGCGCATCGACATCCAGATGTACCTCGAGATGATCGGCCAGCGCGTCCAGCACCGCCTCGACCCGGGCCTGATGGCTTTCGCCCGACGCGGTGATCCCAATCGCGCCGAGATAAGCTGCGCGAAACGCATCGGCGACGAACAGCCCGTGCAGATAAGTGCCGGTCACCCGCCCACAGGGCGAGATCGCGCCTTCGGCGGCACCGTTCACATGGGCAAAGGGGCGGGCGCGATCGGGGCCGTCCGAGCGGCCGATATGGATCTCGTAGCCCTCGACCGACAGCCCCGAGGCCGCATGGCGCGCCACAACCTGCGACACTTGCTTGTCGGGATGCATCACGGTCTCGATGTCGAGCAGGCCCAACCCCTCGGTGACGCCGGGCGATCCCTCGATCCCTTCGGGATCGCTGATCGCGCGCCCCAGCATCTGGTAGCCGCCGCAGATCCCCAGCACATGCCCGCCGCGCCGATGATGCGCCACCAGATCAATATCCCAGCCCTGCGCGCGCAGAAAAGCCAGGTCGGCGCGCGTCGATTTCGTGCCCGGCACGATTACCAGATGCGCGTCGCCGGGAATCGGGCTGCCCGGAGGGATCATCGCAAGCGCGATCCCCGGTTCGCCGGCAAGCGGATCGAGATCATCGAAATTGGCGATCCGCGACAGCATGAGGCAGGCGATTTTCACCCCGTTCCGAGGCGGCGCGCGCGACAGATCCAGCGCATCCTCGGCGGGCAGAAGATGCGCCTGCGAGAACCACGGCAAAACCCCGAAACCGCGCCAGCCCGTGCGCGCCTCGATCAGTCGATAGCCATCCTCGAACAGGCTCGGATCGCCGCGAAACTTGTTGATCACGAAACCCGCGATCATTGCCGCATCGCCGGGATCGAGCACCGCCTGCGTGCCGACGATCTGCGCGATCACCCCGCCGCGATCGATATCGCCCGCAAGCAAAACGGGCACCTGCGCGGCGCGAGCAAAGCCCATATTGGCAATGTCATTGGCGCGCAGATTCACCTCCGCCGGTGAGCCCGCACCTTCGACGATCACCAGATCATGGCCCGCCTTCAGCCGCGCGAAACTTTCCAGCACCGCGCCCATCAACTGCGGTTTCAGCGCGCCGTAATCACGCGCGCGCGCCGTGGTCAGGCGACGGCCCTGCACCACGACCTGCGCGCCCAGATCGCTTTCGGGCTTGAGCAAAACCGGGTTCATATCCGTCAGCGGCGGGATCCCGCACGCCAGCGCCTGCAACGCCTGCGCGCGCCCGATCTCTCCTCCATCCGCGGTCACGGCGGCGTTGTTGGACATGTTCTGCGGCTTGAACGGGGCCACGCTGACCCCGCGCCGCCGCGCCGCACGACATAGCCCCGCGACCAGCATGGACTTGCCGACATTCGACCCCGCGCCCTGCATCATCAGCGCGCCCATCAGATCCACCCGTCGCTCTGCCGGGCGAAGGCGGGGCACCGTGCCTCGGGCCGGGCAACCGGGGGCGACGCGGTGCTTTCTCCCTGGGCGCTCATCGGGATTCCTCCCTCTGCCGCAACTGCAGTCAAGCATCCCATTCTTGACAATCCCTTACATTCTTCCTGTTGAAAATTTCCCGGGGGAAGGCGCTCTCTGGCGCCGGGGGCAGCGCCCCCTTTCGAGATATCAGAATTCGATCCCGGCCTGGCCCTTGATGCCGGATCGGAACGGGTGCTTGACGAGGGTCATTTCGGTCACAAGATCGGCGGCCTCGATCAGGGGCGCGGCGGCGTTGCGACCGGTCAGGACGACGTGGGTCAGCGCGGGTTTCTCCGTACGCAGGAATGTCAGAACCTCGTCGAGCGACAGGTAATCGTAGCGAAGCGCGATATTGATTTCGTCCAGCAGCACCATGCGGATTTCGGGATCGCGGATCAGATCCTTGGCTTTTGCCCAGCCAACTTGCGCGGCGGCTATGTCGCGTTCGCGATCTTGGGTTTCCCAGGTAAAGCCCTCGCCCATAGCGTAAAATTGACAGAGATCGCCGAAATGCCCGGTGATCAGGCTGCGTTCGCCGGTTTGCCACGCCCCCTTGATGAACTGCACGACCGCGCAGGGCATTCCATGCGCGATACAGCGCAGAATCATCCCGAAACCCGAAGACGACTTGCCCTTTCCCGACCCGGTATGGACGATGATCAGCCCCTTTTCCCCTTCTTTCGAGGCCATGATCTTGTCGCGTGCGGCCTTCTTTTTCGCCATCTTGGCGCTGTGGCGGGCGAGGATTTCGGGACTGTCGGCCTGGGCGGGCATGGGGGCTGTCCTCGTGCTTGACAAAACGGGTGCGCTCGCGCACTCAGGGGGTGCGCTGGTTCCTGTCTTTATGGCAGGTGAAGAGGGAATGCGACAGGGTTTGCGATCGATCAGGTCGCCCGCCCAAGGCGCAGCCGCCCCCGCGACCGTGACCGGATAGGTCATCCAAGCCACTGGCCAAGACCGCCGGGAAGGCGGATGACCGTGGGGGTTAGCCCCCGTATCCGCAAGCCGGGAGACCTGCCAGCGCTGATGATTACGGGCAGACGGGGTGTTTCTGCGACCGGATGGGTGACTCTGGTCGTTCGTGATCCAAGATACCCTCTGGCCTTTTCCCCTGACGCGCTTCAGGAGGAAAAGATGCGATGACGGCCATTCTGAGTGTCTGTGTTACCTGCCGACGGGCAGAATCCGATCCCGCTGACAAGACCCGTCCGGGCGCGCATCTGCACCACGCGCTCGATGCGCTCGACTGCCCCGACGGTGTCGAGATTCGCGCGGTGGAATGTCTCTCGGCCTGCAATAATGGCTGCGCGGTCGCGCTCTCGGCGCCGGGCAAGTGGAGCTATGTCTACGGCCATATGTGCGCCGAAAACGCCCCCGACATCCTGGCGGGTTCAGCCGCCTATGCAGCCACGGCCGACGGGCTGGTGCCCTGGCGCGCGCGCCCCGTGATCTTTCGCAAGCAAAGCCTTGCGCGCATTCCGCCGCTTTCGGCACCCCCCGATCCCCAGGAGTAGACCATGTCCGATCTGACCAAGATTCCCGTCACTGTCATCACCGGTTTTCTGGGCGCGGGGAAGACCACGCTGATCCGCCACCTGATGGCCCATGCGGGCAATCGCAAACTGGCCGTTCTGGTCAACGAGTTCGGCACGGTCGGCGTCGATGGCGAGATTCTGCGCCAATGCGCCAATGAAAACTGTCCCGACGACAATATCGTTGAACTGGCCAATGGCTGCATCTGCTGCACCGTGGCCGATGAATTCATCCCCACGATCGAGGCGCTGATGGCGCGGCCGCAAAAGCCCGATCATATCCTGATCGAGACCTCGGGGCTGGCCCTGCCCAAGCCGCTGCTCAAGGCGTTCGACTGGCCCGCGATTCGCTCGCAGATTACGGTTGACGGGGTGATCGCGCTGGCCGATGCCGAGGCCGTGGCGGCGGGGCGGTTCGCGCCCGACGTGGCGGCGGTGGATGCGCAGCGTCTGGCCGATGACAGCCTCGATCACGAAACGCCGCTGTCGGAAGTGTTCGGGGACCAGATCGCCTGCGCCGATCTCGTGCTGCTGTCCAAGGCCGATCTGGTCGGAGAGGCCGGGCTGGCCGCCGCACGCGCCGTGATCGAGGCTGAAGCGCCGCGCAAGCTGCCCATCCTGCCGCTGATCGAAGGGGTGATCGATCCCGAGATTGTTCTGGGTCTGGGGGCAGCGGCCGAGGATGATCTGGCCGCGCGCCCCAGCCATCACGACGGGGCCGACGATCACGAGCATGACGATTTCGACACGGTGGTGATCGAGTTGGGCGAGATCAGTGATCCGGCCCGTCTGGTCGCCGCGATCGAACGTCTCGCGCAAGAACAGAAGATCCTGCGCGTCAAGGGCCACATCGCGGTCACGGGCAAGCCGATGCGGCTGTTGGTGCAGGGGGTCGGGGCGCGGGTGCGTCACCAGTTCGACCGCCCCTGGGGCAGTGATCCGCGCCGCTCGGCGCTGGTGGTGATCGCAGAGCATGACAATCTTGCCCCCGACGCCATCCGCGCCGCCCTCAGCGAGGCTCAGCCAGCCTGATGCATATCGTCTTTCGCGAAAGCCATGGTCTGGAAGAGACCGACGTGCCCATGGATCTGGGGCAGACGCCCGCCGATCTGGTGGTTCTGTCCTTTTCGGACAGCGATCTGGGGGCTTTCGCGGCGGGATGGCATCGCGCCATGGGGGGGTTGCCCAGCTTGCGACTGGCCAATCTGGTCGCGCTGCGCCACCCGGTTTCAGTGGATACCTATGTCGAGTCCACGCTGGCGGGGGCGAAGGGTATTCTGGTGCGCCTGATCGGGGGCGAGGCCTATTGGCCCTACGGGCTGGCCTCGCTGCAGGATCTGGCGCGGCGCAAGGGCATTGCGCTGGCCGTTCTGCCTGCCGACGGGCGCGAGGATGCGCGCCTCGATGCGCTTTCGACGCTGCCGGTCTCGACCCTGCGCCGTCTCAAGACGCTGTGCGATGCCGGGGGCGCGGTGGCCGCGCAGGCAGCGCTGGCGCAGATGGCGCTGGCATCGGGGCTTTATGCCGGGCCGGTTGCTGGGGATAAACGCCTTCCCGCGCGGGGCTTTTACGACCCCGATCTCGGGCCGCTCGAGGCGATCGAGGGGCAGGGTGCTCTGGCGCTGGTCAGTTTCTATCGCTCCTATCTGAGCGCGGCGGATACGGCGCCGGTCGATGCCTTGATCGAGGGGCTGCGGGCGCGCGGATTTCAGGCCTACGGGCTGTTTGCAACCACGCTGAAAGCGCCCGGAATGGCGCAGTGGCTGCACGCGGCGCTGGGGCCGCGCCGCCCCGAGTTGGTGGTGAATGCGACCGCCTTCTCGATGCAGGGCGCGGATGGCACGACGCCCTTCGACCCCTACGATTGCCCGGTGTTTCAGGTCGCGCTGTCAACCGCGCGGCGCAAGGACTGGGCGCAATCCGAGCGCGGGCTCTCGCCCGCCGATCTGGCGATGCATGTCGTGCTGCCCGAGGTGGACGGGCGGTTGCACGCGGGGGTGGTCTCGTTCAAGGCGCCCGGGCCGCGCGACCCCGATCTGCAATATGCGCGCTTTGCCCATCGCACCGATCCCAAGCGCATCTCGGCCGCGCTGGATCGGATCTGCGCCTGGCACCGGTTGCGCCAAACCCCCGCCGCGCAACGCAAGCTGGCGTTGGTGCTGTCGACCTATCCGGGGCGCGACTGGCAGATGGCGCATGCGGTGGGGCTGGATGCACTGGCCTCAAGCGATGCGCTGATGACGGCGCTGGCCGGTCAGGGCTATGCGGTCGCGCCCGGCCCATCGGCGCAAGGCTTGTCAGAGGCGCGGATCGGCTGGCCGTTGGCAGAGTATCGCGCCGCGCTGGCTACGCTGCCTGCGGATTTGCGCGATGATCTGACCGCCGCCTGGGGCGCGCCCGGGGATGATCCCGCCTGTGTCGGGGGCGCGTTCCGTTTCTCGGCGATCCAACGGGGCGGCGTTACCCTGGCGCTGCAGCCCGAGCGCGGGGATCGCGCCAGCCGTGAGGATGATTACCACGACCTCGCCCGCACCCCGCGCCATGGCTATGTCGCCTTCTATCTCTGGCTGCGCGCGCGGGGGGTTCACGCGCTGATCCATATGGGCGCGCATGGCACGCTGGAATGGCTGCCGGGCAAATCGGTGGCGCTGTCGTCGTCTTGCTGGCCCGAGGCGCTGATCGGGGCGCTGCCGGTGATCTACCCGTTCATCGTCAATGATCCCGGCGAGGCAGCGCAGGCCAAGCGGCGTATCGGGGCAGTGACTTTGGGCCATCTGCCCCCGCCGATGCGCACAGCCCGGATGCCGGTCGGGATGACGCGGCTTGAACGGTTGCTGGATGAATATTCCACCGCCGACGGGCTGGACCCCGCGCGGCGCAACCGCCTGATCGGCGCGATCCGCGACGAGGCCGATGCCAGCGGGGTCAGCACCGATCTGGGCATTCCCGCCGACGCCAGCCCAGCCGAGGTGATCACCCGCGTCGACCGTTTCGTCTGCGACATCAAGGAAAGCCAGTTCGGTGACGGGTTGCATGTTCTGGGGCAGGGGGCCTGTGGCACACAGGAGCAAGCGGGGCTTTTCACCGCGCTGGCGGGGCGGCGCGTGGCACCCGGCCCATCGGGCAGCCCGGCGCGTGGGCGCAGCGATGTGCTGCCCACCGGGCGCAACATGTTCTCTGTCGATCCGCGCGCCGTGCCCTCGCGCGCGGCCCATGCGCAGGGCGTGAAACTGGCTGAAGAGCTGCTGCGCAAGCATTTGCAGGATCACGGGGATTGGCCGCAGGGTCTGGTGGTCGATCTCTGGGGGTCGGCGACGATGCGCACGGCGGGCGAGGAATTCGCGATGGCGCTGCATCTGGCCGGGCTGCGCCCGGTCTGGGACGAATCCGCCGCGCGCGTCAGCGGTGTCGAGGTGATCGCGCTGGCGCTGCTCGGGCGACCGCGCATCGATGTCACGCTGCGTGTCTCGGGGATGTTTCGCGATATCTTTCCCGGCCTCGCACAGCTTTTCGAAACTGGGGCCGAGGCGCTGGCCGCGCGTGACGAAACCGCAAGGGACAACCCCTATCACACGCGCATTGCACGCGTCTTTGGCCCCCGGCCCGGTCAATACGGGCTGGCCATGGGCGCGGCGCTTGACGATTTCACTCCCGAGGCGCGCGCCGCCGCGGGCGAGGCCTGGCTTGCGACGTCAAGCCACGCGATCGCCAAGGATGGCAGCATTCGCGCCGATCGGGACGCGCTCGAGACGCGGTTGCGCGGGGCGGACAGTTTCGTGCATGTGCAGGATCTCGCGGAAAGCGACCTGCTTCTGGCCTCGGATTACGCCGCGCACGAAGCGGGCGTGGCGGCGGCGCTGGCCTTTCTCGGGGCGGCGCGCCCGGCGCTCTATCACCTCGATGCAACCCGCCCCGGCTTCCCCCGTGCGCGCAGCCAAAGCGAAGAGATCGCCCGCGTCGTGCGCGCTCGGGCCGCCGATCCGGCCTGGGCCGAGGGTATGATGCGGCACGGCTATCGCGGCGGGGCCGAGATCGCGGCGACGCTTGATCACCTCGCCTCGTTTGCCCATCTTGCCCGGACCGTGCCCGCGCATCTCTTCGATCTGTATTTCGAGGCGACGCTGGGACGCGACGCGGTGGTCGATTTCATGGCGCGCGAGGCCCCCGAAGCGCTCGCGGCGATGCGTGACCTGTTTGGGCGTCTGCGCGCGGCGGGGCTATGGGACACAAAGCGCAATTCGATCATCGCCCGGCTGGAGAGCACCCCATGAGTATCCGCATCCATGGCCGCTGCCCCAGTGCTCGCCATCCGATGGACTCGGGCGATGGCCTTGTGGTGCGGTTGCGCCCGCAGGCCAATCGCCTGACCCCCGATCAGGCGCGCGCCATCGCGGCGGCGGCATTGCGTCATGGCAACGGGCTGATCGATTTGCCCGCACGCGCGAACATGCAGCTGCGCGGGGTGCGTGCACAGACCCACGCGGCGTTGATCGGGGCGCTTGCCCCCCTTGGCCTGATCGAACCCGATAGTGTCGTCGCGCCGCGCAATATCATCGTCACGCCGTTCGCGGATGCGGCAACCTATGCGCTGGCCGAGGCGCTGCGCCGCGCGCTTGTCGCGGCCCCCGGCCTGCCGCACAAGTTTGGCTTCATGCTCGATTGCGGCCCGGCCCCGGTGATGCGCGATAGTTCGGCCGATATCCGGCTGGAGCGGAGCGTTGAGGGCGGGCTGATCCTGCGCGCCACGGGGATTTCGCAGGGCGCGCCGGTCACCTTGGCGCAAGCGCCGCTGGCGATGTGCGATCTGGCGCGCTGGTTCGTGGCCGCTGGTGGCATCCGCGAGGGGCGGGGCCGGATGGCGCAGTTGATCGCGCAGGGCGCGCGCCCCAAAGGCGCCCTGGCACCGACCCACGCCCCCGCGCCTGGTCTTGCACGCCCGCGGCCGGGGCTAGTGGCGCAAGGCGCGCTAGTGGGGTTTGAATTTGGCCAGTTGCAGGGCGAAACGCTGGCCGAACTGGCCGCGCTTGGCCCGTTGCGCCTGACGCCTTGGCGGATGCTGCTGATCGAGGGGCTGCACGCAATGCCCGATCTGCCCGGCCTGATCACCGATCCGCGCGATCCACGGCTGCGCGTCTTTGCCTGCACCGGCGCGCCGGGCTGTCTGCAAGGGCGGGCCGATGCGCGCGCGCTGGCGCGTCGCCTTGCGCCAAATCTCGGGCCTGAAACGATCGTGCATGTCTCGGGCTGCGCCAAGGGCTGTGCCTTGCCCGCGCGCGCAGATCTCACGCTTGTCGCCACCCCCGAGGGGTTTGATCTGATCGGGAACGGGCGCGCGGGCGATCCCCCATCCCGGCGCGCCCTGTCGCCCCTGGATATCCTGCAATTACCGGAGTTTTCGTAATGGCGCATGTTTACGAGACGGATGGCGCAAGGATCTACGCGCAATCCTTTGCCACGATCCGCGCCGAGGCCGATCTGGCGCGCTTCACCCCCGAGGAAGAGCCGGTCGTCGTGCGCATGATCCATGCGGCGGGGCTGGTCGGGCTGGAACGCGACGTCCGGTTCAGCCCCGGCATGGCCCGCGTGGCGCGTGCGGCCCTTGCGGGTGGCGCGCCGATCCTGTGCGATGCGCGCATGGTCAGCGAGGGGATCACCCGGTCGCGCCTGCCGGGCGATAACGCGGTGATCTGCACCCTGCACGACCCTTCGGTGCCCGCGCGCGCCAGGGAGATGGGCAATACCCGCTCGGCGGCGGCGCTGGAATTGTGGCGCCCGTATCTCCAGGGGGCGGTGGTGGCGATCGGCAATGCCCCGACGGCGCTGTTTCACCTGCTCAACATGCTGGAAAACCCCAACTGCCCGCGCCCGGCGGCCATTATCGGCTGTCCGGTCGGCTTCGTGGGGGCGGCGGAATCCAAGGCGGCGCTGATCGCCGCGCCCCCGGTGCCCGCGCTGATCGTTCAGGGGCGACTCGGTGGCTCGGCCATCACGGTGGCGGCGCTCAACGCGCTGGCCTCACGCAAGGAGTGACGCATATGGGACGTATCATCTGCGCAGGACTTGGACCGGGCGATCCCGACCTGATGTCGCGCCGCGCCGAGCGGGCGGTGCGCGGGGCCAGCGATATCGCCTATTTCCGCAAAAAGGGCCGCTTCGGGCAGGCCCGCCGGATCGTCGAGGGGATGCTGGCAAGCGATGTCTGCGAACATGCGATGGAATATCCCGTCACCACCGAGATCCCGTTTGACAGCCCCGACTATATCCGCCTGCTCGCGGTGTTCTACGATGATTGGGCGGCGCGGCTGATCGCGCTGGCGCAAACCCGCGATGTGGTTGTGCTCTGCGAAGGCGATCCCTTTTTCTACGGCTCGTTCATGCATCTCTACATCCGCCTGCGCGACCGGCTGGAGATCGAGGTGATCCCCGGCATCACCGGCATGACCGGTTGCTGGACCGCGACGGGCGAGCCGATGACATGGGGCGATGATGTGATGACCGTGCTTATGGGCTCGATGGCAGAGGACCAACTGGCGGCGCATATGCAGGGCGCGGATGCGCTGGTGGTGATGAAGACCGGGCGCAACCTGCCCAAGATCAAGCGCGCGCTGGCCCACGCCGGGCGACTGTCGCAGGCCTGGTTGGTCGAACGCGGCACGATGGCCGGTCAACGTATTGCGCGCCTCGCCGAGACCAAGGATCACGACTGCCCCTATTTCGCGGTCGTGCTGGTGCATGGTCATGGTCGCCGCCCCGAACTGGCGGAGGCCGCGCAATGAGCGGCTGGGTGGTTGTTGCCGGACTTGGTCCGGGGGCCGAGGCTCTGGTGACGCCCGAGGTGCGCGTGGCGCTGGATCGGGCCACCGATATCGTGGGCTATATCCCCTATGTCGCGCGCATCGCGCCGCGCGCGGGGCTGCGCCTGCACAGTTCGGACAATCGGGTCGAACTGGATCGTGCCCGCCACGCGCTGGAAATGGCCGCGCAGGGCCTACGCGTGGTGATCGTGTCCTCGGGCGATCCGGGGGTGTTTGCGATGGCCTCGGCGCTGTTCGAACAACTCGAGGCCAGCCCCGATTTCGCGCAGACCGACATTCGCATTCTGCCCGGCATCACCGCGATGCTGGCAGCCGCGGCGCGCGTGGGGGCACCGCTGGGCCATGATTTCTGCGCGATCAATCTCAGCGACAATCTCAAGCCTTTCAAGCTGGTCGAGCATCGCC
Organism: Paracoccaceae bacterium; assembly: GCA_014359745.1. Lineage (GTDB taxonomy): Bacteria > Pseudomonadota > Alphaproteobacteria > Rhodobacterales > Rhodobacteraceae > JACIYW01. The sequence continues at coordinate 8,415 of JACIYW010000018.1, read as the reverse complement.
TGCGCCATGCCGCGCGCGGCGACTTCGCGATGGCCTTTTACAACCCGCGCTCAAAGGCGCGCCCGCATCATTTCGCCCGCGTGCTGGACCTGCTGCGCAAGGAATGCGGGCCGGATCGGCTGATCGTGTTCGCGCGCGCCGTCTCGACGCCGCAAGAGGCGGTGCAGGTCGTCACCCTTGATCAGGCCCGCCCCGAAATGGCGGATATGCGCACGGTTGTCCTTGTCGGCAACAGCGCCACGCGCCGCGTCGGGAACTGGGTCTATACGCCGCGCGGGATCACACTTGCAGGAGAGACCGCATGATCGCGCAACCAGCCCATGACGCCTTCGACATCGTCGCGGATCTCGTGCGCCGGCAGGGCGGGGCGGTCGATCATGATCACCTCGATCCCCAGCGCGCGCGCCGCCAGCAGCTTGGCGCGCGCGCCGCTACCGCCGGAATTCTTCGCCACGACATGAGTGATCGCATGGGCGCGCAGCAAGGCGCTGTCGCCCGCCTCGGTGAAAGGGCCGCGCGCGATCACCACCTGCGCTGCGCGCAAAGGCAACGGCGCGTCGGGCGGGTCCACCAGTCGCACGAGGTAGTGGTGCTGCGCGTGCGCGGCGAACAGATCGAGCTGCTGCCTGCCGATGGCAAGGAACACCCGCGCCGGGGTCTCGGGCAGGGCATCGGGCGCGTCTTGCATCGCGCGGACATGATGCCAGCGGTCACCGGCATCGGCCTGCCAGGGCGGGCGCTCGAACCTCAGAAGCGGCACGCCGGTCTGTGCGCAGGCCGCAATCGCGTTATGGCTGATCCGGGCGGCGAAAGGGTGGGTCGCGTCGATCACATGGCTGATCTGCTCGGCGCGGATATAGGCGGCCAGACCTGCGCTGCCACCGAACCCGCCGATGCGCGTGGGCAGCGGTTGCGCCATCGGGCTTTGCGTGCGCCCGGCATAGGAAAACATGGCCGGGATCGCATCCTCGGCAAGGCGTCGGGCCAGTTGGCTGGAGTCGCTGGTGCCGCCAAGCAGCAAGAGGCGCGTCATGTCTGATCCCTGGCTTTGCGTGATCGGTCTTGGCGAAGATGGCCTGTGCGGGCTGTCAGATGCAAGCCGCGATGCGATTGGGCGCGCGCAGGCAATCTTTGGCGGGCCGCGTCATCTTGCCCTGGCAGGGGCCGGCGCGCGTGGCCGACCCTGGCCCGTGCCGTTCGATCTGACCCCGGTGCTGGCGCTGCGCGGGCAGGCGGTGGTGGTGCTCGCCTCGGGCGATCCGTTCTGGTTCGGCGTGGGTAGCCTGCTGGCGCAGCGGCTTGCGCCCGGCGAATGGCGCGCGCATCCGGCGGCGGGCGTGGTCTCGCTGGCCTGTGCGCGCCTTGGCTGGCGAATCGAAGAAACAAACGCGCTGGCGCTGCATGCGGCGGGGTTTGCCGCACTTGGCGCGCATCTGCATCGGGGCGCGCGCATTGTCGCCACGCTGCGCGACGAAACCGTGCCCGCGCAACTCGCCGAATGGCTCAGCGCGCAGGGCTTTGGCGCGGTGCAGATGCATGTGCTCGAACGGATCGGCGGCCCGCATGAGCGCCATCGCCAGACCCGCGCGGATCGTTTCGCGCTGGATGATATCGCAGCCCCTGTCGCCGTGGCGCTGGTGGGGGACGCACTGCCGCGCGGGGCCGGGCTGACCTGCGTTCCCGGCCGCCCCGAGCATCTTTTTGCCCATGACGGGCAGATCACCAAATCGCCGCAACGCGCGCTGACCCTTGCCGCGCTGGCCCCGCGCCGGGGCGAGATGCTGTGGGATATCGGGGGCGGCTCTGGGTCGGTCTCGATCGAGTGGGCGCTGGCGGGCGGGCGCGCGATCACCATAGAGCCCCGCGCCGATCGCTGCGCCAATATCCGTGCCAATATCAAGACTTTCGCCCTGTCGCGCCAGATCACGCTGGTTCAGGGGCACGCCGCTGAGGTGCTGAGTGCCGACCTGCCCGCGCCCGATGCGATCTTTGTGGGTGGTGGGGGATCGGCGGCGCTGTTTGACGCGCTTTGGGGCCATCTTGCGCCGGGGGCGCGGCTTGTCGGCAATGCCGTGACGCTTGAAACCGAATCCCTACTGCTGGATTTGCAGGCCCGCCATGGCGGCACACTGACCCGGCTTGAAATCGCGCAAGCCGCACCGCTGGGACGGATGCGCGGCTGGGTCAGTGCGCGTCCGCTTGTGCAATGGGCGGTGACGCGATGAAACACCCGATCAGAGTCGTGGGACTTGGATTTCGTAGCGCGGTGACGCCCGAGGCGCTGACCGGCGCGCTGGCTCTGGCCGGGCCGTTCGATTGCATCGCCACTGCGACGGCCAAGGCGCGGGTGCTGACCGCCTTGCTGCCCGATGCGCTGGTGATCGGGGTCGATGTGGCGGGTGTCGCAACCCCGACGCAATCGCAGGCGGCGCTGGCCGCTTATGACACCGGCTCGGTGGCCGAGGCAGCCGCGCTACGGGCCGCGGGGCCGGGCGCGCGGCTGTGCCAGACACGCAGGATTATCGGCGGCGTCAGCCTTGCCGTTGCACAAGGAGAGACAACATGACGGTGCATTTCATCGGGGCCGGACCGGGGGCGGCCGATCTGATCACGCTGCGTGGGCGCGATCTGATCGCGGCCAGCCCGGTCTGCCTTTACGCGGGCTCGCTGGTGCCCAAGGCGCTGCTGGCGCATTGCCCGCAAGGGGCGCGCATCGTCAACACCGCCATGCTGAACCTTGACGAGATCACCGATCTGATCGCGGCGGCACATAAGGCGGGCGAGGACGTGGCGCGGCTGCATTCGGGGGATTTGTCAGTCTGGTCGGCGATGGGCGAGCAGCTGCGGCGCCTGCGCGCGCTGGACATCCCCTATGACGTGACGCCCGGCGTGCCCAGTTTTGCCGCGGCGGCCGCGACGCTCGGGGCAGAGCTGACCTTGCCCGGCGTGGTGCAATCGGTGGTGCTGACGCGGGTCTCGGGACGCGCCAGCGCGATGCCCGAGACCGAGAGTCTGGAAAACTTCGCGCGCACGGGGGCGGTGCTGGCGATTCACCTGTCGGTGCATGTGCTGGAAAAGGTAATCGCCGAACTGAGCCCGCATTACGGCGCGGATTGCCCCGTGGCCGTGGTCTGGCGCGCGAGCTGGCCCGATGAGCGGGTGGTGCGCGCCACCCTGGGCACGCTGGAAACGGCGCTGGGCACCGAGATGGAACGCACGGCGCTTATCCTTGTCGGGCGCTCCATCGGGGCGGAAGAGTTCGACGAAAGCCGCCTTTACTCGGGCGATTACGATCGCCGCTACCGCCCCGTGGGGGCGCATCCGCGCTTTCCGGAGACCGGCGCTTGACGCCGGGTCTGGTGATTTCGGGCGCGGCCTCGGGCGTCGGGAAAACCACATTCACGCTGGGGCTGATGGCGGCCTTGCGCGCGCGCGCGCTGGAGGTGCAGCCTTTCAAATGCGGGCCCGATTACATCGATCCGGCCTTTCACACCGTGGCGTCGGGGCGGGCATCGTACAATCTGGATGGCTGGGCGATGACGCCTACGCAGATCCTCGGTCTGGCCGATCGGGGCGCGGATATCGCGCTGGCGGAAGGCTCTATGGGGCTTTTTGACGGCGTGGCGCTGCCGGGAGAAACCGGGACGGGTGCCAGCGGGGATATCGCGGCGCTGATGGGCTGGCCCGTGATCCTCGTGATCGACGTGACCGGGCAGGCCCAGAGTGCCGCCGCCGTGGCGCAGGGGCTGGCACGGTTTCGCGAAGATGTGCAGATCGGGGGGGTCGTGCTCAACAAGGTGGCCTCGGCGCGCCATGATGCGCTGGTGCGCGCGGGGTTCGCGCAAGCGGGCATTCCGGTTCTGGGGGCCTTGCCGCGCCAAGCGGGGATTGCGCTCCCCTCCCGCCATCTCGGGCTGGTCCAGGCCGAGGAGTCGACGGATCTGGAGGCGATTTTGGCCGCGGCGGGGCAGTTGGTGGACAGCTATTGCAACCTTGATGCGATTGTCGCGACGGCGCGCGCGACGCAGGTCCGGTCGGTCCCTCCCCCCCCCACGCGCCCGCCCGGAGCGCGCATCGCCCTGGCGCGCGATGCCGCCTTTTCCTTTGTCTATCCGCATCTGATCGAGGGCTGGCGCAACGCGGGGGCGACGATCCTGCCTTTTTCGCCGCTGGGCGATGAGGCCCCCGATAACAGCGCGGATTGCTGCTGGCTGCCGGGGGGCTACCCTGAGCTGCACGCCGGACGTCTGGCAGCCAATACATCCCTGCGTTCGGGCATGCAGCGTTTCGCGCAGACCCGACCCGTTCACGGCGAATGCGGTGGCTACATGGTGCTCGGGGCGGGGCTGGTCGATGCACAGGGGCAGCGCCACGAGATGCTGGGGCTGCTGGGCCTTGAAACGAGCTTTGCCAAGCGCAAGATGAATCTTGGGTATCGCCTGGCACAGCTTTGCGCGCCCGTGCCCGGATATGGGGTGGGGGCGCGTTTGCGTGGGCACGAATTTCACTACGCAAGTATCCTGTCCCAGCCCGATCCGCCCCTCGCCGAAGTGCGCGACGCCAATGGGCTTGCCGTTGCGCAAACCGGGTCACGGCGCGCAGGCGCAGGCGGCGGTCAGGTCAGCGGAACCTTCTTTCATCTTATCGCAGAGGCCAGCCAATGAGCGCATTCGTCTCTTTCGTCTCTTCCGGGGCCGGAGACCCCGGGCTGTTGACCCTCAAGGCGGTAGATCGGTTGCAGCGCGCGGATGTGGTGCTGTTTGACGATCTTGCCTCGGGGCCGGTGCTGGGCCATGCCGGCCCGCGCGCCGACCTGATCGCGGTGGGCAAACGGGCGCGCCGCCCCTCGGTCAAGCAGGATCACGTCAACCGCTTGCTGGTGGATCACGCGCGCACGGGGGCGCGGGTCGTGCGGCTGAAATCGGGCGATTGCGGCATATTCGGGCGGCTCGAGGAAGAGATGATCGCGCTGGACGCGGCCGGGATCGGCTACGAGATCATTCCCGGCGTGCCTTCGGCTTGCGCGGCAGCGGCGGCGGCGGGGCTGCCGCTGACACGGCGGCTGACGGCGCGTCGGGTGCAATTCGTGACCGGCGCGGATGTGACGGGCGATCTGCCCGAGGCGCTGAACTGGGCCGCGCTGGCCGATCCCGGCGCGACGACGGTGGTTTACATGGGCAAGCGCACCTTTCCCAGGCTGGCCGAAGGCTTGATCGCGCGGGGCATGGCGCCTGACACGCCCGCCTTGCTCGCCGAAGCCGTCGGCCATCCCGCGCAACGCCTGCAGCGCAGCACGATCGCCGACCTCGCCGCGCAGCTTGCCCAGGATTGCCCCGACCAGCCGGCCCTGATCCTTTATGGTCCGCTCGCCGATACGCATGCGGAGATCGCGACATGCGGGGCTTGACGTGGCGCGTGCGCTCGCGTCTAAACTGAATCCCTGTTTGGTGCCCATTGATGCGCAAAGCGCAGGGCTCAATCGGGAACGGGGAAGGGTGGACCAAGTTGCGGCACCCAAAGCCCCGGCCGCCCCCGCGACTGTATGCGGAGAGCGCGCTCTGAAAGACCACTGGGGGGCAACCCTTGGGAAGGTAGAGCGCCGCCTCGACCCGCGAGCCAGGAAACCGGCCATCAGCACAACTCAAACCGCCGTCGGGTGTGACGGCAAGGAGGCCAGAGATATGCATATCGAACCCGGCGTCGTCACCGGCGCCAAGATCCTTCTCAGCTATGCCACCGCCACCACGGCGGGGCTCTACACGCTCAAGACCGCTTTTACGGCGATGCGCCGACAAGGGATTGGCTCACTTGTGCTGCGCTCGGCGGTGGCCACGGCAGCGGTGTTTACCTTTTTCCATATCCTGCCGCATTACCCCGTGGGCGTCTCCGAGGTGCATTTGATCCTTGGCTCGACCCTGTTCCTGATGCTGGGGGCCGCGCCTGCCGCGATCGGCCTTGCGCTGGGGCTGCTGATCCAGGGCGTCTTCGTTGCGCAGTTCGACCTGCCACAATACGGGATGAATGTGACCACGTTGCTGGTGCCGCTGTTCGGGCTGCGATATCTGGCGCAGCGCCTGATCGCGCCGGGCACGGCCTATGTCGATTTGAAATACACTCAGGCGCTCGGGCTTTCAACGGCTTACCAAGGGGGTATTGTCGGCTGGGTGGCGTTCTGGGCGATCTATGGTCAGGGATTTGCCGAGATCGGTCAGGTGATGACCTTTGGCGCGGCATATATGGCGGTGATCCTGCTGGAGCCACTGATCGATCTTGCGGTTCTGGGCGCGGCCAAACGGTTGCATGCGCGCAAGGGCTCGTCTTGGGTGACCCCGCGCCTGTTCGCCTGAGATCCGTCCTGAACGATGCAATGCCAAGGGGGCTTCGGCCCCCTTTTCCCGGAGCGCGGAGATGATCGAACTTGCCCTGATCGGCATTGGAACCGGCAACCCGGATCACGTCACGGCGCAGGCCGTGCAGGCGATGAATGCTGCCGACCTGATCCTGATCCCGCTGAAAGGGCCGGAGAAATCCGACCTCGCAAAGCTGCGGTACAGCCTGTTGGCGCGCCATCTGGTCAACGCGGCGACGCAGGTGGTGGAATTCAACCTGCCGGTGCGTGATGCGGACAACCCCTCTTATCACGCGGGTGTCGCTGAGTGGCATGACGCGATCGCAGCCGCCTGGGAGAGCCAGATCCGCGCCGCGCTGGGGTCTGATCCCGCGGGGCGGGTGGCCTTGCTGATCTGGGGCGATCCGATGCTTTATGACAGCAGCCTGCGCATCGCGGGGCGGCTGAGGCAGAACCTGCCGCTCGTGCCGCGCGTGATCCCCGGCATCACCGCAATTCAGGCGCTGTGCGCCGCCCATGCGATCCCGCTCAACGCGGTGGGCGCGTCGGTCATCATCACCACGGGGCGGCAACTGCGCGCGCAGGGTTGGCCGCCGGGTGCCGGGACGGTGGTCGTCGTGCTGGATGGCGGCTGCGCCTTTGAGGTGCTGGACCCCGAGGGGATCTCGATCTGGTGGGGCGGCTGCGTGGCGATGCCGCAAGAGGCACTGATCGCAGGCCCCCTGAACGCGGTCGGTGCGCAGATCATCGCCACCCGCGCAGCCCTTCGCGCCCAGCATGGCTGGGTGATGGATATCTACCTCATGCGCCGCGACGATCCTGCTTCATAATGCCCATCTCACTATCTACTTATAACTCCAGTATTTTTTTATCAGGATTCCCAGACGACGGGGAATGACGACGCTTTCGGCCCGCAGTTTCTTTGACGTTCTGCATGCCCAAGTCGTCCATTTTGAAGACCTCTGCGCGACTGCCGGTTTTTGGCGCTCTGCCGGAGAGCGCCCGGGACAAGCCCTTGGAACTCTGGTTTCAAGACGAGGCAAGGGTAGGCCAGCAGGGAACGGTGACGCGCGTCTGGGCCGAGCGCGGAACCCGCCCCCGCGCCCCGCGCGATACCCGCTACAAGTGGACCTACATTTTCGGCGCCGTCTGCCCGGAGCGCGGAACGACCGCCGCGCTGGTCCCTCCGTGCCAATAAGGGGTAGATTCCGGTAGGGGGCAGGATCGTATCACAAGGCCCTAAGGCCCCCTACTTTCCTTCAATTTGAGCTCTGTGGCTGCCTTCGTGGCGGCGATGACCGTGGCACGCCCGTTTGGTTGCTGTGACGATGGCAAGATATAGGGCTGATTACTTCACAACTTTGCCCCGGGTTGCCGCCGCCACCGGTATTCGCCGGTGAGCAGGATGTGGGCCCACCCGAGCGGCGAGATATGCGCGAGCAGATCGGGCGCACAGTTCAGACTGACCCGTTGCCGCGCGGCCACGGCCTGACCGAGGTGTTCGGTGTTCCAGTAGATAATGATTGCGGCGAGCAGGTTGAGACCGGCCATGCGATAGTGCTGACCCTCGGCGGTGCGATCCCGGACTTCACCCTGGCACCCGATGCGCAGAGCGTTTTTCAAGGCGTGGTGTGCCTCGCCCTTGTTCAATCCGACCTGAGCCCGGCGCTGCATGTCGGCATCGAGTAGCCACTCGATGATGAAGAGGGTGCGTTCGATGCGACCGATTTCGCGGAGCGCCACGGCCAGCTCGTGCTGGCGCGGATAGGCGGCGAACTTCTTGAGCGGCTGACTGGGCGGCAGGACGCCCGTCGCCATGGTGGCCACGGCACGCAGGACGCCTTCGCGGATCTTGCTGCCGATCAAGCCGCGCAACTCGTTCGGCGCGGTGGCGGGATCGAGGAGATAGAGCCGCGTTGACGGCAGATCCCGGATGCGCGGGATGAACCGGTAGGACAGCAGCGCGGTCACGGCAAAGACCTGGTCTGTAAAGCCACCGGTGTCGGCATACTGCTCCGAGATCTTCCGCCCGGCCTCGTTCATCAGCAGCCCGTCCAAGATGTAGG
>JACIYW010000179.1 GCA_014359745.1 Paracoccaceae bacterium | reverse complement strand
CCCAGGCTGATCCGTTCCATCGCGATCCCGAAAACCGACATGAAGAACAGCGTGACGAAAACGGTAAGCCCGAGGGTCGCGCCCACCACAAGGCCCGCGCGCCAGCCCATGGTCAGCATCAGCGCGCCGATGACGATGGCGATTGACTGTCCGAGGCTGACCAGAAAGCTGGAAACGGCCTGATCAACGACGACATGCTGTTCATAGATCGGGATGATCCCGGCCCCTTCCGGCAAGTCCTCTTTCAGCCGGTCCAGCCGGGCCGAGACCGCCTTGCCGACCTCGACAACGTTTCGGTTCGTCAGCGCCGAAACCCCAAGGGTGAAGGCCGCGGTTCCGTTGTGGCGGATGACCTGGCTGGGCTGTTCCGCCTCCTCGCGGGTGACGCGGGCGATGTCATGGACCGCCACCTGTCCGACCTCTCCGGCCGCGCCAAGCCGCAACTCCTCGATCCCTTCCGGGGTTACATATCCCGGTGGAACCGACAGGCCGATCCGGGCCGGGCCTTCGGTGATCTCGCCATTGGTGAAGACCTGGTTTTCGTCATTCAGAACGCCCAGAACCTGGTTGGGCGGAAGGCCCAGCTCTGTCAGGCGCGCCGACGGGACAGCGATGGTGATCACCTCTTCGGTGAGGCCCTGAACCTCGACCTTGGCGACACCGTCGACAGTGACCAGCCCGAGCCGCAATCGCGTCGCCAGATCCCGCTGTTCGCGCGGGCTCAGCCCTTCGGTCGTGACCGCATAGAACATGCCGTAAACGTCACCGAAATCGTCGTTGATGATGGGCGGTCGCGCGCCTTTGGGAAGCTCCCCTTCCACGTCGCGGATGCGGCGGCGCATCTCGTCCCAGACCTGCGGGATCTGATCCGGGCCATAGGTGTTCTCGATATCGACGGTGATCTGCGCCATGCCCGGCATCGACTTGGATTCGACCCGGTCAAGCTGTTTCATCTGCTGGAGCGCGTTCTCGATGACGTCGGAGACCTCTTGTTCGACCTCGACGGCGGTGGCACCGGGATAGGGCACGAAGACAAGCGCGGTCTTGAGCGTGAAGCTTGGATCTTCAAGGCGGCCCACGGTGTTCAGCCCCCAATACCCGCCAAGCAGGCAAAAGATGATGGTAAGCCAGACCGCCACCGGACGCTGGATGCTTGCGCGTGAGATGCTGAGTGCCATGGGTCTATTCGGTCCTGTCAGGGGAACGGGATCAGAGCCCCGAAACCGTCACACTCTGATTGTCGCTGAGCCGCCACCAGCCGCCGGAAACGACCAGTTCATTGCCTTCGAGACCTTCCAGCACCACGATCTCGTTATTGATCGGAAGGCCCAGACGGACCGTGCGGCGTGTGACCTTGCCGGAGGCTTCATCATAGACCCAGACCGACGGCTCGGTTCGGCTTGACGTATCGACCGCCGAGACCGGAACCATGACGGATTGCGCGCGGTCTTGCGCGACCGCGCTCGACAGGCGCACCCTGGCCGTCATTCCGGGCAGAAGCCGCCGGTCAACATCGCCCGTGATCGCGAATTCCACATCATAGGTTTGCGCCGTCCGGTCGACATCGGTCGCGAAGGACCGGAGCACGAGCGGTGCCGTGTAACCCGGCACGGCCGGAAAACTTGCCACGATGTCGAAGGCGTCAGGTGACCTGCGGGCAACCGCCGCAAGTTCCTCTGGCAAGGAAATCATGATCCGCATCTCGCTGACATCCTGCAGGCGGGCGACAGGTGCCGCCGAGGTGACGTTGACATATTCCTCGATGAAGGTGCGCGCCACGATCGCATCGAAAGGCGCGACGATCTGGGTCTGGGAAAGGCGCCGCTCTGCCTCGCGCAGCGCAACTTCGGCCTGCGCATACTCGGCGCGGGCGGTTTCAAGGCGGGATTCCGCCGCGACGCCGCGTTCGGCAAGGCTCGCCGCGCGCTTGATCTCGGACTCCGCAAGGTCAAAGGCGGCCTGCGCCCGATCGACGGCAAGTTCGAAATCGACAGGGTCGAGTTCCGCGATCAGGTCGCCCTCGGTGATCCTGTCGCCCGGCTCGACCTTCAGGCGCAACACCTGTCCTGAAACCTGAAACGCGATGTCTACCGTGCGGGCGGGCTCGACCCGCCCGGCAACGGTGCGGGAACGATTGACGGCGCGGCTTTGTGCGCGGGTTACTTCGACCGCAACCCTCTGGTCGGGTTCGGGGGCCTCCGTTCTGGCGGCAGGTTCGGTCGCATCATTCGCCGTCTGGGCAAAGACATCGGTCAGGCGCGTCGGAAGGAACGGCACAGCCACGGCCACGGCCACCGCAGCCGCAGCCACGACAGCAAGAACGGAAGCGATCCCTTTCCAGCTTCGGCTTTTTCTATTCCAGTCCATCGATCTTGTTCCCCAATCGTTCGACGGCACGCTCTCTGATATCCGCGCCGCCCTTGTTGAGGCCCGCCATCTTTGCGACCGCGTTGATCGTTATCTTTCCCGCCCCCTCGCGCGCGGCGGTCGCGCGCGTCGCGGTTCTGGGTTCCGCTGGGGGCAAATGCTCACTCAAAACTGTACGGTCCGGTCGGTTCATGTTCCGGGGCAGGTAGTTTGCGGTGCCATCCGGGTCAAGTGTTCAATCAGATCTGCCCCGGCCCGGCGCGCCATGGCGTCGGCAGAAGTCCGCGAAGGCGGGTTGTTGGGCAATCAACCAACGCCCAAGGCATTGTCGTCAAAGACCCCCTCGGCCTCCCACCTGTTCGCGATTTCTCCGAATGCATCGAGAACGGTTCGCAGGTCGTCGCCGCGCGGCGTCAGGCCATAGGTCACCGCAGGCGGGATCGTTTCGGCCTGTTCGCGCCAGATGACCCCGGCGCCTTGCAGCATCCGCAGGCGTTCGGTCAGCATGCGGGTCGATATCCCCGGCACGGAACGTTTCAGCGCCCCGAACCTTTGCGGCCCCTGATCGCTCAGCACCCAGATGATATTGGTCGTCCATGGCCCCATCAGCAGCCGCAGGATCGACTCCATCGGGCATTGTGGCTGTGTCTTGGGCATGGGTTCGCCCTCTTTCCCTGGTTACCTTTCCGTTCCTACTTTAATTAACGCCATGATACCACTATTCTTTAGCCGGAAAACGAAACAAAGGGCTTCGGACGGCCCGACCGGCAAGGATTATCAGACATGACCCGTATGCCCACGATGTTCATTCCCCATGGCGGTGGCCCGTGCTTCTTCATGGACTGGAATCCGCCCGATGAATGGGACCGGCACCGCCGGTTCCTGGAGGATCTGCCGGGCACCCTGCCCGAGCGGCCCAGGGCCCTGCTGGTGATCTCCGGCCACTGGGAAGAGCCCGCCTTTACCGTGCAGACCAACGCCGCGCCCCCGCTTCTGTTCGACTATGGCGGCTTCCCGCCGCATACCTACGAACTGACCTGGCCCGCCCCCGGCGATCCGGCGCTGGCCGAGCGTGTGCATGACCTGATCCGCGCCGCCGGTCTTGCCGCCGCGAAAGATGCGGCGCGGGGGTTTGACCACGGCGTTTTCGTGCCGCTCAAGGTCGCCTTTCCCGATGCCGACATTCGCTGTGTCCAGCTTTCGGTTGCCGACGATCTGGACCCCGCGCGCCACATTGCGCTTGGCCGTGCCCTGGCCCCCCTGCGCGACGAGGGCGTGCTGATCCTTGGCAGTGGCAACACCTATCACAACATGGCCGTGCTGATGCAGAGCCTGCGCGGCGGGCCGCGAGACGACATCGTTGGCGGCGCGTTCGATGCGTGGCTGACCGAGGCCGTGACCTGCCCCGATCCCGAGGAACGCAACCGCAGGCTTGCGCGCTGGTCCGATGCCCCGGGCGGCCGCGAGGCCCATCCGCGCGAAGAGCACCTGATCCCGCTGCACGTTGTGGCGGGCGCAGCAGGCGCGGACATTGGGCGCAAGACGCTAGAAGACCCCGTTATGGGCGCTGTCGAAAGCGCCTTTCGGTTCGGTTGAGTTGAAAAGACACGAAAGGAGCACCACGAAAAATGCCCGACATCACCGGACCCAAGCCGGTCAGCCCTGCCAAGATCGCCGGCAGGGAAATTCCCCATGTCCCGACCATGCGCGCCGCCCTGGTAAAGGCGATGAAGGAACACGACCTGCCGGAGGCGATACCGTGCTGAAGATACCGCCGCGCGAGGGGCCTAGGCCTGCGACCACGCCTTGTGCCCCGCATACCCAGATTTCCCAGAACCCGGATGCCGCAACGGTTCGGGCGTTCAGGGAACGGGCCTTTGATTTTCCCTTTGTCATCCGCCAGCCCTCGATGATCTCGGTGCCGGGCGCAGAGGCGCTCTGCCTCGAACACGGGCGCGGATGCGGTTGCCGTGAGGCGTTCATGATCGGCAGGGACTTCGCCCATGTCCATCCACCGCAGGACGGCAGCCTGCACATGATGCTGCCCGAG
>JACIYW010000178.1 GCA_014359745.1 Paracoccaceae bacterium | reverse complement strand
TGTCTCGGGATCGAGCGACAATCGGGCAAGCGCCGCGGGCCGGATGCTTGAAATCATCACATCGGCATCGGCCAGCAGCTTGCGCAGCCGGTCGCGATCGGCTGGCGTTTTAAGGTCGAGGACGACACTGCGCTTGTTGCGGTTGGCCCCCAGAAAGGCGGCCCCCATCAGCTTGTTGCGTGACGGTCGGACCTGGCGCAAGAGATCGCCCTCGGGGCTTTCCACCTTGATCACATCCGCCCCCAGATCGCCCAGCATTTGCGTCGCCAGGGGGCCGAAAACCACCGACGTCAGGTCGATAACCTTCACACCATCAAGGATCGCGGATTTTTGCGCAGCGGTCATTTATGTGCGTATCCTGTTTTATGAACGAGGGCCGAACTCAACGCGGATGGCTTCGCCGTCCGCGTCGAGGGCCGGGCAGGGGCCAAGTGTCGTCTCGCCGACACTGCGCCGGATCGGGGGCGCGGGGACATTGATTTCGCCAGACGGCGTGCCAATGGTGGACCGGTCAAGCTGCGGGTGGCCCGACAGGGCCGCCACGTCGTTCACCGCCGCGAACGCAATGCCCGTAGCGTCGAGCATCTTCAGCATCTCGGCGCGGTCATGAGCGGCGAACACAGCCCTGATCAGCGTTTCGAGTTCGGGCTTGTTATTGATGCGCGCCGAATTGTCGTGGAAACGAGGATCGGTCGCAAGGGCGGGATCCCCCAGAATGTTGTCGCAAAAGCGCACCCATTCACCCTGGTGCTGCACGGCTATCACGACAAGCTGACCGTCCCTGCACTCATAGGCACCGTAAGGGCAGATCACCGTATGGTTCAATCCGACCCGGGGTGTCGGCCGTCCCAGGTAGTCATGATACAGCAGCGGAACCGCCATCCAGTCGGCCATCACGTCGAACATGGCCACCGAAACGCCGCTGCCCTTGCCGGTGCGTTCGCGCCCGATCAGGGCCTCACAGATCCCGGCGTGGGCGGTCATGCCGGTGGCGATATCGCAGACCGAAACGCCGACGCGCCCCGGTGCGTCCGGCGTGCCGGTGACCGAGGCCAGCCCGCTTTCGCATTGCACCAGAAGGTCATAGGCCTTGGTATTTCGCATCGGGCCGTCTTCGCCATATCCGGTGATGTCGCAGGTCACGAGGCGCGGAAACCTTTCACGCAGAGTGGCCGAATCGAGCCCGAGCTTGGCCAGCGCGCCGGGCAGCAGGTTCTGGATGAACACATCCGCGTTTTCCAGCATCCTCAGCAGGATCTCGCGGTCTTCCTCGTCCTTGATATCCAGCGCGACCGATTCCTTGCCCCGGTTCAGCCACGCGAAATAGGCGCTTTCGCCGTTCACCGCCCTGTCATAGGCGCGCGCGAAATCGCCCGCGCCCTTGCGCTCTACCTTGATCACGCGCGCGCCGGCATCGGCCAGCCGCGACGAACAGAAAGGCGCTGCCACCGCCTGTTCGAGCGCGACAACGAGCGTGCCGGAGAGGGGGCGTGAGTTTGTTTCAGACATGGCGTTCTCGCAAGTGATCCTGTGGGCTTGACAAAATCTAACAGACGTTAGAAACAAGATCAACACGCTAAACCAAAGACTGGATCAGTTGAGGGGGGGATGCAGGTGCCAGACAGCACAGGACCAGACCGGATTTTTCAGCGCGCACTTGCCAACAAGGAAATCCTGCTTCCCAGATGCGATGGCTGCGGGAAATATCACTTCTTCCCCAGGGTTCTGTGTCCGCATTGTCACGGGGTCTCGATCTCCTGGCATCGCGCCAGCGGCAAGGGGCGGGTCCATACCACCACCGTCGTGCGCCAGAAGCCCGAGCGCGGCGGCGACTACAACATATGCATGGTCGAGTTGGAAGAAGGCGTTCGGATGATGAGCCGGGTCGAGGGAATCGCCCCCGGCGACGTTGTCATCGACATGCCCGTGACAGCTTTCGTGGGCGAGGCGGGGGGTGCGCCTGCGGTGCTTTGCAAGCCGACGGAGGTATGATCATGACCGCTGATCTTCGGGGAAAATCCGCCATCGTGGGAACCGGGCACGCCGGTTTCGGCGAGGCGCATGGCCTGACGGCCTATGATGTCATGGCGCAGTCAGCGCTTGCGGCGCTTGGCGATGCCGGGCTGAAGCTGTCCGACGTGGACGGGCTGTTCTGCACCATGATGGAAGATGCCATGCCAGCCCTTATGGCGGCCGAATATCTGGGCATTCAGCCCCGGTTCATCGACGGCACCATGACGGGCGGGTCGTCCTTCGTGAATTACCTGACATCCGCGACCATGGCGCTTGACGCCGGGCTGTGCGATGTTGCGCTGATCGTTTATGGCTCCAACCAGAGAACCGCATCGGGAAAGCTGGTGACGGTCTCGCGCCCGCCGGCATATGAGGCGCCCTACAATCCGCGCTATCCGATTTCCGCCTACGCGATGGCCGCAGCGCGGCACATGCACCAATATGGCACCACACGCGCGCAACTGGCCGATGTGGCCGTGGCGGCGCGGGCCTGGGCGCAGCACAACCCCGAGGCATTCGAGCGCGGCCCGCTCAGCCGCGAGGATGTGCTGGGCGCCCGCATGGTGGGCGACCCGCTGACCGTGCGCGACTGTTGCCTCGTCACCGATGGCGGCGGCGCGATCGTGATGGTCCGCGCGGATCGCGCGCGGGATTTCCCGAAGGCCCCGGTCTATGTGCTGGGCAGCGCCGCTGAAAGCTCGCATCGCCAGATATCACAGATGAAGGATTTCACCGTCACCGCCGCCCGCGAATCGGGTGCGCGCGCCTTTGCCGCGGCGGGGGTGACGCCCGCCGACATCCAGGTGGTCGAGCTTTATGACGCGTTCACCATCAACACGATACTGTTTCTGGAAGACCTCGGCTTTTGTGCCAAGGGCGAGGGCGGCGCCTTTGTCGAAGGTGGGCGCATCGCGCCGGGCGGGGTCTTGCCGGTGAATACCAATGGCGGGGGGCTGTCCTGTGTGCACCCCGGCATGTATGGTATCTTCACCGTGATCGAGGCCGCGCGCCAGATCCGCGGCGATGCGCCGGGGATGCAGCTGGACGGCATCGACCTTGCACTGGCGCACGGCAATGGCGGGGTGCTGTCCAGCCAGGTCACGGCAATTCTGGGGTCGCAAGCGACGCTCTGACGGCGATCAAGGGGGGATGGATCATGCCATTGGACTTCGATGCACTGTCGAACTGGGACTTCGAAGAGATCGAACAGACGTTGACTGAGCGGGATACGATCCTTTACGCGCTCGGTCTCGGTTTCGGCGAAGACCCGACCGACAGGAAAGAACTGGCCTATGTCTATGAAGACGGCCTCAAGGCGGTTCCGTCGATGGCTGTCACGCTGGGTTATCCGGGCTTCTGGCTGCGCAATCCGAAAACCGGGGTGAACTGGCAGAAGGTTCTGCACGGCGAACAATGGCTGGATATCTACAAACCGTTGCCGGTCAAGGGCAACATCATCGGTCGCCCCCGGATTGACTTCATTTCCGACAAGGGCGAGGGCAAGGGCGCCGTCATCTATCAAAGCCGCGACATCATTGACGCCGACACCGGCGACAAGCTGGCGCGCGTCGCGCTTTCAACCTTCTGCCGCGGCGATGGTGGCTTTGGTGGTGAAAACAGGCCCGGCCCCGCACCGGCGGTCTTGCCCGACCGCGCGCCCGATCACGTCGTCGATATCGAAACGCTGCCGCGTCAGGCGCTGATTTACCGCCTCAGCGGTGACATGAACCCGCGTCACGCCGACCCGGATGTTGCGCGCTCGGTCGGGTTCGACCGCCCGATCCTGCACGGCCTTGCGACCTATGGTCTGGCGGCGCGGGCGATCCTCAAGTCGCTGCTCGATTATGACGCCGCCCGGCTTGTCGGGCTGGATGTGCGGTTTTCCGCCCCGGTCTATCCCGGCGAAATCGTTCGGTTCGAAATCTGGAAAGACGGGGGAGAGGCGCGTTTTCGCGCTTCGATTCCGGCGCGCGACGTGGTGGTTCTCAACAACGGGGCCGCGCGTTTCGCGTGAGGGGAAAAGATGACACAGCCGCTCAAGAATATCCTGGTGCTGGATTTCAGCACCCTGCTTCCCGGTCCGATGGCGACGCTGATGCTGTCCGAGGCCGGGGCCGAGGTGATCAAGTTCGAGCGCCCCGGAACGGGCGAAGATGCGCGCCTGACCGATCCGAAGATCGACGGCGAGAGCATCGGCTTTGCCGTGCTGAACCACGGCAAGCGGTCGGTGGCGCTCGACCTCAAGTCAGACGCGGCCATGGATATCCTGCGCCCCTTGCTGAAAAAGGCCGATGTCGTGGTGGAACAGTTCCGCCCCGGCGTCATGGACCGGCTCGGCCTGGGATATGAGGCGGTGCGCGCGATCAATTCCGGTATCATCTACTGTTCGATTACCGGCTACGGCCAAACCGGCCCCAAGGCCATGGCGGCGGGCCATGACCTCAATTATGTGGGCGACGCGGGTATCCTGTCGCTCAGCCGGGGGCCGGACGCGCGGCCGACCATGCCCTTCGGGCTGCTCGCCGATATCG
>JACIYW010000177.1 GCA_014359745.1 Paracoccaceae bacterium | reverse complement strand
GATGCACCCGGCCCGGCAGGATATCGGCGGCGCCACCGGTGCGAAACAGCACCCGCGCGCCCTTGTCGGCGGTGCGGGTGATCTCGTGCCACAGGGCGTTAAGCTGCGCGTCATTCATCCAGTCTTGCGCGTCAAGCATCACATAGACATCGCGGGAACGATCGGGGGCTTCGGCGAGAAGATCGGTCAGCGACCGGTTTTCCACCCGCACCCGATAGGCGTGATCGCGCACGGTCTCGAAAGCGGCGGGTTCCAGATAGGGCGGCACCGAAGGCGCTGGCCCCGGCGCATAGCCACGGTTGAAGGCCTGCCAGGCGAAATAATTCTGCGACACCGGGAAATCGCACATCAGCTTGCGCACCCTTTCACGCAGGACAGTGACGATATCGCCGTCGCCATCGGCTGCCAGCTTGTCATATTGCGCGGGCGGAATGCCAAGCCCGAAAAGCGCCGCACGCCGTCGGGCCAGATACCTGATCGCGGGCCGGTCGAACAGGGGCGCGACCTTTTCGTCGAAGAATGCCTTCTGTTCGGCCAGGCTGCTGGCCGCCAGAAACGGCCGGAAATCCACCCGCGCCAGCCAGGCGACCACATGCACCGCGCCGATGAACCGGCCCAACACGCCAAAGCGATAGATATTGCGCTCGAACATTGAAACCCGGCGCGACAGGCCGCGGGCGCCGTGCCAATACGCCTGTGTGTCAGGGTCAAGCCGGGGGCTGACAAACCGGTCGAATATCGCCGCATTGCCCGGCACATTGGCGCGCCCGAGCAGGTCGAAGGCGCGATCGTGATCGGGAAGGTGCTGCATAGCCGTCAGTTTCAGCCGTAACAGGGCCACATGCGCGGGCGACAGATCGACAGCCGTTATCGCCGCCGGACGGGCCGTCAGATAAGACATCACATTGCAGCCACCCGAGGCGATACAGACCATATGGTCAGTGGGCCGGATCTGCAGGGCCGCCATGTCGGCCACCGGGTCTTCCCAGATCTGCGCATAGACAAGGCCGTGAAACAGACGCGAAAACGCCCGTTCCAGCAATCCGGTATGGCTAAGGGGCGCGTTCTGATGAACGGCGGCGCGCAGTTGTTCCTGCATCGCGGGAAGGTGGGTCATGCAATTTCTTTCCGGGGTTTTTTCATGCGGTCACGGCGCCGGATCGACCCTGCTCCTGCCCCGCGGGCCGCGTCGATCATGTGGCGGCGGCGTTTTGCTGCGGCCCAGTCCAGCAGCAAAAGCCGCCCGTCGGCGCGTTCCACGATGGCGGTGCAGCTTTCGACCCAATCGCCGGTGTTTACATAGTCGATACCGTGCACACGCCCGATGGCGGCCTTGTGGATATGCCCGCAGATGATGCCGTCATATTCGCCACGCCGTGCCTCGCCCGCCAGCACCTTTTCGTATTCGCCGATATAGTTGACGGCCTGCTTTACCTGCTGCTTGGCCCATTTTGACAGGGACCAGTATTTCCCGCCCCACAGCTTGCGCAGCCGGTTCAGCCAGGTATTGAGCCATAGCGCGAATTCATAGGCGCGGTCGCCCAGATGGGCGAGCCATTTGGCATTGACCACGATCGAATCGAACTGGTCGCCATGGGTCACCAGCATGCGCCGCCCGCAAGCGGTGACATGCACCGCTTGCGTCATCACCTCTATTCCGCCGAAATGGGTGCCCGGATAGGCGCGCAGCAATTCATCATGGTTGCCGGGTATGTAGACGATGCGCGCGCCCGCCTGCGATTTGGCCAGAAGCGCCTGCACCACGTCATTATGCGCCTGCGGCCAGAACCAGCCCCGGCGAAGACGCCAGGCATCGACGATATCGCCGACCAGATAGAAGGTTTCGGCATCATGGCAGGACAGGAAATCAAGCAGCAACTCTGCCTGACACCCGCGGGTTCCCAGATGGGTATCGGATAGAAAGATCGCGCGGTAATGCACCTGATGGCCCGTCTGCGGTCATGGGTTTGCAATGGGATAGCGCGTTCCGGCAACAGAAATATGAAGCCGGGCGCAAAATACCGGGTGGAAACGGGGGCAGATGGCGCATCCGGATCGAGAGGCAGGCAAACGCGGCGGCTCCCGAATTCACCAACTGGCGCGACAGACAACGCGCCCACCTCGGACCGGTTGACGGGCGGTCGCTCAGGCGGTTTTCAGGGGGATGGGTGCGGCGGTTCCGGCCGGTCGTGATCATCGGGCAGCAACAGCGGTGCGCGGCTCAGGTGGTTGCCGGCCGCCGCTACCTTTTCGGCGAGCGCAAGGAATGTGGTGCGCTCATCCTGGTTCAGCCCCACAAGAATATCGGCCTGAACCGCGCGCACCGTCGGGTGCACCCGCGCCAGCAGCGCCGCGCCCTCCGGGGTCAGCCGCACCTCGCGGGCGCGGCGATCGCGGGTGCTGGTCTGGCGGGTGACAAGGTTCTTGGCCTCCAGCCGGTCGATCACGCCGCCGATCGTGGCGCGATCATAGGCGATCATGCCGGCCAGCGTTGCCTGATCGACGCCGGGATGATCGCGCAGCGTAAAAAGCGCGGCGAATTGCACCGGGGTCAGATCAAGCCCTTCGGCCCGCATCCGATCCTGAAACAGCGAGACGGAGATCTGGTTGATCCGCCGGATCAGGTGCCCGGCCATATGATGGATTTCGGTCATGGCGGCAGTTTACCCTGCTTCAGGGAATTGACAAGTATACTTATGATAAGTATACCACGCATATTCAGACTGGGGAGGATGCAATGTCGACACAGCTTGGAACGCTGGAAGATCTGCCGCAGGATTATCGCGACGACATGGCGGCGGCGGGCGTGGCCCCGCTTTGGCCGATGATGCGCAATGTTTTGCCGCATGGCCAGCCCAATCCGGTGACGAAACCGGGATACTGGAATTTCGGCGCGCTGCGCCCGCTGCTGTTGCGCGCGGGGGAACTGACGCCGGTGGAAAAGGCCGAACGCCGGGTGTTGGTACTATCGGACCCTGGACGGGGCGCGGGTGCTATGCAGGCGACGTCGTCGATCTATCTGGGCATGCAGTTGCTGCTGCCGGGCGAAACCGCGCCCGCGCACCGGCACACGCCATCGGCGGCGCGCATCATCGTGGAAGGGCAGGGGGGCTTTACCGTTGTCGACGGGGAAAAGCTGCCGATGCTGGATGGCGATCTGGTGTTGACGCCGGGCGGCGACTGGCATGACCACGGCCATGAAGGCGATGCGCCGGTGATCTGGCTTGATGCGCTTGACCTGCCGCTGTTTGTGTATCTTGAGGGGTCTTATGCCGAAGAGGCGCCGCTTCAGGCGCAGCGCAACCGCCCCGATGCCAGCCAGGTGGAATACCTGTCGTCGGGTCTGGCGCCGTCGCGCACGCGCGGTGTTTCCGCGCGGCGCTATCCGATGATGCGTTATCCCTGGGCCCGGACCGAAGCCGCGCTGCGCGAGATGATGAAATATGGCGATGGCGGCGTGGCCGAGCTTGATTACGTCAACCCCGAAACCGGCGATGATGTGCTGCCCACCATGGGCTTCACCGCGATGATGCTGAACGCGGGGCAGGTGCATCGCCCGCCGCTGCGGTCCACTTCCGCCGCCTGGCATGTTGTCAAGGGGCGCGGCAAGACCACCATCAACGGCCAGACCGTTGAGTGGGGCGCGAAGGATACCTTCACCGCGCCGGTCTTTGCCGATATCACCCATGAGGCGGCGGAGGACTCGTTTCTCATCCGCATCCATGACCGCCCGCTGCAAACCCGGCTTTGCTATTACGAGGAACGCGCCCGATGACCGATCTGCTGTTCGATATCCCCGCCAATCCCACCATTCCGGTGATGGGCGAGGCGGCGGCCTATCCGATCCACCGCATCTTTTGCGTGGGGCGCAACTATGCCGCCCACGCCGCCGAGATGGGGGTCGAGGTGGATCGCGAGGCGCCGTTCTATTTCACCAAGGCCCCCAGTGCGGCGGTGGCCAGCGGCGCCACCGTGCCTTATCCGCCCGGCACCGAGAATTTTCACTATGAAATGGAACTGGTCGTCGCGCTTGGCGCGCCGGTGTTCCGGGTGTCTGTCGATGACGCGGCCAAGGCGGTGTTTGGCTATGGCTGCGGGCTGGACATGACGCGGCGCGATTTGCAACTGGCGGCACGCGCCAAGCAGCGGCCCTGGGATCTGGGCAAGGACGTGGAGAATTCCGCCGTCCTCGCCCCGCTGACGCGTGCGGCGTCGGTGGCCGGGATCGGCCCGCAGCGCATCCATCTGGAGGTGAACGGCGTGGTCAAGCAGGACGCGCATCTGTCGGATCTGATCTGGTCGGTGCCCGAACTGATCAGCCATCTGTCGCATTACTATCACCTGCGCCCCGGCGACATCATCCTGACCGGCACGCCCGCGGGCGTTGGCCCCGTGGTGGCGGGTGACGTGATCACCGGCGGCATCGACGGGCTGGAACCGATCAGCCTGACCCTGGGCCCGGCAGAGGCCTGAGTTCGTCAGATCGGGTCGTTTCGAAGGCAACCGCCCCGGCGTAGGAGGAAGTCATGTCTCAAGACCCTGTCATCATCGCCGGTGGCGGCATCGGTGGGCTTGCCACCGCCATCGGTCTGGCGCGCAAGGGCATCGCGTCGGTCGTGCTGGAAAAGGCCCCGCAACTGGGCGAGA